>JALSQG010000001.1 GCA_026985565.1 Deltaproteobacteria bacterium
TTCAAAAGTGGGATGTTTCCTCCAGGAGCAACCCTAAGCCATATTCCCTCTGACTGCTTTTCCGCAATAGCTGCAACCTCTGTACGCCTCGGATCTATGACTATAAGATCTGTGCCGCTTCTGGCAGCCTCCTTGACCTTCAGCCCAACTATGGGATGTGCCTCTGTGGTATTTGAGCCACAGATAAGGAGACAATCCGTACCGATTATTTGCTGAAATGGGGTGGTTGCTGCACCGCTTCCAAGTGTTGCCAGCAGACCGCTGACAGATGGCGCGTGTCAGACCCGCGCACAGTTATCAACATTGTTTGTCCCCCATGCTGCCCTGGCAAGCTTTTGCAACAGGTAGTTCTCTTCGTTGGTGCACCTGGATGAGGCAAGCACGCCAAGGGCATCTGCGCCAAAGTTGTCTCTAATTGAATTGAATCTGGCAGCCAATACCCGCAGGGCCTCGTCCCAGTCAACCTCCCTGAAAGGCTCGTCTATGTTGTCTCTTACGAGAGGATTTCTGAGTCTTTCTTCGTGCCTGTAAAAGGTGTATCCAAAACGGCCCTTTACACAAAGCTGCCCCCAGTTAGGTGGCCTTGAAGAATCTGCCTTGACTTCAAGGATTGCACCATATTTTGATACCACATCCACGCTGCAACCGGTTCCGCAATAGGTACAAACACTTTTTACACTGGTTACCTGTTCCGGGAATAAAGGAATGACCAGATCCTTTTTTGAAAGGGTTCCTGTCGGACATGCATCTACACAAGCGCCACATGAAACGCACTTTTCATTAAGCCTTATTGCCACATCCTCGATGGCTCCACCCTTTTCATCCCATTTGATATTAAGTTCAAGGGCTCCGTACTGGCAGCTTCTTTCGCATCTTGTACATCCAATGCATTTATTTGCATCAATGACTATAAAGGGATGACTTCTATCAACTGGATATTTTAGCCTCGTGCGCGCCACATTGGCCTTTACCTTGTAATCAACGCAAAGTTCTCTATAGGTGCACTTTGATAGTCCAAGGCATCCGCACTGAAGACACCTCTTTGCCTCCCTAACGGCCATCTCCTCTGAAAAACCAAGATTTGCCTCATCGAAATCACCAATTCGTCTTTCAGGAGGCCTTGATGGCATCACCTCGTTGAGCTGAATGGAGTACCCGTCGAAGTTGTGCATATCCACATCTTCAAACCGTTTCCCCTTTGTGAAATTGAATCTGGCCTCGGTGATACCGGCCTTCTCGCTCATGAGAAATTCATGTATCGATTCAGCCGCCCTTCTTCCACCTGCAACGGCCTGAATGACGGTCCTTGAACCAGTGGCCGCATCACCACCTGCAAAAACTCCATCCACACTGGTTTTCATGGTGCTTGGATGGGTTTTTATAGTCTTTCTTGGAGTAAGCGTTATGGCTGCCTCTATCTTTCCGAAACTCTGAATGGTAGGATCCCCTTCCTGCCCAAGGGCAGAAATTACTGTATCACCTGTCCAGTAAAGCCTGGAGCCAGGCATGGGAATCGGGTGCCTGATCCCCCTTTCATCTGGCTCATCAAGTATGGTACGGGCCATCTCAACCTTGAGCCTTTCTTCTTCCTGGATAATCTTTAGTGGCGTTGCCATGAGAAAAAACTGCACACCTTCCTTCTCTGCCTCTTCTATCTCACGCTGGTGCGCAGGGAGCTCAACACGCGACCTTGGATAAATAACGGTTACATTTTGGGCACCAAGGCGTCTTGCGCTCCTTGCTGCATCAACAGCTATATCACCACCTCCAACGATCAACACCTGCTCTCCGATATCGGGACGTCCTCCACTGTTGATCTCTTTCAAAAACTTAAGACCACAGGTTGCAAGCTCTGAACCCTCTATCTCAAGCTTTTTCTGCCTGGAGAGACCTACTCCGATAAAGACTGCCTCAAAGCCCTGATCCTTCAGATCCTGGATGGTAAAATCCTCTCCCCATCTCTTTTTGAGCTTTACATGGACCCCAAGGTTGAGGATATTCTGAACCTCTTTGTCAACCTCCTTATTGGGAAGCTTATAGCCAGGAATGCCGTAGCGCAGAAGGCCACCAAGTTTCTCCTCCGCCTCGAAAATGGTCACATCATGACCCTGTTTTCTAAGAAAATATGCACACGAAAGCCCGGCAGGACCTCCTCCAATAATTGCCACCTTCCTGCCAGTAGGCTTTCCTACAACATCGTCCCTAAAGCCCACCTCAGAGGCATAATCTGCCACAAAGCGCTTGAGATGATTTATGGCTATCGGTTCATCAAGAAGAATGCGTCTGCATCTCGTCTCGCAAAATCTCGGGCAGACCCTTCCCACAGAAATAGGCAAAGGATTCTTTTCCTTTATGAGCATTAATGCTGCCTTGTACTCCCCTTTGGCAATGAGGTTCACATACCCTTGAACGTTTATGCCACCAGGGCAGGTAAGGTTGCATGGAGCCCTGCAGTCACCATAGTGGCTCTCAGCCAGCATGGTCAGCCTTTCCTTTCTGAAGGCATCGAGTTCCTTGGAACGTACAGTAACCACCATGCCTTCTTCTGCAGGGGTATTACAAGAACGGACCCTGCCCTTACCTTCCACTTCAACCATACAGAGCAGACATGGTTTGGAAGACTCTCTACCCCCTTCAAGATAACAAAGGGAGGGGATCTTGATCCCGTTTTCTTTTGCAGCCTCAAGGATGGTCTGACCCTTTTGGGCCTCTATCTCCTTACCGTCCAGTGCAAGTTTGATCGTTTCAGACATTTGACACCTTTCCATACAAAAATGGTGGGAAGAACCCACCATTTCATCATACCGTTTGAGACCTAAATTTTAAAGTTCCAACCAGGACTCTGAAAATATGGTCTTACCCATGAGCACCCTTGTTGTCTTATAGTACTCCATTTCCTTGTCGGAAAGGGTAGACGGATCTGGTTCATTGCCGTCCATGATATCGTGGACGAGTTTTACCAGTTCTGGCCGTTCACCATGAGCAAGTTCCATGAGCTCCTGGTCATAGGCATCCACGATGGCTGACCAGATACCTACCTTCATAAGCATGGCAAGATAGGCCCTGTTAAGGTATGGGCGCAGATGCGCCTCTACCCCATTGGAAACGTTTGACAATCCTACAGTACTCTTGACCCCAGGTGCAATATCAGGAAGCATGGCCATAAAGTCGATACCGCTCATCACCTGTTCAGAGCCGAGAGTGATTGGTGTAGCGATTGGATCAATCAAAATCTTCTCATTGGGAATGCCAGCCTCGTTCATGGCCATGGTGAGATCCACAGTCATGGCTGCCCTTTCATTTGAATCCCTGGGCATTCCGTCAACTCCCCACAACAGTCCCACCACATAGCAACCTGTCTCTGCTGCAACAGGGATGAGCTTTTTCATCCTTTCAGGTTGTAGAGATATAGAGTTCATGATGTGTTGCTGGGGATTCTTGGCAACCTTCATACCTGCAATCAGGGCATCGGCATTGGTGGTATCCAAAGAGAGAGGACAGTCAGTCACATCCTCAACAACCTGGACTATCCAGGGCATCAACTCTGGCCCGTCCTTCCTGGCAGGACCAATGTTCAAGTCCAAATAGTCGCCCCCAAAGGCCACCTCCTCATGTGCCATCTCTACAATGGGCCTCGGATCCCGTGCCCTCATGGCATTTCCAGTACGCTTACCCATTATGTTGATGCTTTCAGCTATGCATTGAACGTACATATGTCTTCCTCGTCCTTTGGTAGTTTATCAGCCCTCTGGCTGCCAGCTTTTTAAGTAAGAAGGAAGGTGACTTGCCTCCCTTGGCCCTATCTGTATCTTCCAGTCTGGCAGTTCCTCTTCCAGCTCGCCCTTTATGGATGCAAGATAGCCAGGGATAATCAAACTCCTGTGTTTGACCTTCTCTTCAATTCCGCTCTTCTTGACAAATTGCGCAATAAGATCTGCGCTGAATTTGCCTGCCGCCCATGCGGTCAAAACGGAAAGCCCCTCGGTATCCTTGATGAGAAGCCAGGAGGGCACCTTGGAACCCTCTATCTCGCCTGACACAATGAAGTAGGTAAGGGAAAAGTTACACGTGATGAGGACCGGAGAATTCTCATCAGGCCCGTTTATTGGATAGATATCCTCCTGGACCACCATGGGCCGTTGAGGATCAGTAAAAATGTTTAACCGCTCAAGGAGGAGGGGGAAGAGTATGTCGCCATGAATGTCAGACAACACACAGATGCCTGCGTACTTGGCAATGAGAACCGAGGTTATCATTGCCTCAGTGAGGCTATCTTCTGCCATCTCGCACGGAAATGTGATGGTTGGAAAGCCAAGGGGTTTGTATTTGTGCTTGATTGCTGCCCTCCTACACACCACCTGATCCTCAAATACCGCCTTGATGGTCCTTGCACCTGTATCGATTACAAGGTCCTTAAGACCCTCACCTTGAATCTTCTCGCTCAGCTCTGCTGCCTCTCCTATGGTCTCGCCTTTTACTGCAAGGGGGCACTCCGTCTCCTTGGCAACTGAAACCATGTCATCCATATTAGATGCGGTTGCAGCATAAAGTAGCGGCTTATGGTCGCCGCAAACCTGGGCGCCTGCTTTTAGGGCATCAGCATCCTCACTCATGAGGATGATCGCCGCATCAGGACAGTCCTGTCTCACCTTTTGAACCAAGGACTCAAAGGCGGACTTGTCTCCTTCATCTTTCACTGCCACAAGGTCCGCCTTAAGTTCAACGCCTACACGGTCATACCTAAGCCCATTGAACCTGGCCAGGCGTGCAGAGACCTCCTCATCGTTCATTGCCGTTGTGACCAAAAAGGCAAGGCCTGTTGGGTGCTCGAACCTCTTCTCGTGACGATAAAGGCATGTTTCTCCACCAACCTCAAACTTTGCATCTCCGCTTCCAAGGGTAACGGTTCGAATTGGAGGCGCACTGGCCTCGCCCACCTTCTCTTTCACTTCATCGGAAACATAGGGGCATGCGCCAATATCCTCCTGTCCGGCTGCCACCTTCATGGCAAAGGCCAGACACGTTGGCACCCCGCACTCCCCGCAGTTCTTCTTGGGGAGCATCTTCAGGATTTCTATTCCTGTCAGACCCATGATTCTATTCTCCTCTTAAACAACGCTTTCCATGGAAAGTGCTGGATGACCTTTTTCCTGCAAGAATTTCAACACCTCGTCCTCGGCCACACCAACTTCCTCATCGGCTATGAGGTCAAGGAGGTTTGGAATACCTATCTCTTTTGCCCGCTCCTCAAGCCTGTCTCTAAGCTCCTCTTTGAGCATCTTTGGCATCCAAACGACCCGCTTGAGTCCTCCCTCTGCCTGCATGAACTTTCTTGAACATATGTAATGTTTGGAAACCCCAAGAAAACCAGGGGTAACCTGACCACCACCAACCATTCCAGCAAGAGTGGTAAACTTCATGCCACTCGGCGTCATGCCCATGTAGTCGCGGTTGACAATCATGATTCCATTACACATAGGCAACATGGTTGCGATACACTCGAAACATCCACATGCTGTCATGGGATCAACCATAAGAGAGTAGGCACTTACTCGTTCCACCTTTCCACGAGAGGCCTTCTTCACAAACTCGTTGATACCCTCCCACTGACCAAGCTTTTCATCAATACACTTGCCCTTTTCAATGGGCTGGTTGGGGCCGGTGGGATTTATCTCATACGAGGCCTTACCATCCAACCAGTTGTAGGCACCGCACATGCCCACCCTTTCCGGGGTGATTACACACACATGGCTTGGAGCAAAGGACTGACAAAGGGTGCAGGAGTAAAAGATGTCTTCGCTTTCGTCAGTCATTGAGCCAAGTCGCTCATCCCTTGCGGCATAGACCTGTTTCGCAAGCTCAAGAATCTCCTTAACCTTCTCCTCCTCTGTGTATATCTTCACCTGGACCTTGTCCACGATTGCGCCAAAGTCCTGATGCAGCTTGCCATGAAGGATTCTTCCAATATGTTCAAACTTAAATCCCTTCTCAATGGCACTCTTGCCCACTCTCAACCACATGATATTTCTTTGGCCAATATGCATGATGCCCTGGGCATAATTTATGAGATGGTGGAACTGACGCTCTAAGATGGGCTCAAAATCAGGCTGCATCTGTCTTCCAGCTACCTCTACCAGAATGGCAAGGGGAAGCTTTGCACCCTCTTCAACCTCATCCATCTCAGGCCCTTCAACAATCACCTTCCCGTCTTCCACTTCCTCCATATCCTTGGATACCAACACCTCAACTCCAAGGGTTCGTCCACCGCCGCACTCAAGGTATAGATCATCCTTTCTGACCCTTTCACCCTCGAATGCCGGACCATAGGAGACCGGGATGTCGATCTTGGATACCGTAACCTTTAGCCCCCTTACCTCAATAGCCTTCTGGACTATCTCATCGTGTGGGACCTTGCTAACCACATGCTCATACGTACATATACCAGTTGGAAGTACCTCTGGAATATCCCAATCGGAGATGGTTGGGAAGCCCCAGTTGATGGCGCCTGCCGCATTAGCATACCATTCGTCAGATACAGGGCCAAAGGCTATCACAAATGCAAAGGTCCTATCCTTGTTGTAAAGAAGATTTGCCTTGTAATCTCCAGGCTGAATGCCTCCAAAGGCCAAGGCGACACGACAAGCAAAACCGATTGCGAACACTGCAGACGTGTAAGTAGGTCCAAAAGGTACAAGCCTTGTGGACCAACCTATCTGTATGTTTCTCTTAAGAAGCTGATCCGGGAAATAGATGCCATCTGTTTGGTCGTGCAAAAATACATATAGGTTCTTTTCCTGTAGCTCAGTGGCTATCTTCTCTGCCTCTTCCGCATCTGCAGGAGCTCCCAATATTGCTGCAAAACCTGGGGCTGTACCATCAACGAACTCAACACCCCTTTTCCTGAAGATGAGGTCATCGGCAGCCCCAAGCCAGTAATTGCCACTTGCTGGAGGATCTTCTGTCTTGGTGTAGAACTGAGGATCATCAATATATCTTATTGCCTCGAACATCTCCTCAGCAAAAAAGGTTGCCATACCAGCATCAAGGGCAGGTGCAAGGTAGGGCAGCCACACGTGGTCACTGACTGGGGGAGGAAGAAGCTTTCTACACTCCTGGAATATATCCTTCATATCCCCAAGCTGTTTGACAGGGGCTCCCAACATGCTGTAGATGATGGGCAGATAGTAGGCCGTATTCGGAAAAGCCACTTCCTGCTCAGGCCCATATTTTTTAAGGGCCTCTTCATACTTTTCCTCGGCCATATCCACAATCTTGTGGGCACCTCTTATTGCTGCTGAACAGATAATTTTGGACATGTTTTTCCCTCTCTAAGTTTATGACAAATTAAACTCTATTTTGCTTTTTTAACTTTTCTATCAAAGCATCCCTTGAACAAGCGCATTGGTCAGATTGATTGCCTTTGGATGCCTCAATACTGCCAACTCACCACCAGCAAGAAGGAGTGTGGAAGCGGTAATAGCCTCCATTAGCACACCTCTTTTTTCCTGATCACCAAGCTCCGCATCTGTGGGAAGCCGTGTCTCTTTGGCCTTCCAGACCTCTCGTCCAATGTTACAGATTATTGGAGGAGAAAGCTTGTCATCCTGCTGAGTTAGCGCAGCGAGCCTGATTCTCTCCATAACTGAATACGTATATTCAAGCCCGTAACCCACAGCACCTATGGATGGGTCCATGAGGATGTGATCCAAGTGGACACCAAGGTTCTCCAAGAGAATGTTCAACTGCTTGGCGAGATTCACATCTATTGGAGTGGATGCAACCACTGGATACTGAAAGGCCATTGCCGTTGCCCCAAGAGTCCTGTAGTTGGCATCTGTTAAAGGACCAATGCATACGTTCCTGTTTTCAACAAGACTTGTAATTTCTCTAAGGGTCTCTGTATCCTTTTCCGCATTGCCACAACCCCATAGTATGATAGGGACATCCACTGCCTCAATAACCTTCTTGGCAACCTGAGCCGCATCTGCAGATGAGACATTGGCTCCATTTGGATCTGTGGATTCAAGAGACAGGCATATGGCCTCGGCTCCAAACTCGTTTACGCACTTTCTGGCCCAGGCTGCAGAATCGTTTATGACATCGGAATAGTGCTTCAAAAGCACCTCTGGCCATTCCTCCGGCGGGGCATCAAGCACCTCATAGGCCGTCTTGGGCAAATTGGGAATTTCACCCTCAAACGCATGAAATGGCAAGGCTGTCTCGCCGCCTACAGTGATGGCCTTCTCCCCATCTCCAATGGTAACGCTCTGAATGACCCCAGTACACGGCTCTTTGTAAACCTCCTCTGGAATGCCTTTTGCCCGCTCTTCAAGGGGAGGCTCATCCTTTGGAAGGGGTGATACAGCCAAATCTCCAACTCCTTCACCCGTTGGGGCACTTATCTCAACTTTCGCTTTTGGCTTTGCTTCCCTTTTTTCAGAAACCGCTTCAGCCTTTTCCTCTTTCGCCTCAGGGGCCTCCTTCTTTTCAGGGGCCTCTTCAACAGGTATTTCCTTGGCCTCTACCTTTTCTTCTTTTTTGGGGGCCTCTTTGGCAGGAGCTTCAACGGTTACTGGTTCCCCTGGCTTGACCTCAGGAATGTACACATCCTCTTTGGCCTCTGCCCTCTTAAGTCCATCCCTTGCCTTGTCGTAATCTGGATCAAGTTCAAGGGCCTTTTGAAATTCCTTTTTTGCCGTTTCATAGTCGCCCTTCATGAGAGCTACATTTCCGCGCGCAGTAAAGCGAATGACCCATTTTCTCTTCCACTCATCTGGATCTATATCATCAGGACATGGAGGAAGGCCCGCAACCTCCTTTGGCTTTACAGCCCTATCAGCAGCCTCCTTTTCTTCCTGAAGGGCCTGCCTTGCCTCCTCAAGCCCCTCCTTTGCCTTTTCGTCTTCAGGGGCTATTTCAAGGGCCTTTTTGAACACCTCAACCGCCTTCTTGTAATCCTTTGCATGGAGGGCAACATTGCCTTGAGCTACAAGATTGACGACTTCCTTGGATCTTCCCGGTTTTTCTTCAGGAATCTCTTCTGGAGCGGCCTCCTGAACAGGCGCCTCCTTTACGGCCTCAAGCGGAGGAGGCGAAATCTCCGCCTCAGGGACCTGACCTGCTGCCGCACCAAACTGCAACATGAACTCGGCTTCAAGAAAGCGCCTCATGGCCTCAAACTGTGCGTCACTTAGGCCCAAGACGTCCTTAAGGGCAGTCAGCCCCTTATTGAGGGAGTCCAGCACCTGCTGCTCCCTGGCAGTCAATTTACTTGAAGAAACCATGGCTACAGATTCTCCTGCTTCATATGTTGGCTTGGGAGCTGCACCTTCTGCATGTGCCTCATCAAGTGCCCTTTTGGCCCTTTGCAACTCCTCAGTCAGTCTCTGGATCTCTGCCTCTTTACTGCTTACAATGTTTTTTGCCTCTTCTATCTGTTTCTTGAGTCCTGAAATCTCAGAGGCAACCTTTTCCTTCTCCTTGGCAAGAAGCTCTCTTGAGGCCTGCGCCTCTGCCTTTACCTTTTCAAGCTGTCCTTCAAGTTCCAGCCTTGCCTCATTCCTGGCCTTATCAACTGCCTCCTCTATTGCAGAAGTGGAGGTGAGGATCGGCTCTACACCTTTTGGCTCTGGCCTGTCAGAAAGCCCTGCCCTTTTTACAATTTCTGGGACTGCCTCTTCCCACTCTATGGCCATTACATGTACGCCAGCCACTCCAGGAATATCACGCACCTGGTTTATCACATCAACACAGATGTCTATGCCTTCTTCTTTCTGGTCCTTTGCGTCCTGAAGACGCTGGATTACCTCGTCAGTAACATCAAGCCCCGGGACGAACTTTTTCATGTATCTTGCCATGCCCAGGGATTTTGGCGGAGTTACCCCTGCAAGGATAAAACACCTTTCATCGAGCCCAAGATCACAAACCATCTCCATGAACTTGCGAAACTTCTCCACGTTGTAGATGATCTGTGTCTGAACAAAGTTGGCACCTGCATCCACCTTTTTGGCAAGCCTTACAGGCCTAAATTCAAAAGGATCGGCAAAGGGGTTTGCAGCACAACCAAGAAAGAGCTTTGGCTCTGCCTTTTTTATCTCCTCCCCGCACTGAAACCTTTTCTCATCCCGCATGCCCTTGACCATCTGAAGAAGTTGTATGGAATCCATGTCAAAGACGCCCTTTGCCTGGGGGTGATTACCAAACTTTTGATGGTCTCCTGTGAGGCAGAGCAGGTTCTTTATTCCCAGCGCTGAAGCGCCAAGAATGTCTGCCTGCATACCGATACGGTTACGATCTCGACATGTCATCTGCATGACTGGCTCAACGCCCTCGGAAAGGGCTATCAGGCCAGCTGTAAGACTCGACATCCTCACTATGGCCGTCTGACAGTCTGTAATGTTTACCGCGTCAACATGCCCCTTGAGTATCCGCGCCTTTTTTCTTACAGCCTCCATATCGCCGCTTTTTGGCGGCCCCAATTCGCCTGTAACCGCAAAGGTCCCAGAACGAAGCACATTTTCAAGATTGCTTCCAGCCATCACGGTAGCAAGTCCTCCCTTATTCTCCGACGTGGTCCCCCATGTCCGGCCGTTGCCCAATCGCGAATGGGCATTATCTGCCTTAACTCTTCTTTTCTGTTCATGCTGGACATTTTGTCATATATCTGCTGCCAGATGCAGGCCACATCCGGGTTTATCTCGCATCTGCCTCCCTGGGAACCGCCACAAGGTCCATTGGAGAGGCTTTTGGCACACCTTGCAACAGGACACAACCCGCCAGTCAGATGCAGAACACATGCACCACATCCGGCACACATCTCCTTCCACTCACCACTCGAAAGATTTGCACCGTAGAAAGTGGTATTCAAGGCAGGCAACACGTTAACACCCGGACAGCGGTCCGCCACAAAATTGACTCCCACACCGCAGGCCATGGACAAGACCGCATCGAAGCCAGATGCCTTTTCATTAAGAGGATCTATGTACTCGGGATCACACTGACGAATAAGGGTGTCTTGCTGGATGTCTATATCACCGCCTGCCCTTTTGACCCCAAGCCTTAGTGCTGCTGCAAGTATGGCAACCTCTTTGTCTCCGCCTGCTGAGCAAACCGCAACGCAACCGCGACAGCCCACGATCAGAAGACGTTTTACCCCGGAAACCATACTGAGCAACTCTTTCATGGGTTTTCTTTCTGCTATAATCATATGAATTTACTCCAAAAGCGATGTGCTCTTTGATCTTTTGTATCAATTGGAAGCCCGCTCAGACATTACCCTTGCTGCCTCTACAACAGGCTCTGTCTCGCCGCGATCAGCAAAGAACATCTCAACGCGGCCCGGGTCCATGTCAAGTTCCTCCAATATCTTCTTGGCATATTTCACCCGCTTGGAAGCCCGATAACTTCCGGAAAGATTGTGACATTTATCAACCTGACACCCCACAACGAACACCGCATCCGCACCCTCTGTAAAGGCATCAAGAAGCTCAGGCACCTCCAAACGACCCGTACATGGAAGCCTTTCTATTTCCAGGCCTTCTGGCACCAAGCCTTCTTTCTTAAGGGCGTCAAGATCCACACTTAGCGTATAATTACAACAAAAGCCCTTTATATTGCTCATCTGTTTGCCCCCTTTGCCTCGAGAGATGGCGCAAGTTCTATGGCCTGGGCCGGACAATCAAGCACACAAATGCCACAAGCGTGGCAAAGCCCTGGCTCGATAACGGCATAACCCTCATCCGCCATGGACGGTGCGCCAAAGGGACAGAGCCGTACGCATGTTAGACAAGCAACGCACTTTCCAGGATCAACCACTGCAAAAAGACCAAGCTCTTTAAGACGCTCACGATCCACAACACTCCTTTTAAGTGCCTCATCCCTCAGTGCCTTTATAATGTCAGCACAGCGCACATTTTGTGGGCAAACCGGGATGCAGCTCTGACACTGGGAGCATGCCCAGATAGTCTCTCCAGTCATGAGCACATCCTCCATGCCAAGGCCAACCATGTGCACTATCTTTCTCGGATCGAAATCATCCACAACCTTTTCCACAGGACATACACCGCTACATGCACCACATGCATAACACATGGCAGCAGTATCACAGCCCTCATAGGAGACTATGTCCTTTATAAAATCCCTGTTTAATCTTGCTGCTTGAACAGTCATATCATTATACCCATTGCCATATTGTTACTTTTCTGCAAGTTGAAACCTACCCTCTTTTTCTTCCACAACGCCCTTTCTCTGTAACTGGGCAAGAGGCTTTTCAAGTTCCTCTTTGGCTGCTGAAAGGGCACTGGAGAGCTCATCAAGATCCTTTTCCCCTTCCTTCAGGACCAGCAACAACTCTTCTTTTATCCGCTCTGCCCTGAGTGCTGGAAGGATCTTGGAGGAGACCCCTTCTGATATGGCATCCTTTGAAAAATCCCCTTCCTTGTGAAGCCTCTTTGACAGGTTGCCAAGGGCGGTTCTCGGTTTTCGGGCCTGAGCTGCTACTACTGCGGCCTTCAGCCTTCTTCTGATGGTTGCTTCACCCGCCTCATCATCAGCGCTGCCAAGCTCTCCCTTCTCCTTTATGGAATTGACATAACCTGTAATAAGCTCGACGAAACGGGGTGCCTCGGCAGCAGAGGCCCATTCTAAGCTCAAACGATCCGGGTTTATTCCGCAATCGGCAAGGAACTGTTTGCATGTCTCTGCCACTATCATTGCCTCATAATTACCAGACTGGTAATGACATTCGCCAAGGTGTCAGCCACCAGTGAAAACGCCATCAGCACCACATCTGAAGGCTTCGAGAATAAAGCGTGTATCTATCCTCCCTGTGCACATGACCCTGATTACACGCACGTTTGGGGGATACTGGTATCTGGAGACACCGGCTGAATCTGCAGCAGCATAGCAGCACCAGTGACAGAAAAACCCCAATATCCTTGGTTCAAAACCCTTCTGGGCCATTTCTTTCTCCTTTTCCACTACATTTTCCTGCACCATGCCTTAGGCCTCCTCGCAACCGTCTGGAGAAAAGGCATGGATCTGTGCCATTATGGCCTCATCGGTGAACCCACCCATAGATATGGCAATGGTTGGGCAATGGGCGGCACAAATCCCACATCCCTTACAGGAGGCCGTGATGGTTTGGGCCTTTTTCCTTTTACCAACCTTTTGCAAGGTGATGGCACTAAATGGACAGAGGCTTTCACATATGCCGCATCCAATACAAATGTCCTGATTCACCTTGGAGACAATGGGTGCAACGGCAACCTTTCCTTTTGCAAGGGGTATGGTTGCCTTGGCTGCAGCTGCCTTTGCCTGCGCCACTGACTCCTCAAGGCTCTTCGGACCGTGGGCAAGCCCGCATAGATAAACGCCATCCACCGCCACCTCAACCGGTCTGAGCTTGGCGTGGGCCTCAAGGAAGAAACCGTCCGAGGTTAGTGGGGCCTTGATAATCTTTGAAAGCTCCTCATTGTCACCAGGGGCTATACCTGTAGAGAGCACAACGAGATTTGCCGGAATCTCTATATCCTCACCAATCAATTCATCAAAGGCGCGCACCTTTATGCCCCGAGACTGTTTTATGACCTCTGGTTTTCTATCAGGTGTGTAACGAATGAACTTGACACCCGCCTTTCTTGCCTCTCTGTAAAGGTCTTCATAGAAACCATAGGTGCGCATATCGCGGTAAAACACATATATGTTTATATCAGGCTTTACCTCTTTTAATTTCAGGGCGTTTTTCACTGCCTGGGTGCAACAAAGCCTGCTGCAGTGGGTCATGTCGTCACCCCTTGATCCCACGCATTGGATCATCACCACATTTTTGGCATTTCGTAAGAACCCCTTGCCTCTTGCAAGCTTCTCTTCAAGCTCGAGCTGGGTGAGGACCCGGTTGCTATCCCCATAGGCGTAACCCTTTGGCTTGTACTCCCGACCACCAGTGGCAAGCACAATCACACCGTGGTTAATCATCTTTGTCTTACCACCCTGACTTACCGTGCTGGTAAAGTTTCCAACATAGCCTGATACCGATTCAACCTCTGCATTTGTAAGAATCTCTATATTTTTGTGCCCCTTTACCTTTTTGACCATATCTTTGAGGACCTTGGCTGCATCCTGGCCGTCCAAGGTCCAGGTAAGCCTTTTCAGATTGCCACCAAGCTGTCTGTTTTTCTCAACCAAGGTTACCTTATAGCCCTGATCCGCTATTGAAAGTGCGGCAGACATGCCAGCCGCCCCTCCACCTATCACAAGGGCAGATGGTGTCACATCCACTGTTGGTTGTTCAAGGGGCGACAAAAGCCTTGCCTTTGCAACTGCCATGCGCACCAGATCCTTTGCCTTCTCAGTCGCCTTTTCCGGCTCCTGGGCATGAACCCATGCACATTGATCCCTTATGTTGGCCATCTCTACAAGCGCAGGATTAAGCCCTATGGACCTTAAGGTCTCCTGGAAAAGAGGCTCATGGGTGCGTGGCGAACACGCAGAGATGACCACACGGTTTAGTCTGTTTTCCTTTATTTTTTCAGCAATGGACTTAAGGGCATCCTGGGAACATGAGTAAAGGGTGTCTTCATAAAGGACCACCCCGGGAAGCGTGCCTGCATAGTCTCTCACTGCCTTTACATCTACCACTCCTGCTATGTTCACTCCGCAGTGACAAACAAAGACCCCGATGCGCGGCTCTTCCTCTTCCAAGGCCTTATCTTCATCTGGATAAGTGACTGTTATTGTCTGGGTGTTTCTTGCATCGGCAAGGAGCTCTGATGCAATTGCAGCTGCCCCAGATGCCTGGGTAACAGACTCGGGGATGTCCTTTGGCCCCTGGAATGCACCGGCAACCAGCACTCCCTGACGAGAAGACACAAGAGGTGCATCCACTGACGTACGACAAAAGTTGTATTGATTAAGCTCAATATCTGCCACCTTGGAGATAATATCTGCATCCTTGGGTGACTCAAGCCCCACAGACAACACAACCATGTCGAAAAGGGCTGAATGATGCTCACCGTCCCCGGTTGTCCATGTAAGTGCAAGTTTTCCATCAACCTGATCAACCCGAGGAACACGTGCCCGAATAACGTTTATTCCATATTTTTCCTGGGCACGCCTTCTGGCATCGTCAAAGCCTTTGCCCATTGTCCTGACATCCATAAAAAAGATGGATATGTCAAGGTCTGGCTCATGCTCCTTTGCAACTGAGGCCTCTTTTATTGCGTACATGCAACAAACCGAGGAACAATAACCGTTTCCGCACGTTTCGTCCCTCGAGCCTATGCACTGGAGGAATGCTATTTTCTTAGGTGTTTTTTGATCCGAAATTCGGACGATGTGGCCCTCGGTAGGACCAGAGGCGCAGGTAAGCCTTTCAAACTCAAAAGATGTGAGAACATCTGGAAAGCGACCGTAGCCAAACTTTTCCAGCACTTTCTCATCCACCCTTCCAAAGCCAGGGGCCAAAACAACAGCTCCAACCTCAAGCTCAAGCTCCTTTGGCTTCTGTGTGAAGTCTATTGCACCGGCAGTGCAAGTCTGCGCACACAGGTTGCACGTCTGGTAGTTTACCCTTAGACAGGCCTTTGCATCAATGTAGTAACTGGAAGGGATGGCCTGGGCATAGTCGATATGAGGGGCACGAGTTATATCCAACCGTTCGTTATAGGTATCTACCACCGGCCTTGGACAGTACATGGTGCACATGCCGCAAGCCGTGCAAAGATCTTCGTTTATGAATCTCGGTTCCTGGTAAACCTTGGCGGTAAAGTTGCCAGGCTTGCCTTCCAGGGCCTCAAGCTTTGCATTTGTAAGAATCTCTATGTTTGGAGACCGACCGGCCTCAACAAGCTTGGGAGCAAGAATTCACAACGCACAGTCATTGGTGGGAAAGGTCTTGTCCAGTTGGGCCATGACACCACCAATGGACGCCTTTTTCTCCACTAAATAGACGTAGTAGCCAAGCTCGGAAAGGTCAAGCGCTGTCTGAACTCCAGCGACCCCCCCTCCAAGGACCAAAATTGCACCACTTTTTGCCATTATCTCAACTCCAAATCCTTAAAAGATTTATGCAGAATAGATATGCCAGCAGGCCCTAAAAAAAAACCTGCTGGCACAAAACCGATTCTAACTGTGACCGCCAGGCGAACAACCCATTCCAGGGATGCCAGAGCCAAGTTCACGCCTCATGGCCATGTCGAAGAGTACACGCTCTTTCTTCTTATCCAGACCAAGGGCCTTCCTCTTTTCATTTATCTTGTCAATCATCTTGTTTGCAAACTCATTGGCCCCCTGGGCAACATCCCAGCATCCACCGTAAATGTCATTCATCTTATTGAAACAAAAATCAGTGACCTCGTTAGAGCCTGTTGTTGGGAAATTTGGCCCAAAGACCACATATGTACCACTTGAAACAAAGTATTGACCGATTGAAACTGCCTTTTCACTCATCCACTGAGGCGCACAACCAACCACCGGCAGTTCACTGATATCACTACCAAGTCCGCCAGTATGCACCATTTCAGTGGCAGCGATAAGCAGACGGCTGTTGTCCACACATGATCCCATGTGAAGAACCGGCGGACAACCCACTGCCTCAAGGACCTCCTTCAATCCGTCACCTGCCATTTCCATTGCTTCAGGAGAAAGGAGTCCGGCACGTCCGATCCCTGTCGCTGCGCATCCTGTCACGAGCACAAGAACATCATTTGCGATGAGCTCCTTTGCAAGCTCCACATGCACTTCATCCATGACACGGTAGTTGTCACAACCAACAATGGCAGCAACTCCCCTTATTCTTCCGTTGATTATGTTGTCATTAAGGGGCTTGTATGAGGCTCGAAAACGCCCACCGAGTATGTAATTTATTGTCTCGTGGCTAAAGCCTGCCACCACATCCATTTCATGCTTTGGTATGCAGTACTTGCCCCTTTCAGGGAACTTGGCGATAGCCATTTTTACGATCTCTTTTGCCACGTCAAGGGCCTTGTCTTCATGGAACTGAACATGCTTGGCCCCTGTTATCTTTGCCTTTTCAGAAGTGGTAATTAGCTGTGTGTGGTAATTCTTGGACACAGGGGATACACCCTGCATTATGCACTGTACGTCCACCACCATGGCCTCAACAGCACCGGTTGCAAGGACCACCTCCTGTTGTACAAAACTGCCTGCAATTGGCAGCCCGCGTCTCATGAGTATCTCGTTTCCGGTACAGCATACCCCTGCAAGATTGACCCCTTTGGCCCCGACCTTTCTGCATTCGGCAACGATCTCTGGGTCGTTTGCCACCATGGCAAGGGCCTCTGCAAGCACCGGCTCATGGCCATGAACAGTGACGTTAACCTCATCCTTCTTGAGCACACCTATGTTCACCTTGGTGCGGATGGGCACCGGGGTCCCAAACATTATGTCTGAAAGCTCGGTAGCAACCATTGATGCACCCCAACCGTCTGCAAGGGCGCACCTTGCGGCCTGAAGCAAAATACTCTCGTAGTTCTGATCAACACCCATGTGGGTTCGGTGCATCATCTCCACCACTTCACGATCCACACCCCTTGGGGTCACCCCGAGCTTCTCCCAAAGCTCCTGCCTGGGCTGAGGCGCCCTTTTTATGAAAGACAGTACACCTTCCTGCTGGCCAAATTCGCTTACAAGCTTTTCGCCTACCTCAATAGCAAGATCCGTCTTGGACTTCTCCCCAGGGTCAATACCAAGCCTGAGTGCCGTATCTCTTAATTTTATGCCATCTTTTATCTCATAGGGCGTCTCCCCTTTTGCAGTAGCAAGAAAGGCAAGGGCAACACCCCTTCCATGATCCATGTGGGCAGCAGCACCTCCAGCTATTATCCGAGCGAAGTTTCGTGCTGCAACAGTGGAGGCATCTGCACCGCAGACCCCTACCATGGCATCTACGCCTTCGATTATCTGGCATGGCCCCATATTGCAGTTTCTGCAACAGGTCCCACCCTTACCGAATAGACAGGGCTCCACACTCCTGTTCTGAACCCTGTGGGCAGCGGTAATTACGCCAGATGCACATTCATTGCACAGGACTTCCCTGTTTGCCTCACACTGGATACTTGGGCATCCGCCGTTTCCGTTCTTAAATCTCTTGCTGGTGTCCATAAAAAATTCTCCTTAATGATTTAACTGGCCTAAAAATCAGGCCAGGCCAGCAAACTGCTTGGCAGCCTGGACGGTATTTTTCATTAACATTGTTATTGTCATCGGGCCTACACCGCCTGGTACAGGGGTGATAGCCGAGGCCTTTTCCTTTATGGCATCAAAATCCACGTCACCGCAAAGGATGGCCTTCCCTTCTGGCGTCTTTCCTATCCGGTTGACACCCACATCTATGACCACAACCCCTTCCTTCACCATGTCAGCAGTAATCACCTTGGGCCTTCCAGCTGCCACTATGAGTATGTCCGCCCTTTTGGTATGAAATGCCATGTCCTTGGTACGGGTATGACAGATGGTAACAGTGGCATTTCCTCCAGGGCGCTTCTGAAGCATGAGATTGGCAATAGGCTTACCAACAATGTTGCTTCGCCCAACCACAACCGTTTCGGCACCGCTTGTCTCAACATTTGCACGAATCAGCATCTCAAGGATTCCGTGGGGAGTACAGGGGAGAAAACAAGGCTCACCAATCACCATTTTTCCCACGTTTACCGGGTGGAAGCCATCAACATCCTTGTCTGGGGATATGGCATAAAGCACCTTGCTTTCATCGATATGTTTCGGAAGAGGAAGCTGTACCAGGATTCCATGAATGGCCTCGTCCTTGTTGTATTTATCTATTAACTTGAGCAGGTCTTCTTCAGATATGTCTTCTGGCTGATTATCTTGGATTGAGTGAAAACCAAGCTCGTGAGCCGTACGCTGCTTGGCAGTAACGTAGGAAACCGAGGCAGGATTTTCCCCAACCAAGATGGTCACAAGCCCTGGGGTGACGCCATGTTTTTCCTTGAGCTCCTTGACCTCGTCCTTTAACTCCTGCCTGATCTGCTTTGCTATCTCAACACCGCTAATGATCTTTGCTGACATAACTCCTCCCTGCTCTTTTGAATCTGAATTCAGTAGTAGACCT
>JALSQG010000002.1 GCA_026985565.1 Deltaproteobacteria bacterium
AGATCATACAGGAACTTGAAGTCGTTTTCCTCGTTGCAGGCATCAATGACTGCATCTGCAAACTCAAGGGCACCTTCTCCACCCTTAAGCCAGTGCTCAGATACTGCAACACGGGCACCGGCCTGTTCGCAGAGCCTTCTGACCGCCTCGATCTCGTTCTTGGTATCTGTGTAAAAGGCGTTTATGCACACAACAGGATTGATTCCTGCCTTCTTAACGGTCTCTATGTGATGGAGCAGGTTGGCCGTTCCCTTCTCCACCCACTCTACATGTTCTTCACTATATTCTGGTGGCATTGGGCGACCTGGACGTGGGATCGGTGCGCCGCCATGACACTTAAGTGCCCGGATTGTGGCTACGACTACGGCACAGTTTGGCTTAAGGCCGCTAAAGCGGCACTTGAGATTCCAGAACTTTTCAAATCCGATGTCAGCGCCAAAACCACTTTCCGTAACGAGATAATCACCAAGCTTAAGCCCGACCCTGTCGGCAATAACAGATGACTGGCCTATTGCGATGTTAGCAAATGGGCCTGCGTGGATGAGGCACGGCTGACCTTCAACGGTCTGCATGAGGTTCGGATTTACTGCCTCCACCATCCATGCAGTCATGGCGCCGGCCACTTCAAGGTCCTCAGTGGTTATTGGCTTACCTGTCTTGTCGTAGGCAACAACTATCCTGCCTATCCTTTCTCTCAGGTCCTTGAGATCATTAGCAATGGCAAGGATGGCCATAATCTCTGAAGAAACCGCAATATTGAAACCGCTTTGCATGGTAAAGCCATCCATACGTCCACCGATGCCGATGGTTATGTTTCTAAGGGCCTGGGCACAAAAATCTATAATCCAGCGAAACTCCACACTCTTTGGATGCACATCAAGACGCTTAAGCCCCCTTTGTGCCAGCTGCTCATCCGTGTAATTGCTTTCATGCTGCATCCTTGCCGTCAGCGCCACCATACCCAGGTTGTGGGCGTTCATGATTGCATTGATGTCACCGGTAAGGCCAAGCGAAAACTTGTCCAGGGGTATAAGCTGTGCAAGTCCACCGCCAGCTGCACTCCCCTTTATGTTGAAAGTTGGACCGCCTGAGGGCTGACGTAGTGCCCCAACCACGTTTTTACCCCTCTTTCCAAGGCCCTCCATAAGACCAACAGCACAGGTACTCTTTCCTTCTCCAAGGGGAGTGGGAGTGATTGCCGTAACATCAATGTACTTGCCGTCAGGCCTATCCTTTAGACGTTCCAGGGTCTTTGCATAATCTATCTTGGCAACGTAGTGACCATAGGGTAAAAGCTCTTCCTTCTCGAGGCCAAGCTCTTCGCCGAGCTGATAAACGGTCTTCATGTTCTCAGCAGCAGCCTCGGCTATTTCCCAGTCTTTCATCTTTGTTGGATCTAATTTCATTGGAATCCTCCTCGATTTTTTCTTCACATAGAAACATGCATGATTATCTTCTCTAAAGACCTAAGCAGGTAAAATAGTGCCTTTCTTATTGGTACGCTCTGATTAATTGAACGATGATTCAAAATTGTTACCTTGAAAACAAGATACTTGTCAATCCCTAAGGAGGAATAAAATAACATGTTAATAGAACTTGACCCTGAACGACCGGTGCCAAGAAAGATCAAGAAAATAGTTGAGGCCCTTAAAAATGGTGAAGTGGTCATCTATCCCACAGACACCTGTTACGGAATGGGTGCAGACATATTCAACAAAAAGGCCATAGAAAAAGTTTACCAGATCAAGGGGATCTCAAAGAGCCAACCCTTCAGTTTCATTTGCTCGGATCTAAGCGACATCAGCCAGTATGCACGGGTCTCAGACCAGGCCTACAGGATTTTAAAGCGATATCTCCCAGGGCCATACACTTTCGTTCTCGAAGGCTCAAAACAGGTGCCAAAAATTATGCTTACAAAACGAAAGACCGTTGGTATCAGGATCCCTGATCATCCTGTATGCCTTGAGATAGTCCGGCAGCTTAGCAACCCAATCATAAGCACAACCGTATCCCAAGGAGATGAGGTTTTCTCAGATCCAAGACAGATGGCAAAGCACTTTGGCAAACAGGTAGCCATAGTGGTGGATGCCGGCATTATAAATCCTGAACCATCAAGTGTTATCTCTTTGGTAGATGACAATGTCGAAATCTTAAGACGCGGCAAAGGTGCCTGTTCAGACTTTGAGTAGGAATAAATCCATACAAGAGCTGTTAAATGAGAAATGACAAATCACACAATATTCATAGGTGATGCTAAAGGGCAAGATAGCTTATAGAGTCATTTTTTTAGGAATCGACCTTTTTAAGATCCTTTCCTGGCCTGAAAACAATACGATAATTCCATGGGCAAAATGTCTTTTCTCCTGTCTTTGGATTTACGAATCTTCTTTCCTTTTGTCTGTGAAGGCTGAAACTACCAAATCCGCGAATCTCCACCCTGCGACCCTCTTCAAGGGATAAGGCCATCTGCTCAAACACAAGATCGACAATTTCCTGAAGTTCGGAGAGCGTAAACTCTGGATGAAGCTTTTTAAGCCTTTTTGTTATGTCCGATTTTAGCATGGCCTGGCACCAGC
>JALSQG010000003.1 GCA_026985565.1 Deltaproteobacteria bacterium
TGCCTGCTATAAGACCCTTTGTAGCTCCCCAAAGGATTTCTCCAAGGCCAAGTTCCACAACGCTTATGGGAGTCATGAGTATGGCCTCAAAGGTACCCTGGGTGGAAAGCCTGGTGTAAGATCCGTATGTTGCCTCAAAGGCTGCAGAATACATGACAGCTGATGTCACAAGCCCGGGGGCGATGAACTGCAGGTAACTCATTCCTTCTATCTCTGGCACAGACTTTCCAAGTCCAAAGCCAAAGGCAAGTAGAAAAAGAAAGGGCTGGCCAAGGTTCCCTATAAGACTTGCCTGGATGTGTTTTAGCCAAACCTTGTAATTTCTGTACCACACCCTGAACACGGTCAATTCTCCCTAAGGGTTCTACCTGTCAGCTTGAGAAAAAGATCTTCAAGGGTTGTCGGCCTTTTTACCACATGGGGCATGAATGAGGCAGCTTTATCAAGTTCCTGGCATCCTGATTTTATATAAACGTAGAGCCTGTCTCCCACCTGCTCTGTCTGGACATTGCAGTTCCTAAGGCGCTTGGCAAGATCCTTAAGTTTTGCAGGCTCGGCGCTGAATTCTATCACCTCCATGCCAAGCATCTTTTCAACTATCTCCTTGGGGTTGCCCCTGGCAATTGCCCTTCCGTTATCTATTATTATTACCTGAGTTGCAAGCCTTGACACCTCTTCCATGTAGTGGCTTGTAAGGAGCATGGTGGTACCGTTTTCCCTGAGTGCCTCAAGTCTCTGCCACATAAGGATACGGGCCTGGGGATCTAGGCCTATTGTGGGCTCATCCAGGATGAGAAGGGTAGGGCGGTTTATGAGGGCTCTGGCAAGAAGGAGCCTCCTTCTTTGACCGCCAGAAAGGTTCTGGATTATCTCATCCCGTCTGCTTTTAAGGGCAAAGAAGTCAAGGAGTTCTTCAGCCCGCTCCTTTGCAACCTTTCTCGGTATCTTGAAGTAATTTGCATAGACGAGCAGGTTTTCAAGTATGGTAAGGTCAGGGTCTAAGTTGTCTGTCTGGGGTACCACACCAATTTGATATTTTACCTTTCTTATGGCCGAAGGATATGCCTTGCCAAAAACCTCTATCTGTCCGGAAGAAGGTATTACGAGACCGAGAAGTATCCTGATGGTGGTTGTCTTACCTGCACCGTTTGGACCAAGAAGTCCGAGGCAACGCCCCTTTTTAAGCTCTATGTCAATACCCTTAAGGACCTGCCTTTTCCCAAAGCTCTTTTTGAGATTTCTGATTCTTAGGACCGCCTCGCCCCCTTCGTTTGTGGAAATGGTTGCTTTAAAAGACACGAATCAGCCCTTTCTTGTTGCAAGACGGTTTTCATAGATGGCCTTTGCAAGGCTTATGGCTTGCCTCATGCTCTCATGATCTGCAAGGCCTTTCCAGGCAATATCATATGCCGTTCCGTGATCAACAGAAGTCCGGACAATTGGTAATCCACAGGTGACATTCACTCCGTCTCTGAAGTGCAGAAGCTTAAATGGGATTAGACCCTGATCATGATATTGACATACAACTGCGTGATATGCCCCCTTTGATGCATGATAAAAGACGGTGTCAGGAGGAAGCGGCCCTGTTACATTGATCCCTTGGCTTCTTGCCATATCCACAGCAGGAGCAATGATTTCCTCTTCCTCATCTCCAAACATCCCGCCTTCTCCAGCATGGGGATTAAGGCCACAGACTGCTATTTTTGCTCTGGATATGCCAAAGTCTGTCACAAGGGCCTGCCAAGTAAGTTTTATGGTCTCTAAAACTGACCTCTGATCAAGAAGTGCGGATACCTTTTTCAAGGGAACGTGTATCGTGCAGAGGGTGACTGTTAGTCTGCTGCCTGCCATCATCATGAGATATTGGCTTGAATTTGTAAGGGTTGCCAAAATCTCTGTATGTCCTGGAAAACCAATGCCAGCAAGGCGAAGCCCTGTTTTACTTATGGGGGCTGTTGCCATGGCGCACGCCTTTTCATCTTGGACCATCTGTAGGGCATGGGTGATGTATTCATAGGATGCCCTGCCTGTGACTTTGGTAGGAATACCAGGGATTATGTCAGATAGGGAAAGTCGGCTGACGTCTAAGCAGTCGATAACACCTTTTGACATAGAAAGGGGAAGGCCAGGTTTCCAGCTCCTTATCTTCACACCAGTTATTTTAAGCCGTTTGGCAACCTCTTTAAGGATATTTGAATCGCCAACCACAACGGCCCTCTCGTCAAGGGACGGATCAAGAAGGGCCTTTAAGACCACCTCTGGTCCAATCCCTGCCGGACACCCCATTGTTACGGCAACCGGACGGACCAAGTGGCCTTTTTCATTACTCATGGTTCGCCTTTTCCAAAAGGACCTTGTCTTCTCCTGCTATCTCCTTCAGATAGACATTTACATGTTCGTTTTTCGAAGTGGATAGACGCACACCGCAGAAATCTGGCTGAATGGGAAGCTCCCTTCTGCCCCTGTCAACAAGCACTGCAAGCTGGACCCTCCTCGGTCTTCCATAGTCTATTACTGCATCAAGGGCAGCCCTCGTGGTCCGGCCCGTATAGATAACATCGTCAACAAGGACTATGACCTTGTCGTCTATGGGAAAGGGAATCTCTGTCTTTCTGATAATTGGATGTTGCCCAAGGCTGCTCCAATCGTCCCTGTAAAGGGTTATGTCAAGAACGCCTACCTGTGGGGCCTTTCCCTCTATATTTTCTATTTTTTGTTGTATCCTGTAGGCAATTGGAACCCCGCCGGTGCGAATGCCAATAAGACAAAGGTCCTTAACGCCCTTGTTTCTTTCCACAATCTGATGGGCCATACGGTTGAGCGCCCGATCGATTTCCTTTTCATTAAGGATTACCTTGGGCCTGTCCACTTGAAAAACTCCTTTTCCCTTATCCACTTGAAGGAATGGCAAGGACCTGCCCTATATAGAGGCAGTTTGATCCAAGCCTGTTTATCCTCCTAAGTGCGGAGACGGATACGTTGAATTTTCTTGCAATCTCCCAGAGGGTGTCACCCCTTTTCACCACATATCTTTTTACCCTTGTCGCTTTTCTGTGCCTTCTTTTGACATAGGTCCTGCCAGTAGGGATCTTTATGACCTGGCCAACCATTATCCTGTTGGATCTAAGCCTGTTGGCACGTTTAATGGCCCTGACACTGGTATGGTAGCGCTTTGCAAGCAAGGAAAGGTGTTCACCTCTTCTTACCCTGTGCCTGATATATCTTTTTGCTCTGGCGTAGCGAATGCGTTTTTTATAAGTGGGCTTAGGTGGAACCCATGTCTTGATCTCGTCGAGTCTTGCAAGAAGGACCCTTCCATATCTTTTTGGCACCCTCAAGGTGAAACTGGTGTCTGGGGTGACCCCGTATCTAAGGCTTGGATTCAGATTCATCATGGTTTCAGGGCTGACCCCTATGGCAGCGGCTATGTCAGAGAGTTTCATCTGTTTTTTAACAACAACCGTTTCGTAAGGGATTGGTTGATCTGGATCTTCCAGATCAAAACCATATTTTTGGGGATTTTTCACAATAAGAAGGGTTGCCAAGAATTTTGGAACGTACCTGGCAGTTTCCCTTGGAAGCCTGAGGTAAAGGTCCCAAAAGTTGTCCAAGTAGTTGATCTTTTGCTTGTCTATAGCCCTTAGTACGGTCCGTTCCCCACAGTTGTAAGCTGCAAGCACAGTGGACCAGTCACCGAAGATTTCATGCAGTTCTGTCAGATATGCAATTGCTGCCCTTGTGGATTTTTCAGGATCGAGCCTTTCATCTATCCAAACATTTCTTTTGAGGCCAAATTTATAGCCGGTTGAAGGGATAAACTGCCACAACCCCAGGGCCCTTGCCCTTGAAAGCGCCCTGATCTTGAAGCCGCTTTCAATCAAGGGCAGCCAGGAAAGTTCTTCTGGAAGCCCTGCCTTTTTAAGCTCCCTTACGATCATTGGCCTGTATCTTCCAGAACGCTTGTATGCCGCAAGGAAAAAGGCCCTGTTCTTACCCTGAAACAGCTCCAATTCCTTTTTTACATATTTGTTGACAGTTAAAGGTATGGCATTGTTGAGTCCTTTTGTGGTCCTTAGTCTTGATGTGTGTATCTCAAGTATTCTCTTTGCTATAAGGAATCTAAGGTCATCTTTTTGCTGTTCTATGTCCGGGTCTTCATCGTCGTTTGAAACGCTGAGCACAAGTCCAAGCGCATCATCGAGTACCTTTATTGCTCCTTCCCTGTCGCCTCCTTCCCAAAGGTCTTGGGAAAGCTTACAAAGCTCAAGGGCCATGTCCAGCTTTCCCTGGTCAGAATCTGGATCAACCTTGGAGGAGTCTATGGGGCAGGTGCCTGCTTCAGGAAATAGTTCCTTTAGATCCTTTTTGATCTTTTGCGTCCTTTCACCTGATTGTTTAAGCTTGCTTAACACCTGTTTCTGTTTTGGTGTCAGTGATGGGGCAGATGCTGCTGGTCTTCTTTTTGGGGCACATGCAGACAGTAAAAACGCTACACAAATTATGAGAATGGAGATTATATGTCGTTTATACATGGGGTAAAAGTCCCTCCCTTTTAACCACTTAGCTGGTGATTGGTCTTGTGGATGTAGAACAGAAATAAGGACATACCGCTTGAACTTATAAAAATATTCGTTTCCTTTCAAAAGAGAACCGGCCAAGTATGCCCCATGGGATTTGGGCAAGGCCAGCTACCTGCAAAATGGAGATCTTAAAATTACCTGGCATCCTCAAAGGTGTCAAACTATTGATTGATGAAAATAGGTGGCAATATCCTTACCTCAGCCTTGGCATCTTTTATCCCTTCTGCCATTACAAGCCTTGCCTGTCGCTCAGGGCCAGGATGTACAAAACAAAGCCTTTTTGGCTCAAGACGCACCCTTTTCATGGCAGTGATGAGCTCAGCTGTTCGCTCTGACGGATAAATAACAGAAAAGCGCCCTCCTGTTTTAAGCAATAATCTTGCTGAATCTATTATCTGGTCCATGTCTATGAGTATCTCATGTCTTGCAAGGGCTTCTTGGGACAAAGGGCAAAGCCTTCCTGTATCAGGGCGTCTAAAGGGTGGATTTGAGACCACATGATGGAATGATCCGGCAGGGAAAAGGGATGGCAGATCCCTTATGTCTGCAAGAAGTGGGGTGATGTTATGGATCCTGTTCTTTTCAATGTTTTCTTCAAGAAACCGGTAAAGTTCTTCTTGCACCTCTACTGCATAAAAGGTGCACTCAGGAAACCTTTTGGCAAGAATGAGACAGATTATGCCGCATCCTGCCCCAAATTCAACGATTTTGCTCCTTTTCTTAAGCCTTACAAAATCTGCAAGTAAAAGCGAGTCTACTGAAAAGCGGTAGCCTTCTTCAGGCTGTCTAACTTTTAGCTGAAGCTTGGTTGGGGTCAACACGCTTTTGGGTTCCTATTCATTATAGTATTAAATCCTAAATTCGTAAAAACAAGTGCACAGCCCCTATGGGTGGTGAATGCGTTAAATAGAGCTAAAAAGCCATGACTCATATGTAAATACCTTCTTGAGAAGCCATCACATTTTTGTGGAGGTTGGCCATGAACTACAAACACCTGAGTCTTAAAAGAAGGTAATATATAATTTGGGTTAAAA
>JALSQG010000004.1 GCA_026985565.1 Deltaproteobacteria bacterium
TTTCTAACCCACTTTCCAGGGGCCTTTTCTATAAAGGTGCCCTTTGGGGCAGTTGACTGCCACTGCTGGGCAAATATGGACTGGACCCGCACAAGCTGCGAGGAAGGTATGTTGAGGGCCTGGGCAACAGCCCTGTAAAGGGCCATTCTGTCTCTGTTTTCGGCATCCACCAAACGTTTCAGCTTTGCCTTGTCTTTTAGGCCAAGGCCGGAAAGGCTCCTTATGGACAAAAGTCCGTTAAGTCCCTCTCCCACAAGGCCTTTTGTCATAAAAGGGGAAAGGGCAGGGAAACGGTTTTTCATCCTTTGCTTGAGCTGGCGGATGGTGGCGTTTGAAACCGTAAGTTCCCCGCCTGCATAGGCATTTGGAACGGAAAAGAGCCAAGATGTTGGAGAGCCAGTTGATGGCTCCTTGGTTTTATCCTGCTGCTGTCTTACGTCCTTTACGATGTCTTCGGCTGCCTTTCTCACCTCTGCGGCAGGGAAATAGATGTTCACTGTTACACAGGCGGTAATCAGAAACAAGACCGCTGACATCCAAAATTTTTGCTTAATGTCTCTTTTCATTTACCTTACCTCCATCTTGCTGTTGCCAGACTGGCCAATCCTCTTTAGCCTGTCAAGCATGTCCCTGAAACTTATTCTGCCTCGTGGATTCATATTAATCACATTGACCCCTCCAAAAAAGCCCCTTTTTATCAAATATTCCCTGTCTCCCCTTTTATACAACCCGTGGAGCTCAAACACGTCATTTGAAAGTTTGCATGAAATGCCTATCTTGCTGTATGAAAAAGTCTTAAAAAGCTGCCCCAAAAAGGAAATGGAGCCTCCTCCGCCACCGAGGATGGAAAGGTTCTCAATGGCCTTGATGCTAATCCTCTTGGGCTCCTTGGAGGATTCGTCACTCTCTATCCTGAGATCAAAGGCCTCTGGCTGCCCACCGCTCATGACAAGGTCCTTTATCCATCCCTTGACCGCACCTGTTACGAGGCCAAAAGATGTGTTTTCTGTTAGCACCCTGAGATTGATATTTTTAAAGAATATATCAGCGCCCCACCTGAATATGGGGGCATAGGGCTCTACCCAGATGTTTCTTATCTCCATGGTGCCCCTTGCCACTTTCACTGTAAGGCTTCCTGAAAAGACAAGCCTTTGTCCCTGAAATGAGGCCTCTGGCAAGGAACCTTCAATGGTAACAGAAACAGGCACATCCTTTAATAGCTGATGGACATGAAGCCTTTCTATGTCTATACCCTTGAGTCTTAGCGTTCCGCGTGAAAAGAAAAAGGCTGCCTCTTCAAGGCTAATGGTTCCATTTCCAAGATCCAGGGCAACAGGGCCAAGACTTGCCCGATTCCTGCAAAGGCGAACAGGCAGGCTCCTTCCCTTAAGCCTTATCTTTGAAGGAGCACGAAACACCTCCTTTGGTAAAAGCGGGGACAGAAAAAGGGCCTTCCAGCTTACAGAACCCTGCTCACATCGGCCCTTTTTAAGAGGATAGGACAGCCTGGCAACTATTTCCTTGATAAAATCCTTTGAACCAAAGGAAAGATCCCCTTCAAGTTGCAAATTTACAGATAGACCCTGCCCTGAAACAAGCAATCTGCCTGTAGGCTCAAATCTTTGCACAATTGGGTGGGTATCCGAAAAGGCATCCTTTACAAAAAGATCGTAAAGTTTCTTGATATCGCCCTTTAGATGCCACTGGGATGTAAGAATACATGAAAGATTATCCTTTTCGTCCGGTCTCTTTGCACATGGCAGGAAAAGGTTTCGTACTTCAAGGAAGAAGGGGCCGTAGAGCCTCAAATAGTCAACATGGATACCCCTTTTTTCAGCAAGGCTGCCCCTTGAGACAAGACTTCCTTTTAGCTGCGAAAGATCGAAGAACCAGGGAAAGAAAAGCACCTGCCCTTTGGGCCAGGCAGCCTTTAGGGCCCACTTCCATTCGCTCTTTCTGGAATCAGGTCTTTTCCCCATGTTGAGATTAAGAAACAGGTCAAGATCCTCAAAGACATGATCTGCATCCCTTGCGCCAGAAAGGCCCTTGATATTTAGCCTGCATCTTATTTGCGAGCAGGTTCCGTCTGACTGCGTCCTGATACTTGCACCTGGAATATGGGCCATTGAGCCTGCAATGTCCCTGGCGGTCAGATTTGAGACATGGATTAAGAAGTTTTCCAAAGGGTAGGCAAAGCTGTTGCAGGATAGAAAAATAAAAAGGACCAGCACAAAAAGGCCTTCAAGGACACTGGAGGCAAGATGGCTCAACTTCCTTTTTCCTTCCATCTTTCAGGAAATATCAGGGAAACGGTAGTGCCCCTTCCAGGGCTGCTTTCTATCTTAATGTCTCCCTGGTGCTCCTTCATGATGTGATGAACCATTATCAGCCCAACCCCGGTACCACTTGGTTTTGTAGTGACAAGCTCCTTAAAAAGCCTTGACTTTATTTCCGTTTCGATTCCAGGGCCCTGATCTGTTATCTCAAGAGTAGGCCTGCCGTCTTTTCTCACAATCCTGACTGTAAGTTTTGAACCCTTGGGGGAGGCATCCATGGCATTTTTGAGTATGTGAAGGATTGCCACCTTGAGGGTCCTTGGATTTCCCTTTATTTGCAAAGGCTCATCTGGGGCATCAAAGGCCAGGGCTACCCCCCTTTTTTCAAGATTGGGCTGCCATGCTTCAAGTATCTCCCTTACAAGATCCTGTAAAACCACCTTGGTGAAAAAACGCTCCTGTTCCCTGGCAAGGCCCTCAAAATCCCTTACTATGGCCTCGAGCTTCTTGGCCTCAAGATAGATGGCCCTTACCTTTTCCCTTTCTGGCCCCTTCTCTGGCATCTTTTTTAGAAGAAGCCTTGAAAGACCTCCTATAACCGTGGCAGGATTTCGAATCTTGTCTGCAATTCGAAGGGCAAACTCCACTATCGTCCTTTCATGGACAAGGGACTCCATGTCACGGCTAAGCTCGAGAAGCTCGGCATTCACCTTGTCAAGCTCCTTGTTTTTGAGGGAAACGGTCTTCAGGAGAGAAAGGACCTCTTCGTGCTTTGCCCTTAAATTTTCAAGATAGGACTCATCTATATCCCGAAAAAGCTGTTTTCGTATCTCTTCCTGCTGCTCAAGCAGTACCTCGCACCCCTTTTGTGCTCCAAGAAAAATTACATCAAGCTCAAGGCCGCCTTGTTCTCCACGAAACCTGACGGATGTTTCGTCTGAAACTGCCTCGACAGCACTGACAAGCCGGTGGAAGACCATTTGATCCTCGCCTTTTGGATCTCTTTCTGAAAGGGGCCTTTTCCCAAGAAAACTTGCCATAACCCCTGCCACCCACTTGCCGCTGCCAATATTTCCCTCATGGCATACGAAATGGAATATCGCCCTTCCCCCACCAACATGCCTTAGAAGAAACCTTGCGACCTCTGATGCCATAAGGGCCATCTGTACCTGTCTGATTCTGGCGAAGCCTGAAACGCGTGCAAGAAGCTTTGCCTTTGTTCTTACAAGTGGCACATCTTTTTGCCGTGTTATCACCAGGGTTATCACATGAATCTTCTGACTTAGGCCTTCCATTTCCACACCACCATGGTCGCATCATCAAAACTACTGTCATCCTCGCACAGAGAGAAGACATAGTTGGTCCAGATCACTGAAGGGACATCCATAAGTACCTGGTTAAAACGTATCTTTGGCACCTTTCTAAGCCCGTCTGTAAAAAGAATGCCCATTGCCTCGGTAAAATCTCCATAGGTGGCATGTACGATACCGCTTTTACTGTTTACAGGGCCAACTAAGCCGGCACTTCCTGCCAGAAACCGCTCTTTGCCATCGAGAAAAAAGAAGTGCCCGACATCACCTGCTGCCGCCATGGAAAGCTCTGGCAGCTCCACGTTTATTCTCACCACATGGGCCATTACACCCCTTGTGCCAATAAGCGACTGGCCAAGACATGCCAAAACGTGCTGAGGCTCAGTACCCGGAGGTATCAGCCGTATGATGCTGCCTACCTCAAAAAGGAGCTTTGCAGCCTCCTTTCCCTTTCCCATGACATCCACCACAACCATCTGGAAAAAGGGTTCTTCATAGGAAAAGAAAAAGCCGTCTCCACAGTATCTCGATAACCCAGCCGGCCTGATAAGATAGGAAAAGTCAACTGGTATGTTTTTTAGTGCACCTTTTGGCTGGAAAAAAGATGCACAAATAAGGGTTTCAAACTCCCTTTTCCCAAGAAGCAGATCCGGGCATGGAACGCTGCCGAGCTTTCCTGAGCAAAGACCAAAACCATCGGAAATTCGCCTGATGGTATCAAGGCCTACACCGAGTCCAGCCTGTGAAAAGGCCTGCTGCTTGCCCGATGCCTCTTTCCTTTCCAAGGCCTGGCCCATATCCATGCTGGATACAACAAAGAATGCCTCGTCAGCGTTTGTCTGCTGGCCAAAGAGCCTTATGCGTCCATCTTTTGTGGAATGATCGATGTGATTCTGGGCAAGTTCTGTTACACAAAGGACAATATCATCCACCCGATCCTTGGGAAACCCTGCCTTTTTTGCAAAATCTGTTGCAATACTTCTTGCAAGGAAAACATGGGCCTGGATAGATACCTCATTTTCATGCCAAAGAGGCTGTAGGCCCGCTAAATCCATTTCCATGCCTCCACATAGGTTCCGCCCCCTATGAGGCTTGCAATCCTGACGTCATCAGATAGGGACCTTAGGAGATTAAGCCCCATGCCAAGGCCATTATCCTCGGAAAATCCGCGGGAGAAGGCCTTTGAAAGATCATCTATTCCCCTTCCCCTGTCCTCGGCAACAAGCCTTACACCTACCCGCCCCCCTACCCTGTAAGCGCTGATGCAGATGGTTCCATTACCTGCATGCCGAATGATGTTGTTGCCAATTTCATCGAGCATGGTGAGGAGCTCGGCCCTTCTCATCTCGCTTTCCACTTCAAGCATGTCCAATAATTTCCTAAGCTCTTTCCTTGCAAGAGAAAGCCCCGCCTCCTTGGTTACGGGGATACATCTTTTGTATATGGCAACCGGGGCTCTATTACTGGTCTTCAATCCTCACCATCTTCCTTCCAAGCTTTTCGAGGGCCTGTTCGGCATCCAGGGCGAAGATCAGACTGTGTCCAAAAGTCATGTTGAAGCTTTTTAAGGCTGTTATGGCAGCGGCCCCAAGGCCTGCCACCACCGTTTGGGTACGAAAAAGGGACATGGTGGAGGCAAGCTTCTGGATATTTTCAGCAAGGAACGTATCCATTACCTCCACATCGGATAGATCCACGATAACTGCCCTGGCCCTTGTTGCACGCACCATATTAGATAGCCTTTTAAGGAGCTCGCTTACCTGCTCATCGTCTATCTCTTCCTGGATTGACACGAGCAAGACAGAACCAAGACGAAAAACAGAAAAGGATTTCATGACAAATTATCTACCTGTCTCATCCCCTATAGCCTTGATTGCAGTTGCCTGCCTCTGACGGGTCTTCATAATTTTTTCCATGGCATAATGGAGCCCGTCTGCCATTCTACTTCTAACCTTGATGGTGCCAAGATCCACGCCAAGGTGTGCCATTGTAA
>JALSQG010000005.1 GCA_026985565.1 Deltaproteobacteria bacterium
CGGCCATTTCTTGTAAGCATGCAAGCCTTTTGAACAGATGGAGTTACCACCTCAAAGACAGGAAAATCGAGATGTTGCCTGAGTTTGTCTGTTGCGCAACTTGCAGCGCTATGACAGGCAATAACTATGATATTTGCACCCTTTTCAATGAGAAATGCAGCGTCTTGAGTGGCATATTGGACAAGTATCTCAGGGCTCTTTGGGCCATACGGAGTTCTGGCCGTATCCCCAAAATAGACGATGGGAACTTCAGGAAGGATTGACAAAAGCTCCCTGACTACTGTAAAACCACCAACACCAGAGTCGAATACCCCAATCTTGATATTGCTGGTATCTATCTTGCTTTTCCTCCTTGTGTGCAAGTTGAAGAATTGTACTCTTGTAGTATTAAACAGGGAAAAAGGCAACAGGAGGCGTGATGAAACCAAGCTGCATAACTTCCAGTTTTGTGGATGAACTGGACAACATAGAGGAGATCTCAACGGTCATTTCCAATCTGGGAAAATGTTCGGTCCCATCTCCACTTATGAAAAAGGATTATTCATGTTTTGTGGAGGATGATGATAAGGTCCTTCTTCTTGCCTCGTCGAGAAATGTGGCAAGGCTTTGTAAGAAGGAGACGGTTCCGTCCTTTGAGCTTGCCGGACCAAGACAGAACATCTATTTCGATCCTTCAAAGACAAAATGTGCCATAGTGACATGTGGCGGGCTTTGCCCTGGAATAAACGATGTAATCCGGGCAATTGTCATGACACTCTTTTATGGTTACGGGGTGAGGAACATATTTGGGATTCGATTTGGCCTTCGGGGTTTCATTCCATCTTATGGCCTTGAAGTCATGGAGCTTACCCCTGACAGTGTTGCCAGGATCCACGAATATGGCGGAACCATTCTCGGATCGTCAAGAGGCCCTCAGCCGGCAGAGGAGATAGTAGATGCCCTTGAGCGCATGAACGTTTCCATCCTTTTTGCCATTGGAGGGGATGGGACATTCAGGGCCAGCAAGACCATTGTTGATGAGATTAACAAAAGAGGCATAAAGATATCTGTCATTGCAATCCCAAAGACCATTGACAATGACATATTTCTCGTTTCAAAGACCTTTGGTTTTGACACGGCTGTGCAGATGGCATGCCAGGCCATAAAGAGTGCCCACACAGAGGCAATTGGAGCCCCAAATGGAGTAGGCCTTGTAAAACTAATGGGAAGATATTCAGGATTCATTGCCGCTGCCGCCTCCATTGCACTAAGAGAGGTAAACTACTGTCTTATACCAGAGAGTGACTTTGATCTTGATGGAGAAAGGGGGCTTCTAAAGGAGCTTGAAAGGCGGCTGGACCAAAGGGGGCATGCGGTTATAGTGGCGGCAGAAGGTGCCGGGCAGAAGTTTTTCGAGGATCAGCCAAAGGAGACCGACGCCTCTGGAAACGTAAAACTTGGGGATATAGGCAAGTTTCTAAAGCAGAAAATAGGGGAATATTTCGCAACCCTTGGCAAGGAGACAAACATTAAGTACATAGATCCAAGCTACATTATAAGGAGCGTTCCAGCTAATGTGGATGACAGCCTCTACTGTGGAAACCTGGGCCAAAATGCAGTTCATGCGGCCATGGCAGGTAAAACAGATATGATGGTAAGTCTATGGAATGACAGGTACGTTCACATTCCTCTTGAAAGTGCAATTCTTCAGAGAAAAAAGGTGAATCTAAAAAGCCGTTTCTGGATGAGCGTTTTGGAATCTACTGGTCAGCCATCCTTGAAAAACGACTAAAGGGGGTAAAATGAAATACGAATTTTTCAAACGGACCGTTTCAGTTGTTGCAGCCCTGGCTTTCATGTTGGTGACCATGTCTGCATGTTCCTCACCTGAGGAGAGGAAGGCAGAGCATTACCAGCGGGGCCTTGAATATGTAAAGAAAAACGATCTCAGGTCTGCTGTAATAGAGTTCAAGAACGTGGTTCAAATCGATCCAAAGTATGGGCCAGGGCACTATCAGCTTGCCCAGGCCTATATGAAGCTTGGTGATTTTGGCCATGCACTTTCCGAGCTTAGAAAGACAGTTGATGTAGATCCAACCAACAGGGATGCACGGGTCAGGCTCATACAGTTTCTCCTCATGGCAAGACAGTATGATGAGGCAGGCAAACACATAGATTATCTGCTTAAGAAGAACAAGAACGATCTTGAGGCAAATTTGCTAAAATCTGCTCTACTGCTCAAGGAGAAGAAAGTTGACGATGCCATCAAGGTCCTTGATTCTGCCAAGAAGATTGCACCAAAGGATGCAAGGGTTTTTGCAAGCCTTGCAAATGCATACAGCCTGAAAAAAGACTACAAAAAGGCAGAAGAGGCCCTTAGAAAGGCGATATCCTTTAGCAAGGATCCAAGGCAGAAGGAGCAGGCAACCTTGATGCTTGTAGGCATACTTGAGGCACAAAAAAGGGTTAAGGAGGCAGAAGATCTGCTTGTAAAGGTAGAAAAAGATAGTGGCTCAAATCCAAACATATCCATGGCCCTTGTCAGGTTCTATTTGCGTCATGGACAGAAGGACAAGGCAGTAAGCACGCTTGATGCCATAATGAAAAAACATCCGAAATTTGTCCCAGCCCTGTTGATGAAGGCGGACATGCTTATTCTTCAAAACAAACCAACAAAGGCCCTTGGATATCTGGAAAAGGCCCATAAACTTGCACCCAAAAATCTTGATATTACCGCAAAGCTTGCCCTCATGAATCTTAATCTGAACAAGGTCAAGGAGGCAGAAAAACTCTCAAAGGAGGTTCTTGACAAGAACCCAGATCATCCAGTCGCCCTTCTTGTAAGAGGTCGCATCGCTTTAATGAACAAGGATTTCAAGGCGGCCCTGAACGATCTTACAAAGGTATTAAATAAAAATCCAAAGGATCCCCAGACGCTTTATTTCAGGGCGGTTGCAAATCTCGGCCTTGGGAAGATAAAAAATACCGAGGAAGACCTTGTAAGTTGCACGGTTTCAGCTCCCAATTTCCTAAAGGCAAGGTTGCTTCTGGCAGACATATACCTTAAGGAGAAAAAACTCGATGATGCCCTTTTCCAGACAGAATATGTGCTAAAAAGGGTAGGGGATGAGCCTGTTGCCCTAAGCCTTCATGCCTCGGCACTTCTTCAGAAGAGAAAGTACAAAGAGGCAAAAACAGAGCTTGAAAAGATACTGAATAAGAATCCAAAGGATCTTTCTGCAAAATATATGCTTGCAAGGGCCTATTTTGGCCTGGACGACAAGGCAAAGGGCGTGGAACTTTTAAAGGGGATTGTTGAGGAAAATCCCGGTTACATGCCTGCTGTCTATTCCCTTGTCACCTATTACGTATCTACAAAGAAGCCTGATGACGCACTTACGCTTCTTGATGAGCTATCCAAGAAGCAGCCAAAAAATCCTGCCTTTTATGTGATGAAGGGAAGGCTGCTCATGTCACAAGGCAAGCTTGATGATGCTGAAAAGGCCTTTAAACAGGCCCTTTCCATGAATAACGAAATAGTAGAGGCCTATATGGCCCTTGGAAAGATATATGTCAGGAGTGGCAAGGCGGAAAAGGCCATCCAAGAGTATCGCAAGCTCCTTGAAAAGAAACCCAACTTCATTACTGCCTATATGGCAATTGGAGCAATAGAGCAGAAACTTGGCCATTTGGACAAAGCGATAGATGCCTATAAGAAGGCCCTTGAAGTCAATCCTTCCTTTGCTCCTGCTGCCAACAATCTTGCCTGGGAACTTGCTGAAAAGGGCGATCTTGAGCAGGCAGCCATATATGCCCAAAAGGCGAAGGATGCGGCTCCAACCCAGCCTTTCATTTTGGATACTTTTGCATGGATACAGGCAAGAAAGGGTAATTATGAACTGGCAGTTTCAGATCTGACTGAAGCCCTCAAAAAGGTGCCTGACCATCCTTCCATCAACTATCATATGGCCTATGCACTAAAGGGTCTTGGAAAGAAAAAGGAGGCCCTTGAGTATGTGAAAAAGGCCCTTGAGGCCAAAGACTTTCCAGAAAGGAAGGAGGCAGAGAGGCTGCTAAAAGAGCTCTCGTGATAGATTACCGATCAAAGACCCGGAAAGAGCTTGAAAGGCTGATGGAGTCATGGGGAGAGTCTGCCTTCAGGGGCAGGCAGCTCTTCAGATGGCTTTGGAAGCCTGGACTTTCCGGTCTTAATGAAATAAGTGAAATGTCAAAATCCCTCCGGGCCCGTTTGGTCCGAGAGGGATTTTTGTATGACCTTGAGGTAGTAGCCAGGCAGGTTTCAAGCTCTGATGGCACTTGTAAGTGGGCCTTTAGATTGTTTGACGGCTCTTTGATTGAGACGGTTCTAATACCTGGTGACACTCACACCACCTTGTGCGTATCAAGTCAGGTTGGATGTGCAATGGGCTGTACATTCTGTAAGACTGGTAGTATGGGATTTTTCAGAAATCTTTATCCGTCTGAGATTGCAGGTCAGGTACTTGCTGTTATGAAAGATACCAGTCAGAAGCTTTGGCCAAGAAATATCGTTTACATGGGGATGGGAGAGCCACTTGCAAATTTTGAAAACGTCGTTTCCTCAATAAAGATACTAACGAACGAATTAGGACTTAATTTTTCCAAACGGCGAATAACTGTCTCCACCTGTGGGGTAGCCCCTCTAATTCCACGGCTCAGTAAAGAGGTTGATGTAGGCCTTGCTATATCTCTTCATGCTACAACCGATGAGCTTAGAAGTCGTATAATGCCAATAAACAAAAGATATCCCTTAAAGGAGTTAATGGCGGCCTGCAAACAGTTTGAACTCCCCAAAAGAAGACGAATAACCTTTGAATATATAGTGCTTGGCGGGGTCAATCATTTCAGAGACGATGCAAGAAGGCTTGCTCGTCTTCTAAGCTCCATTCCCTCAAAGATAAATCTTATTGCCTACAACGAGGTTGATGGTCTGGATTTCAGACCGCCTACCAGGGAAGAGTTACTGTGTTTTCAGGATATGCTTGTTAAGAGGGGCTTTACTGCGATAATTAGAAAAAGCAAAGGGTGCGATATTGATGCCGCCTGTGGCCAGTTATGGAGTAATTTCAGTAAAGAGAAAGGGCGAAAAGAGGCAGTCAGCCCTGGTTGATCTTGTTCCTTAGTACACCTGAAGGCTTAAAGGTGACGACCCTCCTTGGGGCCAGGATCAGGTCTTCCCCTGTGTGGGGATTCCTGCCCCGCCTTGCCTTTTTGTCCTTTACTGTAAATTTTCCAAAGCCGCTTATGAGCACGTTTTCTCCGTCTTCCAGGGTTTCTTTTATAATCTCAATAACGGTCTCCACTGCTTCAATAGCTTCTGCCTTTGACATCACTTCGGATTCGTAAAGCTTGTTAACCAAATCTGCCTTGGTCAAAGTCATTTCTTTACTCTCTGATTGTGTTTCTGAAATTTTTAACAACTTATGGTAACTATTTTTAATTAAAAGAAAAATGTTTATAAGTCAAGGGGAAATAAAAAAGTAAAGGCAGTAGGAGAAATGGCAAAAAAAGGCGTCTGGAAACCACATTCCAGACGCCAGACTTAAATTTCCCTTAAAAGCTTCTACTTATTTTTTGACCCTTGGTATGTTTCTGAGATCCTCCTTTATTACAAAAAGGATCTTGAATTCCTTTTTCAGGTTTTCTACTAGCTCATTAAGCTCATTATCAGGCATGTCCATAAGCCTGATATAGACCTCCCTTTTCCCCTCTGGCATGTTTTCATGAGAGGTAAGAACACTTACTACCCGTCCTCCCTGCTCTCTTATAAGATTCAGCAGCTTATTCAGGGAGCCAGGGCTGTCTTCCATCTCAAAGGCTATCTGAATAGGGCTTTTGTATGCACCTGTTATGCTGATCATTACCTTGAATACGTCGGTCTGGGTAATGATGCCAATGACGTGATGCTCATCATCTATCACCGGCATACCGCTTATACGATTTTCAAGCATGATGACCGCTGCCTTCTCCACAGAATCATTTTCTTTTAAAGTGACAGGATTCGGGGTCATGATGTCTTTTACCTTTATCTCTGACAGGAGGTAATAGAGTTCATGAACGTCGAGAGATGTGGCCTTTGACGGTGCAGCTTCCTTTATATCCCTGTCACTTATGATGCCGATTAATTTATTATCTCGAACAACAGGTATCCTCCTGATGCCATGTTCCTTCATGATCTGGGTGGCCTTCATGATCGATGTGTTTTCGTCTATAACGATGGGGTTTTTTGCCATCCATTCCTTGACTAGCATGGATTGCCTCCTGCCTTATTTTGATTTATAACGAATTTGACCTGTATTAGACAGATCGGTCAATACGCAGATTTAGTCAACTCTGGAAATTATTGCTGGTTTGTTTTCTCTAATAGGCCAATGGGCCTATGTCAAGGCCAAGTAGCCTGATTTGCCAAAATAGGCAGGATGCCGCAACATGAATCTTAAAAAGGTGACAATTATCGGCCCGGGCGCCCTTGGAATACTTTTTGCCGCAGGGATTTGGCAAAAGTTTAAAGGCCTTTGCCTGCTTCATCATGATGAAAATAAGGCAATGGGCCTAGAAGCTCACGGAATTGAGGTTGTGAAAGCGAAAAATGGTGGGAAGATGGTAGCCTTTCCAAAGGTGACAGCCAGCTCCCGTGATCTTGGGACACAGGATGTGGTTTTGGTTCTTGTTAAGACCTATCAAACTACCACTGTTATTGATTCTTTGAAGGATCTTTGCGGTAAGAAGACAGCGGTTATAACCTTGCAAAATGGAATTGGTTCAGCAGACATACTTGAGACCGTGGTGCCAAGAAGCAACTTGATTCTCGGCGTAACAATGCATGGTGCCAATAGAGTTGAAGAAAATACAGTAGTCCATGCAGGAAAGGGGCAGACCTTTCTTGGTATGGTGGATTCTGATGCCGAGCCTTTAGAGACGGCAGTAGAATTTGCAAAACTTCTTAATAGATGTGGTTTTGAAACCAATTTCGTAAAGGATATTTATCCAATCATATGGAAAAAGCTTCTTGTAAACGTTGGAATAAATGCCCTTACTGCCCTTACAATGCTTAGAAACGGTCAAATACTTAAGTACTCAAATCTTACAAAAATCCAGGAAATGGCCGTCAGGGAGGCCTACAATGTTATGCAAAAAAAAGGCATAGATGTCGGGCTTGACCTTAAAGGAGTTTATGACTTGGTCCGTAAAGTTAGCATGGACACGGCTGAGAACATCTCCTCCATGTTGCAAGACAGGCTCAAAAAGACACGGACAGAAATCGATTTTATAAATGGTGCAATAGTACGGATTGGAAGGGAGTTAGGAATAGAAACCCCGGTAAATGAAACCCTTTACGCCCTTGTTGATTTTTGGGGTTATGGCCATTGGGAACAAGCGGAGCCAAGGTGAGCAAGGTCTTAAGGTTTAAGAATTGGGATTTTTGAACAAATTTTCCACCAAAAACCTGTTGACGATACGTTTGTTAATGGCTATATGAATATCGTCAAGCTTAAATATCTAACAGCTTACCCAACCGACAGACAGTTCAGCCTCCACAATTAAAAATAGGTGGTGGATTTATCTATAGGCTCCGTTACCAGGTTTTGGAAAAGAGCAAAATTTTTGCGATAATTTATATGTAATTTCTTTCTATTCGAAGCTAATTTTCTAAATTCCCAGAGGAAAAATAAGACACAACAGGATTAGAGGTATTATATGGCAAGGCGTATAAAAGCAAACAGCAAGGAGAAGTCTGCTGAAAAAAAATCCCCAAATGGTCAGGGAGAGAACAGTTATTCTGATAAGAACAAGGGCCGGAAAAGCGGGAACGAAAGTGTAAGTCAAGGAGACGTCCCTCCTACTTTGCATCTTGATGAGCTAAAGAAGAAAAGTGTCAGCGATCTTTTCAAGATAGCGAGTGATCTTGGAATAGACGTCACCCACAGCAGAAAAAAACAGGATATCATCTTTAACATTCTCAAGGCTCAAGCGGCCAAAAACGGTACGGTTTATGGAAACGGGGTGTTGGAGATTTTGCAAGACGGTTTCGGTTTTTTAAGAAGCCCTGATTACAACTACCTTCCTGGACCAGACGATATATATGTTTCACCGTCTCAGATCAGAAGGTTCAACCTTACTACAGGGGATACCATTTCAGGACAGATACGGCCGCCAAAAGAAGGCGAAAGATATTTTGCCCTCCTGAAGGTAGAAGAGCTAAATTTTGATCCTCCTGAAAAGGCCTTTGAGCGAGTGCATTTTGACAACCTCACACCCCTATATCCACAGGAGCAGCTGAAACTTGAGACCACGTCGGACAATCTCGGAGGCCGAATAATGGATCTCATGACTCCAATTGGCAAGGGCCAAAGGGGGCTAATAGTTGCACCGCCTCGAACCGGAAAGACAATGCTTCTTCAAAGCATTGCGAACTCGATCTCCTATAACCATCCAGAGGTGTTTCTAATAGTGCTCCTTATTGACGAAAGACCTGAAGAGGTCACAGACATGCAGCGCTCAGTGAATGCTGAGGTGATAAGTTCCACATTCGATGAGCCTGCCCAGCGGCATGTCCAGGTTTCCGAAATGGTCATAGAAAAGGCAAAGAGACTGGTGGAACACAAAAAGGATGTGGTGATACTACTTGACAGTATCACAAGGCTTGCAAGGGCATACAATACAGTTGTTCCGCCAAGTGGAAAGATTCTGTCTGGTGGTGTGGATTCCAACGCACTTCACAGGCCAAAGAGATTTTTCGGAGCGGCACGGAACATAGAAGAAGGCGGGAGCCTGACCATTATTGCCACTGCCCTAATAGACACAGGAAGCCGTATGGATGAGGTGATATTCGAGGAGTTCAAGGGCACTGGCAACATGGAGATTCATCTTGACAGAAAGCTTACAGAAAAGCGGATATTCCCCTCAGTTGACATCAACAAGTCAGGTACGAGGAAAGAGGAGCTTCTTCTTCCACCAGATGTGCTCAACAGGGTGTGGATTCTAAGAAAACTTCTTTCTCCTCTAAATCCAATAGACAGTATGGAGTTTTTGCTGGACAAGATGAGGGATACGGAGAGCAATGCAGAGTTTCTTGCCTCAATGAATAAGTAAAAGTACAGAGGGAAATAACCACTTGACGAAACTTGGCGCCTTCCTTTAAAAAGGAAGCCGTTTTAAAAATATTTTTGAATTTTTATAATGGGAGACAAAAAGCCATGAAAAAGGATATCCATCCAGAGTATCATCTTGCAAGTGTAAAATGTGCTTGCGGTAACGAATTCCAGGTGGGCTCTACCTTAAAGGAGATCAAGGTGGAAATATGTTCACAGTGTCATCCCTTTTTTACAGGGAAACAGAAACTTGTGGACACTGCAGGCCGAGTGGAAAAGTTCATGAAAAAGTATGGAAAGGCTGCCCAGGGCGACAAAGAGTAAAGAAAGTAATAAGAGACTTTTGTCATAGGGCATGTTTGCAAGACTTGATGACATAAAGAAGCGCTACAAGGAGCTTGAATCAAAACTGAGCGATCCTGATGTGATCAAGGATCAGAAGACCTTCAGGCAGCTTGCAAAGGAGCATTCTGATCTTGGGGAGATAGTCCGGACCTATGACAGATACCTGCAGGTTCAACAAGAAATAGAAGACAACCGCCAGATGCTTGGCGATTCCGACCCTGAGATAAGAAAGCTTGCTAAGGACGAGCTCGAGGCCCTTGAAAAGGAGTCGGAAGATCTCACAGAAAGGCTCAAAATACTTCTTCTTCCCAAGGATCCAAATGATGAAAAGAACATACTCCTTGAGATAAGGGCAGGCACAGGAGGAGATGAGGCTGCCCTTTTTGCTGCAGACCTGTTTCGTATGTATAGCAGGTACGCAGAGAAAAAGGGGTGGAAGGTGGAGATACTCTCTTCCCATGAAACAGGAATAGGTGGGTTCAAGGAGATAATAGCCCTTATTTCAGGAGACAAGGTCTACAGCCGACTCAAATATGAAAGTGGCACCCACCGGGTTCAAAGGGTTCCCGAGACCGAAACCCAGGGGCGCATTCACACATCAGCTGTCACCGTGGCAGTGCTTCCCGAGGCAGATGAGGTGGACGTGGAGATAAATCCACAAGATCTTCGTATTGACGTTTATAGGGCCTCTGGCGCAGGAGGGCAGCATGTCAATAAGACAGAGTCTGCCGTTAGGATCACACATATTCCCACCGGTCTGGTGGTCCAGTGTCAGGATGAAAGGAGCCAGCACAAGAACAAGGCCAAGGCCATGAAGGTCCTTGCTGCAAGGCTCTATGAACTGAAGCAGCGGGAACAGCAAAAGCAGCTTTCCCAAGAGCGGCGCTCCATGGTTGGCACAGGCGATAGAAGCGAGCGGATAAGAACATACAACTTTCCCCAGGGCAGGGTGACAGATCACAGGATCGGGCTAACCCTTTACAAGTTAGAAGATATCATGCAGGGAGATATAGACGAGATCATCGAGGCCCTCGGTACACATTTTCAGGCAAAGGCACTTGCCCAATCAACCAAATCCTCAAAGGAAGAAAAGGGTTCTGTTGCGTAGACCCCCTCAATGCGTAGGAGAACTTCTTAAAACCCATGTCGCCTATCTAAAGGCAAAGGCCCACACGTTTCCCCTAAACGACTGTCTCATTCTCCTTTCAAATATAACTGGCAAATCAAAGGAATTTCTCCTTGCTCATCCAGAGTTTCAGCTAAGGGAAGACGAAATAAACCGTTTTTCAGCCATGATAAGGCGACTTCGACAAGGAGAACCCTTGGCATATCTTGTAGGGGAAAAAGAGTTTTGGGGGCATTTATTCATCTGCTCACCAGATACCCTCATCCCAAGGCCAGAAACGGAGCTTCTGGTGGAGCTTTCAATCAAGCATCTCGATAAAAGGCCCCCTGATCTCATTCTGGATCTTGGCACTGGAACAGGGGCAGTGGGTATAAGTCTGCTTGCACACTGGAAAGAGTCAAAGGCCATCCTTACCGACATTGATCTGTCAGCATTGCTTGTTGCAAGGGAAAATTGCATGAGAATCTTGGGAAATGTCCATCGGGCATCATTTATTTGCTGCGACTGGTTCAATGCCTTCAAAAAGGGTTTCAGGGCGGATCTGATAACTGCCAATCCACCATATGTCTCAAGAAGACAGATGAATCTTCTGGATAAAAGCGTTAGAGAGCATGAGCCGGAGAGGGCGCTTTTTTCAAGAGATGGAACCGGTTATTCAGAAATCGAGACGATTTTGGGTAATGCCCACAGGCATCTTGCAAAAGGTGGCCTGCTTCTTTGTGAAATAGGAATAGGCCAGGCCAAAAGGCTGCTTTCATTTGCAAGGTCTTTGGATGTATACAGAACAATAGATGTGGTTAAGGATCTTTCTGGAATAGACAGGGTAATAGCTGCCTCCCTTTAGGCAGATGGTGAGAAAAATCTGCCTTTTATGTATAATCCTTTGCCATACTCAAAAGAAAAAAGTAATAATTTAGCTTAGTTGCAGGCATCCTCATTTCTGGTCCTGATCTTGCAAACAGGTTTTGCCAAAGCCAGGAGGACGATTCATGTTAAAATATCTGATTTCAGCTACATTCGTATGTGCCTTTTTCGGCCTTGGGTTTCTTTGGGGGGTGGATGTTGCCCAGCTGCTTAACTTTCAGTCTCTTTTAATCGTATTTGGAGGACTTTGTATGGCAGTATGGCTTGGGTTTCCTGCAAAACGGGTAAGAGCCACTTTTCACAGTGTCTTTGATTCCTTCAGCCACAAGGCAAAAGGAGCAGATGACATGGAGCTTCTTGCACAGGCCTTGGGACTTGCAAGGATTTACAGAATGAAAGGGCCTCTTGCCCTTCAGAAGGCGGCGTCAAAGGTGAAAGACGATTTTTTACGCTATGGGGCCATTCTTGTTGCAGAAGGCTACGATGAGCTTTCACTAATGAGCAGTCTTCAAAGGGAGTATATGAAAAGAAACGATGCAGCAAGGTCACAGGTACAGCTTATAAAGACCTTGGCCCGTCTTGCTCCTGCCCTCGGCATGGCAGGCACTGTTATAAGTCTTATGCAGGTGATGCAGGAGCTTGGCACAAATCAGGCACTTGGCTCATCCCTTGGCCTTGCCTTAAGCTCAACTCTGTACGGGATACTTCTTGCCAACCTCCTGTTTCTACCTACGGCGCTAAAACTTGAGCAGCACTTTTCCAAAAGGGCTGCAGCCATGCGGATGGCCATGGATGCGCTTCTTGGAATGCAAAAGGCTGAACATCCCCTTAGGATCGCAGAAAGGCTTAATTCTTATGAGCTCTATTGCCGCCTAAAGGATAAGGAAGGATCTAAAAGCCAAGTGATCAGGCTAAAAAGACAGGCAGTTTCGTAGAGGAATGGGTTCATGTTTACTCATGGGAAAGATTTTATGCCTTTTTCAAATGAGGCAAACGTCTCTTTTGAATCGACCTTCTCAGACGATTCCTCCTGGGTCCTAAGCCTAAGTGATCTCATGTCTCTTCTTCTCATATTTTTCCTCGTATGGACCACGATCAAGATCACACACCTTGAAAAAAGATTGCACGATTCTGGGCCAAGGCCCAACGTATCAAGGATGCACATTCATAATATGGAGAGGCTAAAAGGTATGCTTTTTGAGTTTTCTCCAGCCGAGACATCAAGCGGCAGGGTGATGGTTGTTTTGAACGAGGAGGTGACCTTCGCCTCTGGTTCGAGTGCCATCTCGGAAGATGGCAAGAAGATGATTTTTCGTATAGCAAAGGTTCTTAAGGGTTCTACCCATTATAAGATAAAGATTGTAGGCCACAGTAACAGGCAGGCCTTGTCAAAAAAGGATCATTTGGGTAGCAATGTGGATATTTCCATTTCAAGGGCAGCGGCTGTGGCAAGAGAGCTAATAAGAGATGGCATGGATCCAGAAAGGGTGTGGATACAAGGAGTCGGTGATCTTTACCCGCAAAGGGAAAATTCGGCCCAAAATTCTAAAAAGTTTAACAGGAGAGTAGAGCTCCTCATAGAGCCTGCGGACTGAAAACTTTGTGACAATTTAAAGCCCCAAAGAGTTTCTATAAATTCTTCCATATCTTTTTATCAAAATTTTGTTTGTGACAGGATGTTGAATCTGTAATTATCGATTTTTCTTATAAAAATCATTCTTGCATAGACTGTTCCAAAGTATTTAGCATGTATATTGGTAAATATTTTTATAATAGACTAATTTTTAAGGAAAATTTTTATCAACTATAGTCTTGACATGATCGTGAATTAAGTGAATAATCGTTCAGTTTCAGTTGCAGCCTTTGGCTGTAAAAATCTTGAGAAGGGAGAGCATAACCATGAGTGACAGCGGAAAGACCATTGAAAGCCTACTTTCAGAACAACGTATCTTTCGTCCTTCGAGAAAGGCCCAGATGACTGCCCATGTCAAGAGCATGAAGGAGTATAAAGAGCATTACAAAAGGGCGCTTGAAGATCCGGCCTCTTTTTGGGGTAAAAGGTCCGAGGATTTGATATCCTGGGATAGAAAATGGCGTACAGTTGTAAGGGCAGATTTTCACAAACCAAAAATAGAATGGTTCATAGGTGGGAAGCTTAATGCGTCTTATAACTGTCTTGATCGCCATCTTACAGACGGCAGGCGTAACAAGGCTGCAATAGTATGGCAGGGAGAGCCTGATGAAGATGTGAAGGTTTATACCTATCAGATGTTGCATACAGAAGTATGCCGATTTGCAAACGTGCTTAAGAAACATGGTATCAAAAAGGGTGACAGGGTTTCAATATATCTTCCAATGATACCAGAGCTTCCCATTGCAATGCTTGCCTGTGCAAGGATAGGTGCAATGCATAGCGTCGTCTTTGCAGGGTTTTCTGCACTCAGTCTCCAGAACAGGATTCAGGACTGTGAGGCCAAGATCCTTATAACCTCTGATGCAGTATTGAGGGCAGGGAAAACCATTCCCTTGAAACCAAATGCAGACGAGGCCTTAAAAGAGTGTCCAACTGTTGAAAAGTGCATAGTGGTAAAACGCGCGGGTAATGAGATTGACATGAAAAAGGGCCGGGATTCCTGGTGGCATGACGAGATGGCGGCAGACGATATTGATGACAAGTGTGATCCGGTATCAATGGGTGCAGAGGATATCCTATTTATCCTCTATACGAGTGGAAGCACTGGAAAGCCAAAGGGTGTTATTCACACAACTGGCGGCTACCTCACTTATGCAGCCCATACCACCCAATGGGTATTTGATATGAAGGATGATGACGTGTACTGGTGTACTGCAGATATTGGCTGGATTACAGGCCACACTTACATAGTCTATGGTCCTCTTGCCCTTGGGGCGACATCGTTAATGTTTGAGGGTGTGCCAACATATCCAGCTCCAGACCGTTTCTGGCAGATTGTTGAAAAGTTCAAGGTAAACACCTTTTATACAGCACCTACTGTAATTCGTGCCCTCATGAGAGAAGGGACGGAGTGGACAGAAAAACACGATCTTTCAAGTCTTAAGCTTCTTGGTACAGTGGGTGAGCCAATCAACCCAGAGGCATGGATGTGGTACCATCAGTATGTTGGTAAGGGAAAGCTTCCAATAGTGGATACGTGGTGGCAGACAGAAACAGGCGGTATCCTTATTTCACCTCTACCCTTCGCCACGCCTTTAAAGCCTGGTTCTGCAACCCTTCCGCTTCCAGGCGTGGATGCTGACATCTTCAGGGAGGACGGAAGCAGGGCGTCTGTTAATGAAGGTGGCCACCTTGTCATAAAGAGGGCATGGCCAGGTATGCTAAGGGGCGTATTTGGAGATCCTGAGCGTTTCAAGAAGACCTATTTTGAAAGGTTTCCAGGAGTATATGATGCGGGTGACGGGGCAAGACGTGACGAAGACGGCTACTTCTGGATAATGGGCCGCTTAGATGATGTAATAAATGTCTCTGGACACCGTATGGGCACAGCAGAGATAGAGTCTGCCCTGGTTGCGCATCCGTCAGTTGCCGAGGCTGCTGTTGTCGGTATGCCTCATCCGGTGAAAGGTCAGGCAATATATGCCTATGTTACCCTTACATCAGGGGTCAAGGAGAGTGAAAAACTTATAAAAGAGCTGCGTACGTGGGTGAGGAAGGAGATTGGCCCAATCGCGACACCTGAGGCTATTCAGTTTGCTCCTGGACTTCCAAAGACAAGAAGCGGAAAGATCATGAGGAGGATCCTCAGAAAGATAGCGGCAGGTGACTTCAAAGACTTCGGTGATACATCCACCCTGGCTGATCCTTCTGTTGTGGATGAACTCATAAAGGTGAGAAAATCTATGATGAAGGATTAATCTCATACCCCACAATTTCATTTATGTTCATTGCCTTATTGGTAATTCCACTCAGAAAGCGGCCCCGGTTCCTGATCGGGGCCCTTGTTTCTTATTAGGCAGGTGATAATGACTTCAAAAGACAAAAAGGATGTCCACTCTGTAACTCCAGAGGTAATCATTGATTTTTTAAAAAAGACCATCCCCTTTAACGAGTTGGATGAGAAGTCTCTCAAGAAGGTCGCTGATAATTGTATCATAGACTTTTTCCCTAAGGGTACAATGATCTTTAGGCAAGATGAAACCGAGGTGAAATATCTCTATATCATCCAAAAAGGTGGTGTGAAGATTTACCTTAAAGACCAGGAAGGGATGGTCACCCTGAAGGATTTTAGGGGAGAAGGTTCATATATCGGTGCCCTTCCAATCATTCAGGGCACAAAGGCCAATCTCAATGTGGAGACAGTGGAAGACACCTTTTGTTTCTTACTCAAAAAAGAGGTGTTTCTCGAGCTTATTGAAGACAATCCGAAATTCGCCCAATATTATTTAAAGAGTTTTTCAGAGAAATTTCTCAGAACTGCCTATCAGGAGCTTAGACAGCACAGAGTTGCCCCACGTACAGAAGGAACGCTTTACATGTTCAGCGTTCATGTTGGTGACCTTGTAAAGGGGGAACCAAAGACAATTTCAGCCAACGATTCAATCCAGTTGGCAGCAAAACACATGGCCAAATACCATATAGGCTCACTCCTTGTAACAGACCAAGAAGGAAATGTTATAGGCATTGTAACAGATAAGGATCTTCGCACAAAGGTAGTGGCCAAGGGAAGAGCAGTAACAGAGCCTGTAGCCAATATCATGGCAAGCCCGGTCGAAAAGATCAGCAGTCACAAGGTCTGTTTCGATGCTCTACTTGCCATGATGAGCAAGCAGATTCATCATCTTGCTGTGGAAAAGCAAGGCAAAATCATAGGTGTCATTACATCTCATGACATTATGGTTCTTCAGGGGAGTTCTCCACTATATTTATTCAGGGAGATCGTAAGCCAAAGAAGTATTGAGGCACTTTATCCCCTTTCAAGGAAGGTCCCCCTGATTGTCAGAACCCTCATTGAAGAAGGTGCCAAGCCAAACAATATTACCAGGATGATAACAATCTTGAACGATCATATACTGGATAAGCTCTTGGGGCTCATGATAGAAAAATATGGCACGCCGCCAGTACCATTTTGCTGGTTGCTCATGGGTAGCGAGGGAAGAAAGGAACAGACATTTCGCACCGATCAAGACAACGCCATCCTGTATCAGGACCCGGAGAATGAACAGAAAACAAGGCAGGCCCAAGAGTACTTTTCTGCCTTTGGCAAAGAGGCTATCGAACATCTGGTAAAGTGTGGCTATCCTCGTTGCCCTGGTGACATAATGGCATCCAATCCCAAATGGTGCCAGCCATACTCGGTCTGGGAATCCTACTTTGATGACTGGATATTTCGTCCTGAGCCCAAACAGGTAATGCATGCATCCATTTTTTTTGACTTCAGACCCGGATTTGGAAAGCTAGACCTTGGCGTAAGGCTACGGGACCATCTTACTGAGAATGCCAAAAGGCAGGAGATATTCCTGCTCCATCTCGCTAAAAACTGCCTTGAGAGCAGGCCACCTCTTACATTTTTCAGGAATTTCATAGTTGAAAAGGATGGGGAGCACAAAAACAGGCTGGACATAAAGAAGAGGGGGCTTGTTCCCTTTGTGGATTTTGCACGCCTTATGTCCCTTAAATTCGGAATCAAGGAAACAAACACCGTTGAGCGTTTGGGACTTCTTTATGAGGGAGAGTATATATCCAGGGAACTATACACAGAGACCGTGGAGGCCTATGAATTTCAGATGCAGATACGTTTTGTTCACCAGCTTCAGATGATGGAGGAGGGCAAACAGCCAGATAACTACATTAATCCTTCTGACCTGACAGATCTTGAAAAACAGACCTTGAAAGAGGCCTTTGCCGTAATTTCAAGATTGCAATCCATAATCAAGGACATGTTCCCGCTGATTTAACGCGGGTTTTGTGTTTGTATGGGCCTTATAGGATTCCTTTCCCGTCTGCTGGCATCAAGGCGTCACCCTGTTCTTGAAGACAACCACAGATATTTTCAGGATTTTGACCAAGACAGGCCCCTGAACGAATATGAATTTGTTGTTTATGATTCAGAATTAACTGGTCTCAACCCTAAAAAAGACGAGATAGTATCTTTGGGTGCAGTACGCATTAGAGATCTCAGGATTATTCCACAAGAAAACTTTTACTGTTTTGTAAGGCCAAAGAAGGATCTTCCAAAGGACAGCACACTCATACACAGGATAACCCCTGAACAGATAGAAAATGCCCCGGCTATACAGGAGGTCCTCGAGGATTTTGTGCGATTTTGTAACGGCGCCCTCATTGTCGGACATTATGTGGATTTGGACATGGCCTTTATCAACAAGGTGACTAAAAGATATCTCGGAGGTGCACTGGCAAATCCCTGTATTGATACCCTGAGGCTTGCTCAGCTATACAAGGAAGAACAATGGGGAAACTATTATGACAGATTCAACTACAATGTCTCATATAACCTGTCAGACCTGGCAAAAGAGTATGGTCTTCCCGAATTCGAGGAACACGATGCACTGGGAGATGCCTTTCAAACTGCATATCTGTTTCTTTTCCTGGTTCGAAAACTGAAAAAAGGTGGCATAACCACACTTAAAGAGCTGTATCTTGCAGGAAGGAGCTGGAGATGGCTGTTTTGATAAGCTTTGGAGCAGAAGCCTCCTTTTCTTCCATTGGGCCAAATGCTACTCGCAGCGGGGTATCTAACCCTATCAGGATCTTCTTGTCCCTACTGTATATGTCTGGCAGAAATGTGATGGTGTCATCGTCGTTTCGAACAACGGTCCAGTAGAGAATAAGGATGGGTATCCTGTTCTCAAGGTGGATGATCTTGTTCTTACCGGATGAGATAATTTCTTTGATCTTTTCAAGATTCCATCTTTTAGAGCCTTTAAATATTATTCGTGCAAGCTCAAGGGGTTTTTCCACCCTGATGCATCCATGGCTAAAGGCCCGCATGTTTCTTGAAAAAAGGGATTTTGCAGGGGTGTCATGGAGAAAGACGAAGTGTTTGTTTGGAAAAATGAACTTTATCCTGCCAAGGGCATTCTTTGGGCCGGGTCTTTGTCTTATGATGTACGGAAATCTCGATGGATTGATTTTCCGCCAATTTATGGATCGGGGATTTATCCATCTTCCCTTTGCATCCACTATCTCCATGTCGTTTTTTGAAAGATAGGATGGATCTCTTTTTATTTTCGGTATAACTTCCTTTTCCAGTATGCCTGGTGGAACCACCCAGTAAGGATTTACAACCACATATTCCATAGTGGCCTTGAACACTGGTGTCTTCCAGAAGGGTTTGCCCACCATGACCTTGCAAGACCATTTTTTCTCACCATTTTCAAAATAGAACAGCCTAAAGCCTGCTATGTTAACAAGAAGAAACCTTTCTGGAAGGTCATGGAGGACCCATCGGGCCCGTTCAAGATTTACCCTTATCTTGTTAACCTTGAAGGAAGGCGGAAGGTTTAAGGCAAGGACTGTGTTTTTCCCCACTATCCCGTCAACGTAAAGGCCATGATGTAACTGAAAATCCTTTACTGCATCTTCAAGTTCCTTGTCAAATAGTCCGGCCTCTTCCGTAGGGAATTGTTTCTTTATGTATCCTTCTGCTGCAAGCCTTTTTCTCAAAAGAGAAATATCTGGCCCCCTCATTCCAACTTTCAGGCTCTTTTTAAAAAAAACGAGGGGCCAGGGATGCTTGGCAAGTTCACGATACCTTTTGAGCCACAAGCGAAGCACCTGATAGTAAGGCTGGTGGGGCCATAGCTTGTCTATATTGGCCTTTATGTTACCTGATGAAATGACCCGTTCAAGATACCTTGCCGGGTCCTTGTCAAGGATTTCCCTTTTAAAGTTCCAGTCAGGGTCCAAACTTTCTGGTGACACCTTGCCATAGAACAGATGAAAACTGAGCCTAAGAAGGCCGTCTGTAAGCAGCATATCAAGATCTGCCATGTCACTTGAAGTGTACGTGCCTTGTTGGATCTTCGCTACCAACTTATTTATTTCTTGCTGGTGATAATCCTTTGGATTCAACCCGTGGGTGTACGAGTCAGAAATGGCCTTAATCATTTGGCCGCGAAGATTTTTATCCTGCCATGCAGGCTGGTATCCTCTATCCATATAGAATCTTGGAATGGTGATTTCAGAAGCAACACAGGTGGAGCAGACAGGTACCTTCTTGAATTGTTGCAAATACTGGCATCTCTTCAATATGTATTCAGATACCGATAGTGTTTCCTGAGCCAGGGCAAAGGATGTGTAAGAAAGGGAAACAATGAGCACTAAGGCCATGAAGGCCCTTGATCCATCAGATTCCTGCCTTTTCAAAGTAGTTTATGGCTCCTTTTGCATTGATTATGCGGGACTTTTTGAAATAAATACTGTCTGGTCCAAAGATGAAAAGACAGCTTCCATCCTTTATGGTCTCAATGATGGGTTTTGCAATGCCCTTTGGAAGGGCGGGGCAGCCCAGGCTTCGGCCTGCTCTTCCATATTTTTTTATGAACTGTCTCGATACATAGTCTGCACCATGGATGACGATACGCCTTTTAACTGCATTGTCGTTTATCCCTGGTTCCACACCTTGTAGCAGTAAAGATTGTCCGTGTCTTCCCTCGTAGGTCTGGCCAGTTATAAAGAAGCCAAGGCAGCTTTTGTAAGAGCCAGGGGTGTTGGAAAAACCGCAGGCAAACCTGTCTCCTGATCTCTTCCCATGGGCCACCAAGCTCTTGTAAAGAAGTTTTCCCCTTTTTACGTCCATAACAAAGAAACGCTCCCTGTCAGAAGGTTGGCTGTAGTCGATGAGAACAAGGAGCCCGTCTTTTTTCAAGAGGTTGTTCCTTTTAAGATTTAGGTAGCCGATGAGACATGTCTTAAAGGTGGAAAGGCTTGTTAGCCCCTGAAGGCCTATTTTTTTATATAAAGAATGAGCAAACTTGTTGAATTTTTTGACGCTGTAAGAGTTCTTTTTGTAAGAATTATATTTGGAAAGGCTTTTGTGCAATGATGCATTGGAACAGTATGGAAGAAACAGCATAGCAGCTGTAATTAGCGCAAATAACAC
>JALSQG010000006.1 GCA_026985565.1 Deltaproteobacteria bacterium
AAGGCCTTTGCAAGATACAAAAAGTGCTCAGGCACCCGAAGCATGTCTATCTTCTGCCTGTTTGAAAGATAAAAATTTATGAGCTCGATGTTCTTATGGGCCTTTAGATAGCTTTCATCTGCCAATACGAGTGCCTTTGCTGCAAGTCTTCTGGCCTCTGTCACGTAATTTGTTTTTTCATTGAAATACTTGGTGAACTCCCAATACTCTTTTAATGCTTGGGCAGGACGGCCCTTTTTTATAAGCTGCTTCTGAAGCTCCACCCACTTTATTTCCGCAACGGAGCTTATGTATTCATTAATCTGTTGTGATCCCTTGTTATTTTTCAAAAAGGGCCTTGCATAAGAAAGGATCTCTTTAAGCCTTGAAATATCGTATTTTGTTGAGATAAGGCCGTTTTTTGCCTCATCTGCCATAAGGAGTATTTCTTTTGAGTATGGACTTTTTGGGTCTTTTCTAAGATACTTCTCAGCAAGCTTCAGGGCACTTAGAAAGTCCTTCTTCTGTAGCTCTGTTGCCACATACTCTTTTTCCACCTCGAGGGTGAGGGGATGATGGGGATATCGCTTGAGTATTTCCTTAAAAACCTGCTCTGACTCAAAAAAATCAGGCGGTTGGACCTTTCCCTTGGTATATTTTGAAAGACGCTTTCTTGCCTGCTCCTTTAGCTGCAGCATGCGGAAACGGGCAAAAAGATATTGGGGCTGCCCCTTAAAATCCCTTCGTATGAGCGCATAGTACTTTCTTGCCTTTAATACATCCCCCATCTTTCTATAGGTCTCTGCTATATTGAACAAAGTGGTGGCACGGCTTGTGGGATTTCTTGTAAGGTTTAAATATCTTACCCACTTCTCTATAGCCTTTTGTGGATGTTTTTCCTTTATTTCAATCCTTGCCTTTAGATCAAGAAGCTCTGGCACATCCACCTCAGCCCTGGGAGAGGAGGATGAAACCCTCTTTGCCACCTCCTTTGCAAAGTTAAGATCCCCACGCAAAAGGGCCTGTCTGGCCATAAGCACCTCTGCCGTATGGGCAGCGACACTGTCAGGAAACCGACGCATTATCTCCCTGTAGAAACGCCTAAGCTTTTTCTGATTGTTCGATCTTTCATAGTACATAATCAGGGAGTTTAGGGCCTGATTGGTCCACCTGCTGTTTGGAAAGTACCTGGTTACAATCTTCCAGTGTGCCTCTGCCTCTGGCCAGTAGGAGATGGAGGCATAGGCCTCGCCAAGAATGTAATAGGCCTGAGGGACCATCTTTGAATCCGGAAAGGCCTTGATATAGTTTTTGAGCATGGAGATTAGGGGCCAGGCATCTTCCTTTAGTTTTTCAGGGCTTGTCTGGTATTCCTTCCAAAACACCTCTATTGCTGGCACTATGGCCCTCCAAGCAACCTTTGCCCTGTTCTCCTGACTTGCCAACAACGGCCTGTAAGAAGGCATAAAAGCTGCTGAGAAGAAGATCAGACACACAAGGAGAAATAAACAGTATCCTTTTGCCTCTTTGACTTTCATTTTCATGACGAAAAAGGCAAAGCAAAGGAGGTGCCAGCTATTTTAGCAATTAAGAAACTGGCGGTTTTGGAAAGAAATGGGGGCTTTTGTACAAGGGGCCCCCGACCCTACAAAGGGAATTATCTTTTCAAAAACACCTCTGGATCGAGCTCTGGGAAGATGGGGTTTGTCATCTCAAGTTTTTTAAGCCTGCACTCGTTTGTGGTTGAGTTCCTGTTTTTGTCCCAGAAAATGGCAGCCAATATCCAGAACCGCTCCAGGTCTTCAAAGAAATACTCCTTCATCCTGTCAACAAAATGACCATTTGAAATGACAAAGGGTATGTCACTGTTCATGCTTTGAAGCACTTCTCTTGCTGCCTGGGCAACTATCCGGCGCGCAGTCTCATTATCTGGTTCCTTGTTTTTCCAGTGAGATGCCATTGCAACAAGCTCCCTTATGGCCTCATGACTGTGCCTGTACATCCAGGAGACCGAGCCATACATCCACTTATCGAACGTGCCCTTATCCCCCCAGGAAGAAGGATTCAGAAAGACCTCCTGGTTTCTTGGATACCTGAACAGATAGCTGCTTGGGGTGATAAGCTCTGTCTCATTCTGATTGTAATAGAGTTTCTTCAAAAGGAAGTAGAGGAAATCTGTACCCTCGAACCAGTGATGGCCAAAAAGCTCTGCATCGTACATGGCAACCACAAGGGGCTTTTTCCAGAACCAGTCCTTTATGTACCTGAAGCGGAAGTTGCGTGATTCCATGAAATGCTGGGCATGGCGTGCTGCCTTTTCAAGGGCCCACTGCCTTACGTATGGTTCCTTGTAGTCGTTGCTCCTTGTGGTGATTCGGTTGTAGCGAAGGGGGCCACCCTTAAAGTGAAAATCCAAGTAGTCAGGATCTCCCGGGTATCCCTCCTCACCGCTCCATACCTGCTTGCCTGTCTCAGGGTCCCTGGCAAAGGCTGCAACATCGCTTCCCTTGATGAAAACCGGTGCATGGGTTCCAAACACCACTGGGCAGTCTGAAAGGGTGACTGCATGGGTCTCAGTGAAGAAGTAACGAAGACCAGCATCCTGAACAAACCTTTCAAGGCCGGGAACATAGGCGCATTCTGGAAGCCATATCCCACGGGGGGCAGTGCCAAAGGTTGCCTCATAATCCAAAACTGCCGTCTCTATCTGGGCACGCACTGACTCGGGACAGGGAGTAAAAAAGGGAAGAAAGGCATGGGTGGCACCGCAAGTGGATATCTCAAGATATCCAAGCTCCTGAAACCTCCTGAAGGCCCTTGTAATGTCTCCCTGATATTTCAAAAAGCAGTCCTTTATCTCAAGAAAGCGGTTCAGATGCATCCATGCAGTGTCATGGTAGTGCATGGCCTGGCGCCTTGTCCTGTCCACCTCTGCCCTTGCAAGGTTTATGTGGGCATCAATGTATTTTAGAAATTCCTCCTGCAAAAATGCGCATCTCATCATGTTTGAAAGGGTGGGAGATATGTCCATTGAGATGCGAAAGTCAACGCCTTCATCAATGAGGCGTTCAAACATCAAAATGAGGGGTACATATGTGTCTTTTACTGCCTCATGGAACCATTCTGGAGGATAGCCCATTGGCTGCCAGAAACCTGATTCACCGTAGGAGACCCGCTTTCTTATGTAGGGAAGATGCGCATGTAGATGAAGTATCAAAAGGCCAATAGAGTTTTCCGCTGTCCCCATGACAGATTCAAGAGTGCGGTTCGTTGGATGGCCTGCGCTAAGATTCACCTCCCTGAACTGTACAGGATTGTTACCAGGGAAAATCCTTGCGGTCTGGATGGAGTTTGACACATCTGTAAGGGCAATGACCTGATCCTTACACACTGCAACAAGCTGAACCCTGTAAACCTTGTCCGGCTCAAGGTTCAGGTAGTAGTTGTCAGTAAGGCCAAGGTGAACCTCCACATCTTCATGCATCTGGTGATAAAGAGTGCCTGCCCACTCATGATAGACCTTTATGTAAGTCTTTACCTCAGCCTTCATCTTTTCAGACAAGGAAGTAAGCCTTGTTGACAGGGCTTGTCTGTCCAGATGCCAAAAGGCAAATCCGCGCCTTTCATCAATTGGTAGAAGGGTTATCTGATCCGGCTTGGCAGGAACAGGGCAAAAGGTGGAACAGGCAATCTCCCTATCAAAGTCCCCGGCCTTTTTGCGCAAAAAAAGTTTTGCCTGATAGGCAGCCCCGTCCGGTATGTTGTGAAAAAGCCAGTCTGTCACACCAGGAAGTACCTTGCCGCCATGCCCCTTTACTCTTTTAAGACCATCTGAAGATATCTCATAAAGCCCTATTTCAACATCCACGTCTTCCCACTCAAGTCCAGCCGGGGCTAGGATATGTTGCGCCACTTTATGCCAGTCCTCGTCAGTTATCTTCCACCAGGCCCTTAGCTGAACGGTATCTTCTTCCCACACCTCTCTTTTAAGCTCGAAAAAGGTGGTATCTGCAGGTATGTGAATGATATCTGAAAACAGCACCCCCACAACATCAGGGGCGAAAAAATCAAGGCTGAAAATGATCTTCAATACTGTTGGATTGTCAAGGTTTGCATGAAGGACCCCACTTTCATCCTCCACGTCCCTTCTAACAAGGGCAAGGTTTATCTTTTTAAGACTCCCGGTTATAACGGCATAATCGCCTGTTCCCACCCGAATCCACTCCTCGTTGGAAGCGCCCCCGCCTTCATAGGCAGATCTTATGCAGTGGACGAAAAGATCCACCTCACTATCCCACTTAATATGAAAAGCACGCTCCACCTCATTTCTGATCCTGTCCCAGTCTATATCTTGCCAGGTCAAATGGTGACGTCTTTCGTTTTCAGAAACAAGACTGATCTTAGGCGTATAGTGAAAATCCGTTGAAAGATAGAGCTTAAAATGCTCCTTGATAACAAGCCGTATTTCAAAATCTCCGCTTTGGCCAACATAAAATTCGGTTGAGCCAAGATGGGTACACTTCTTCTCAAAGACAGGTACATCATCCCCTACCCTTAACAACTGGACCCACAGGTCCTCCATGGCCGTATTTACCCTGTCCAGGATCTCCTGATCCCAGCTAACTCGAATAAGGCTTCCTGATACCTCTATTAAGACATGGTCAAACGAATATGTTTGGCAACGAACAACTGGTTCTAAGGGGAGCTTAAATGACATACTATGTTTTTCCCTCGAAAAGAAAGATTTTAACAAGATCAGTTAATATAGGCTAATATGCTTTTGAATCACAGTAAGGTCAATACAAATCTCAAAATAGAAATGGTGGCTTAAAAGGGAAATGGCTTGGCACAGGTGCAGTCAACTGCATCTGGTGTCTGCCTGTCGGGTGATTGAAACACAGTTTCCATGAATGAAGTGCCAAGGCCCTCCCCTCGAGCACCTTTTCATCTGAGCCATATTTTATGTCTCCAAGGATTGGGGAGTCTAACACCTTTGCCAAATGTATGCGCAGCTGATGAGGCCTTCCGGTTACTGGCACAAGATGGAAAAGGTGTCTGCCTTTTCTTTTTCCAATCACCTGCCACCTCGTTATTGCCCGTTTGGCACCAGCCTCTTTCCCTGAAACTATCCGTGTAATGTTTCTTTTTCTGTCCTTTTTGAGATAATTTTCCACCACTCCCTCGTAGCTTTTTGGTGCGTTTTTTGTAACGGCAAGGTATTCCTTTGAGACGATACCTTCCCGCATCTGTCTTGAAAGGCGGCTTGCGGCCTTTGAGGTCCTTGCAAAGCAGACAAGACCTGAAACTGGTCTGTCTATGCGGTGAACCACGGCAAGGAACACATTTCCAGGCTTGTTTTTTGTCTTTTTTATGTAATCACGCCCCCAGTCAAAGAGGGAGTAGTCCTTGGAAGAATCAGGAACAACGGGCATTCCGGCAGGTTTTCCAAGGACAAGGAGGTGATTGTCCTC
>JALSQG010000007.1 GCA_026985565.1 Deltaproteobacteria bacterium
ATCTGGCAAGGTGTATGAAGGCTCCACTTTTTTCACAAGTTATGGGAACATTGGGGTTCAGGCTGCTACAGATCTTATTGGAATAGTTCTAAATCCATGGTCGCCGGCAAGAGAACTTAAGCTTTTTGAACAAGCTTGTTCGGAAGATCACGGATTAAGGTGCTTCAGGGCAAGATTCATGGGCCAGGAAACAGTGTTTGAATATCTTGATGATCTTTCTCCCACCAGATTTTATTCAAAGGATGTAACCATCCTGTTTCATCAAGAAAGGTCACATGCCTTTCCAGATCGGATATCTTTTTCCATAAAGAGGGCGGGTCTTTCAGGCATCCTTTCCGTATCAGATTACAAGATAAACAACCTGAAACCTGACTCTTTGCTCTTTCACGAAGAATTTTTTCTAAGAAAGCTTCTTGAATCTAAGGATTCCACACAATAGCAGCCTCCATCAGGCCCCTTACCGAGTTTCCAACAAATATTTTTCTGGCCTTCTTAAGGTCTGAAAGGGTAAGAATGGCCTCTTTTGCAACTCCTCGGTCAAGGAGGTCCTGTCTCAGGGTGCCTGGAAGGAGGCCACAGGTCAGGGCAGGGGTTGCCATTGCTTTTTCACCAATATCAAGAAAAAGATTTGTTATGGTGCCCTGGGTGAGCTCACCTCGTTGGTTCAGGAAGATAATCTCAAAGATATCAGTTTGTTGCAAGCGTCTTCTTTCCCTGTCAAAAAGCCCCCTGTTCGTTGTTTTGTGATAAAGGAAAATGTCGTTGCTTTGCACAAATAGAGAGGAGACAGCTATTTTTACAACTCCTTTTACCTCGGTCAGTAGCCTTTTGGACTCTACGGTCAGGTGTCCGGACGGGTCAAGAAGAAGGCGTACGAGTACATCTTTTGCACTTGAGCGCAAAAATCCCTTTTCAAGCTCCATTAGTGCATCCATGATTTCTTCTTCCGAAAATGGAAAGCGGAAAAAAGAGGCCGACTTTTTTATTCTTTCAAGGTGATGTTTAAGAAGATGAAACCCTGATCCAGTCTTAATGGCTGTCTTTTGGCACCATCTGATGGTCTCTATGAGGGAAAAATCGTGGGATGATGTCTTCATTCTGTTTGTCTTATTTCTCTTGTCAAAAAGGCGGCTTTTAACACGGTTTCGTCAAATTCCGAGTCTGCATCAGAGCCAATGGTTATTCCTGCCCCAATGCCAAGCTCGGCGTTGCCATTTTGTATGGTAATGGTTCTTATGGCAACATTGAAAATGGCTTTGTCTTCAGGGGTTATGTAACCTATTGCACCTGTGTATATTCCTCGTGGGCTTTTCTCTAACTCAGAAATTATCTCCATGGATCTTATCTTTGGAGCACCTGTTATGGAGCCACAGGGAAAGATGGCAGAAAAGACGTCAAACCAGCTTACATCATCTTTTAAGTGACCCTTAACGGTTGATGTCATCTGAAAGAGGGTTTCGTATCCTTCCACTTCAAAAAGCTTTGGCACCCTCACAGTTCCAGTCTTGCATATGCGTCCAAGATCGTTTCTAAGAAGATCTACTATCATGACGTTTTCTGCCCTGTTTTTCTCGTCTGTGCCAAGGCTACGGGCTATTTTCTCATCTTCTTCTTTGTTTTGTCCCCGCGGGGCAGTGCCCTTCATGGGTTTTGACCAAATGACCCTGCCATCTTTTTGGAAAAACAGTTCTGGTGAAAGGGAGACTATCTCAAGGCCGTCAGAAGGCCTTATGAAACAGGAATATCGAGCCCTTTGTCTTTTGGTCAGGTGAAGAAAAAGAGAAAAAGGGTCACTTTGCAAGTTGAAACGCCCCCTTATGGTGTAATTGATCTGATACGTATCTCCACGTCTTATGTAGTCATGAATTTTCCTGATGGCCTCTTTAAATGCATCCCTGTCTATATCAAGGACAAGCTCTGGAGGGGCAAGAGCCCCTTTTTTTGTGGGAAACTGATTAGGTCTTACAACAATTGGTTTTTCATAAAGGCCAAACCAGCCCAGGGGGAGATCCGGCTCTTTTTTTAAAAGTAGATGTTTTAGCCTTGGGATAAGCAGGTATCCTGCCTCATAGGAAAGCCAGCCGGCAGCGTATAAGCCATCTTTCAGCCCTTGTTGAAGTCTTGAGAAAAAGTCAAAAAGCTCATCCCTTTCGCATGGCCCTTTAAGGACGATCTGCTTTACAGGATTTGTGAAGAGAAGACCCTCTTGGCTATATGCGTCCTGACAGTTTTGCCAGAAAAATATTCCTTTTTGCTTTTCTATCTCAGATAGAAATCCATTTTCATTCATGGCCCTTGCCATTTGTTTTTTCCACAAAATTAAGGCTTGGTCACTTTTACCCCAATTTTAACAGTTGACAAGGCCCTGACATCTCTTTAATAGTTCAAGGTGTAAAACGCTTGTGGGCGGTTAACTCAGCGGGAGAGTGCCACCTTCACACGGTGGAAGTCACTGGTTCGATCCCAGTACCGCCCACCATCTTATTCCCGCCAAATAAATTCCTTATCTTTCACAGCCATGAGATTATACAAATCCTTTTGTTGCCATAAGTCTTAAGCTGTTCTAATTTTTTCGTTCATGTCCCGTGCGAAAAGCATAATGTTTCAAGGTACCGGCTCAGGGGTGGGAAAGAGCATAGTTACTGCAGCCATGTGCAGGCTCTTGTCGAGAATGGGAGCAAAAGTTGCCCCTTTTAAGGCCCAAAACATGGCGTTGAACTCCTTTGTGACCGCAGATGGCAAGGAGATGGGAAGGGCACAGGTCTTTCAGGCAGAGGCATGTGGCCTTTTGCCTGATGTCAATATGAATCCGGTGCTCCTTAAGCCTTCTGCAGATGCCAGGAGTCAGGTGATACTTCTTGGCATTCCCCAGGAGCATCTAAGTGCACGTGACTACTATAAACGATCCAAGGAACACTGGCAGGTGGTTAGAAATGCCTATGAAAACCTTGCTGAAAAGTATGATGTCATTGTCATTGAAGGGGCAGGAAGCCCGGCTGAGATAAATTTAAGGGATACGGACATAGTCAACATGAAGATGGCAGAGTATGCCGGGGCATCTGTCGTCATTGTTTCAGATATAGACAGGGGAGGCGTTTTTGCAAGCCTAAAGGGTACCTATGACCTGGTTGAAGAAAGATACAGGCATCTGATTAAGGGATTTTTGATAAACAGGTTCAGGGGAGATGTCTCTTTGCTCATGCCAGGCATAGAGATGTTTTCAAACATGGTTCCTGTACCTGTCCTTGGTGTGCTTCCGTGGTTTAAAGACATACATGTGGATGAGGAAGACGGCGTTTTTGTAAGAAGGCTTGAATCTAAAAGGGTAGGGCGCAGGGATCTGAGGGTTTGTGTGGTAAGGCTACCACGGATTAGCAATTTTACGGACTTTTCCCCCATTTGCCTTGAGCAAGATGTGGAAGTGGTCCTTAGTAGTGATCCAAAAGATGTCCTTTCCTCAGATATAGTAATTCTCCCAGGTACTAAGGCAACCACGTCGGATTTGGAGTTTCTTGTAAAAAGGGGTTGGAGGCAGGCCCTTGATCTTTTTGTTCGTGAAGCAAGAGGTGTGATAGTTGGCATATGCGGGGGGTTTCAGATGCTTGGAGAAACCATTGTTGATGAATATGGAACAGACGGAGAGCCAGGCACATACCATGGCTTTGGCCTTCTTCCTATAGAAACCAAAATGTCAAGCAAAAAGGTGCTAACTCAGATAAAGACCACCATTTTTCCCAAAAAGCTTTGTGACGGAGGGATTGAGATAGAAGGTTACGAGATCCACATGGGGAAAAGCACGCTACGAAAAGGTGCCTATAGTGAAACCATCAGGCTTTTGTCTTCAAAAGGCAGTGAGCTTATGCTTTTTGATGCAGAAAGAGGAGTCCTTGGTACATACATTCACGGGGTTTTTGATAACGATCTTTTTAGGCGCTTCGTATTAAATCTTGCAAGAAAAAGAAAGGGCCTTTCTCCACTGGATGAATCTTTTAATTACAAGGCATTTAGGCGTAAGCAGTTTGATCTTCTTGCAGACTGGCTTTTGGAAAATTGCGATACAGACAAATTGTTAAGCCTTGTGGGGTTATGATTTGTTCATCCTAAAGCCCTTTTCCCTTTTGATTCTGTATTCGGCCCTTGCTGGTGATCTCGTATTTGGTGATGGGAACTGGGCTTTTCATCCAATAAGGCTGATGGGTGCTGCCATATCCTTTGCGGAAAAAAGGGTGCGTGCATTATGTATCAGCGACTTTATGGCAGGTCTTATCATGACTGCTGGTCTTGTGCTTTTTACGTATCTTTCAATAGCTACAGTGGCGGCCTTTATTCACTCCATATCTGAGATACTCTACTTTTTCTTTTCTGCGGCCTGTATCTATTTTGGTGTGTGCCTTAGATGCCTTTTAAAGGAGGCGCAAAAGGTCTATGATGCCCTTTTGGCAGGGGATCTTGGCCTTGCAAGGCGAAATCTATCCATGCTCGTTAGCAGGCAAACAGAATCCATGGACCAGATCCAGATATCTATGGCCCTTATAGAGACTGTTTCTGAAAATTTTGTGGACGGAATCCTTTCTCCTTTTTTCTATGCGGTCATTGGAGGGCCTGCACTCTGTCTTTGTTTCAAGATGGTTAGCACCCTTGATTCAATGATCGGCTACAAGACACCGGATTATGTGCAGTTTGGAAAGGCTGCGGCAAGACTTGACGATTTGGCAAACTTTGTACCTGCAAGAATTTCGCCCTTTGTAGTCCTTGTTGCAGGCGTTTTAACTGGCAGAGGAAAGGTTTTTAGTCGAATGAGAAAGATTTTTCAGGATGCCAGAAATCACAAAAGCCCAAATTCCGGCTTTCCAGAGGCCGCCTTTGCCTATGTTTTGGGAGTAAGGCTTGGCGGGCCTGTCATGTATGACGGAAGGCTTACGAAATCACCATTTATCAATCCATACGCAAAAGATCCAGGACCTGAAGATATAGACTCAGCCATAAAACTTTTGTATGTGAGCAGTCTGGTCTCCTATGCTCTGCCCCTTTTGTTGCTGCTGGTGTTCTGATGGGCAACACGAGTTTGAAAAAGGCCTTTTTCTTTTTTCTTGCATGCTTTTTTGCCGCATCTATTTTCATGTCTTACGAACGCTCCTTGTGTGAGACCCTTGAGGCAGAGTCAGCCCTTATTGCACAAGCCTTTTACGAGGGGGAGACCTTTTTCATCAATCATCTAAACGGCCAGGAGGATCTTGATAAGCCTCCTGGCTATTACTATGTCATTGCCGCATGCCACCTTTTTTGTCCTAACTGGGAGCTTTCTGCCCGGCTTCCCTCAATTCTTTCAGTAGCACTTTTCATCTTTCTCTTTTCAAGGCTTACAGGCTATGAAGGTAGCAGTAAGATGTTTTTCATCCTCCTT
>JALSQG010000008.1 GCA_026985565.1 Deltaproteobacteria bacterium
TTGTTTGGACCTATTTTTGTTGCTGGAATGCTGAAAGGATGAAAAGTGGAGGGCGTGCCATAGGGCAAGGAGCAGTAGAGTGGCTGGCTCTGTTGCCTCTTGTTGCGGATTTTTATTTTCTTGGGCTTGGCTCCTTTTTAAAGCCAATTGGAGATTTTTTACATCTTCCATCTGTTGTTGAACTCACCGGTGTCTCAATCTTCCTGTTATACCTTTTCATATCCTGGTTTTGTCAGGAGAGGGTCCTTGGGCACAAAGGTGAAACAAGTCCTGGTACAGCCCGTGCCTGGCGCAGGTTTTCCCTACTTCTTCCGATTCTATTGCCGTATTTGGTGATAACGATTTTGGCAGATATCTTCCAAGCCCTCCCATACCACTGGATTCGCGAGATTTTTTCAGGGCCTTATGGATCGCTTGTGCTGTTTGTCCTATTAATGGTTTTCTTCCTTCTTTTTCTACCCAAAATGGTGAAATGGCTCTGGAGGTGCAAACCACTGCCAGAGTCGTCTTTGAGAAAGACCATAGAAAAGGGACTTGAGAAACAAGGGATAAGATTTTCAGATATCCTTGTCTGGCCAGCGGGAGAGGCAATGGCCTGTACGGCTGCCGTTATCGGGATACTGCCCGGTTTCAGATACGTGCTTCTGACTCCATGTCTGATAAACTATCTTTCTACTGATGAGATAGAGGCGGTGGTGGCCCATGAGGCAGAACATGTTAGACGCAAGCATTTGATCTGGTATGTCTTCTTCCTTGTTGTCTATTCTCTTGTTATGTTTAGTTTGTCTGAACCAATCTTGACCTTTTTCATGTCAAAACCAGGCTTTTTGAAGTTCATGATGAGTTTGGACAAGCTGCCTCCTTCGGTTACATCCCTTTTGGCAGCTATGTTCATAGGCCTTTTAACCTTTTGTTACTTCAGGTTCATCATGGGATTTTTCATGAGGAATTTTGAACGACAGGCCGATCTGTCAGTTTTCAAGGTGCAGGGCCAACCATTTTCACTAATGAATGCCCTAAGAAAGGTGGCATTTCTATCTGGCATGGATCCTTCAAGGCCCAACTGGCACCATTTCAGCATTGCCGAAAGGATAGATTTTCTTGAAATGGCCTACAGGAACAGGGGCCTTATAGAAGATCATAACAGACGGCTGATGGTGGCAAGGAGTGTTTTTGTTGGCATAAGCATGCTTCTAATCTTGTTACCCCTTGCCTTGCCTACCAAGGCTTGGAAAAAAGAGGCAAAAATAAATTCCGCCTATCTCCTATATGAGCGTTTAGTAAAAAACCACAAAAATGACCCAACGTGGCTGCTTCAGGCCGGTAGTCTTTTTTTTGAAAATGGTATGTATCAGCAGGCTGAAAAGGCATACAAGGAAGTGTTGAAGATGGAGCCTGAAAATCCAGAGGCCATGAACAACTTGGCCTGGCTATATATTAAAGCCAAGGATGCAAGATATCGTCATCCAAGGCAAGCACTGCTTCTTGCAATGGCTGCTGCCAGAATTAAGCCTGAAAGCCATATTCTTGATACCCTTGCAGAAAGCTATTTCATAAACGGATATATAGAAAGGGCAGTGGAGGTAGAAAGGGTTGCCTTGAAAAAGGCCAAGCAAGATAGGGCCTATTATGAGAAACAGTTGGAACGCTTCAGGAATGCCCTAAAAAAAGTAAGCTAATAAACCATATTTATCTTGGATTTTGATTTGTTCTTTTCAAGCACGGAACTTACGGAAGAAAAAAGTTCCTTTATCTTAAAGGGTTTTCTCAAATAAGGAAGATCGTACTTGTTGAGAAAATTGATGGTGTCCACGTCAGAAACTATGCCTGTTGTGAATATCACCCTATGTTCATATTCAGGAAACTCCCTAAGCAGCCTTTCGTAAAACTCCATCCCGTTCATCTCTGGCATTTTCAGATCGGAAACTATTACATCCACCTTCTGTTTCTGTAGACCCTTTAGGGCCTCTTTGCCGTTTGATGCCTTTAGCGCATGAAATTTTTGGGAAAAAACCTCAAAGAGCAGGTCACATATTTCATGTTCGTCATCAATTACCATTATCCATGGTTTTTGGGGTAGATCCAGCTTTATAATATTGTTTTCATCGCGTACAATCTCTAATGCAGAGCTGGAATCATGCACAGGAAGTTTAATTACGAATTCCGTGAAACCAGGCCTTGAGGTAACTGAAATATCCCCACCGTGTTCCTTCATAATACCATGACATATGCTAAGCCCAAGGCCGGTGCCGTTTTTCTGCATCTTTGTACTGAAGAAGGGATCAAAGATCTTTTTTATTATCTCCTCAGATATGCCAGGCCCATTGTCAATGATCCTTGCAACTACATGATCGTCTTGCATCTCACTTCTTATTGTGATCTTGCCTCCTCGGCTTGAAAGGGCATCCACTGCATTTTTTATAACGTTTGTGATTACCTGTTCTATTTGGTGAGGATCAGCCATGACAGGAGGAAGCGACAGGTTAAGTTCCTTGGTTATTTCAATCTTTATGGCACCACTTATATAGGTAGATACCAGATGGCAGGAATTTTCTATAATGTCGTTTATGCTGCACTCTATCTTGGATGGCTTCTCCCTCCTTGAAAAGAGTAAAAGGGAATCGACTATCCTTTTGGCGCCTTCTGAAGCGGCTCTGATACCCTCGATTGCCTTTGCAAGCTGCTCTTCGTTCATTTTTGTTGAAAGTATCTCAGAATAGCCAATAATTGGGGTAAGCTTGTTGTTTAGTTCATGGGCAACCGAGGCCATCATCTCACCCATTGTGGCAAGGCGTTCTGCCCTGACAAGTCGGTTCCAGAGCACGTCTCTTTCCGTTATTTCCCTGCAGATAAATATGACACCGTTTTCAATATGTTCTCCAAGGGTGTTTGCAAGGCGTAGTTCAACAGGAACCGTGTTTCCTTTGCAATCACGAAAAACTACCTCCTCGAGGAAGAAAGCACCTGGTGAACGATTGAGCAAAGTTATTTTGTTTGCAAGGACTTCCTGAAAACCAAAATCCACAAAATCAAGTATGGGTCTGTTAACGAGTTCGTTCTGGGTACAGTTCAAAATGTCTGCCATCTTGGGATTTGCATATCGAATAACCCCATCTTTCACTATTAGGTAGCCCTCGTTCATATCCTCGATTAAGGCCCTGTATCGCTCCTTTGCCAAGGCGATTTCATCCATCATGGATATGTGCTCAAGGGCCCTTTGGAGGGAGTGGTAGAGAAGGTCGAACTCAAAGGGCTTCATCACATAGTCAAAGGCCCCATTTCTAAGGGCATCAACTGCATTTTCAAGAGATGCGTGGCCGGTCATGACTATGACCCTGGTCTTTGGACAGTACTCTCTACAGTATTTCATTATGTCAGAGCCTGTACCATCGTTTAGGTAATAGTCGGTTACAACCACATCATAGAAGTTTTCAGACAGCTCCGTCAGACCCTGCTCTACACTTGCGCATACAGTGGCTTGGAAGCCTGAATGGTCGAGAAGGAGCTTGAGAGTCTCCCTCATCTCTTTTTCGTCATCAATGACCAGGACCGTTCCTGAAGTCATAGGGTTCCCTCCCTCTTTAGTCATTGGGCCCCGTAATGGGAAGTCTTATTCTGAAAAAGGCTCCAAATCCTTCCTTCTCGTCCAATGAGATTTCTCCACCACACGCCTTTATTAGACCGTAGCAAACTGAAAGCCCCAGTCCGGAATTCTCTCCCCCTCCTTTGGTGGTGATAAAAGGATCAAATATCTTATCCTTGAATTCTTCCGGAATGCCAGGACCAGTATCAGCAAATTCTATTATAACGTTTTTATTCTCCGTATGTGCCCTTATGTGAATGCTTCCTTTTTCTCCAATGGCCTCTTCAGAGTTCTTGAAAAGGTTTATGAGTACCTGTTTTAGTTCATCCTTTGAAATGGCAACCTTTGGAAGATCGTCTGGCAAATCCGTATTGATTTTAATATTTTTTTCCGAAAGTCCAGGACCAACCAATAGCAATATTTCTGATAGCACCTCCTTCAGATCAGTGTGTGTCTTATGAAAGGATGCGGAAGCAACTGAGGCAGCATTTTTAGAAAAATCACTAAGCCTTCTCACAATCCTTGCGACCCTATCTATTTCAGAGCCAATTGCATCAATGGTTTTGTCTTCTATCTTGCCTGTTTCTTTCTGTATTTTTAGGATTTTAAGAAGGTTTTTGATTATCCCCAAGGGATTATTGACCTCATGTACCACCTTTCGGGCCATTTCACTTGCGGCCCCCATCCTTTCTGTATGAATAAGTCTTTCCTGAGCCTTTTTAAGCTCAATGGTCTTTTTAACAAGCTCTTTTTCAAGCCACAAGGCCCTGTTCTTCCTTTCAGCTTCGAGACATACCGAATCAGTAACGTCCGTTAGAAAGAACAAATAGTTCTCAGGCTCTTGTTTGGATAAAAAACACGTTTTGACATCAATCCATTTGATTTTACCCTTGGGGAGCTTTATTTTTCTCTTTTCAAGGAATCTTATATCCTTATTACTATGAGGAAGCAGGTCAATGAACTGATCCTTTCTGAGGCCCAAAATCTGGCATAACGACCTTTGTGTCAGTAACTCAGGGCCGAGGCCTAATATTTTTTTGGCGCTACTGTTTAAGTAAAGGACGTGTCCGTCCTGATCCGTGATTGCAACCCCTATTGGACATTTTTTAACTACAATCTTATTTAGAATATGTTCCTTTTCCCAAAGCTCCCTATACGAAATCCCTCTTAATACATGGGCCATCTCCCGCGCAAGGAGCTCTAACAAGGACCTTCCATCTTTTAGTTCCTGCCACTGCTCTTTTGCAATCCCTATTGCGAGCGCACCTATCCTTTCTTTGCCTGCCAAAAGGGGAAGAACCAAAAAATCACTGCCGAGATACTCTTTAAGCTGTCTGTCAACGATCTTGCACTTAATGGTCTTGAAAAAATCCCCGCTATATATGGCACTACCAAGTTCAAATGCTTTATCCCATATAGAATCATTCAAATTGATTATATGAATTTGACTTGCCAAAGAATCATCTTCTGTTCCCCTGGCAGCAACTCCTTTTAGGCAGTCGTCTTGGTAACTAAATATTATGGCACTTTGTATGTCTGTAAGGCCTGCTATGGCAGTGAAAATTGTATTATGTAACTCATTCTTTGATTTTACATTGAGTAAGGATTCAAGAACTCCTACAAGGGTGGACAGATCAATACACTTTGCCTTTAAGAGTGACTGCTTATCCTGCTCAGCCTTTGCCTTTATATGACCTTCATCATTAATTATCAGACCAAGTTCTTTGGCTGTTGTTGATAAAAGACTAAGAGTTTGATTACAGATTTGTTCTATGGCTTTTGTCTTTAAGGGGAAACCCAT
>JALSQG010000009.1 GCA_026985565.1 Deltaproteobacteria bacterium
AAGGAAACCCCGAAAGACGACATGGATACCTTATCTTGGATGATATTTGATGAAACGGATAGGGAATGGTCTGATAGGGAAAAGGATTGATGTCTGCCTTACCTTTTTATACAACCTTGAAATCCTCAGATTCTGGGACTGTGCCTATGCCGGAATATTCAACCTCTTTTACGCATTTGGAACAGAGACGATAATATCTCACAGAGTCTGTGGTCTCATCTATTAGGCCTTCAAGATGATTTTTTAACCTTAGAAACCCTTTCTCAGTAAGGCTGGAACATTCAAAAACAGATTTTTGTACCCTGACCCCGTAGCCTTTTAGGGCCTTGACTACTCTATATCTTATCTTGTCATCGCTTATATCAAAGCAGACCAAATAGAACATGGGGCTTGTTAAATGGGAATCGCTCTTTTAGGTATGCCTCGTTCTGGAGTTTTCAGGTAAGATATGAAGTCTCTGATCCGTTGATGTATGGCCCATCTGATCTTCATCTGTTGATTATTCCAGGAGATTTGTTTGGACATGACCTTTTCGTATGTCCTGATTAATGCCCGTAAAAAAGGTGGAGCCATCTCTATTGGACGTTTCTTCTTCCCCGTAGCGATAAAGTCCTGTTTTGTAACCATCTTTTTGTTTACAAGTGTCAGTACAAATCCTTCTGCCAATGCTCGCCATTCCTCAACTAAATCGCAAGCCAGGCTTGGCCGGCCGCTAAGGGGTTCATGGAGCGCCCCAAGGTATGGATCAAGTCCATTTGATTTTATGGCATTTAGAACTTCGTTGGTAAAAAGGGTATAAACGAAGGAAAGGAGGGCATTAATTTCGTCTTTAGGTGGCCTGCGATTCCTTCCAGTAAATGAGAAGTCTTGGTTTTTGATAAGCAATCCAAAGCCTTGATAAAATATCCTTGATGCTGAGCCTTCTATTCCACGAAGTTCATCCAGGTTTTTGGAGATCTTTGCTCTTCTTTTAAGGGAGAGGAGCTGAAGGTGGAGTTTTTTGAAATTAGGGTCCTTGGCTGATGGACGCCTTTTTCGTAGTAGCCTAAGTTGGTTCTCTATTTTGCTAAGTACCATGAAGCGCGCTGTTTGCAGGCAAAAATCCTTTTTGCCAAGGCGCTCATATTGGAGTTGTCTGAGTTCTACATGGCCGGGGGCATCGAGAAGAAGTCTTGCCCTAAATCGGCCAGTAAGGGTCATAAAGACCGTTTCGATGCCATTTTCTATAAGAAAATCAAGCACAGCACCAGTCATTGAGCAACGTCCGGCAAGGGTTAGCCGTTTTAGGTCTGACGCCGGTATCTCCTCGATAACCTGTCCTTTCTTTTCTATCTTTATGCTTTTGCCACTTACCTTCATGTAAGAGCCAGGCTCTATGATATAGAGAGATTCCATTTATTTTCCCCTTTCAAAGAAACCGCTCCACTATTTCAATTGCCGTCTTTAGATTGATAAGGGCGTCATTCAGATTTTCTATTCGTTCTGCCTTTGTTGACTCTACCTCATTGCCCTGCCAGTTCCGGATATGAAGAAGGGGATGCGCATATTGGCCTTTTTCAAGTTGGAATGCACAGTCGAGTCCACCATCACCAAGTCCATACAGTGAGTGGATTCTTTTACAACCAAGGGGTGTACCCCTTAGCCTTGAGATTTCATAGTCGAGAAGTGGCCTATTGTAGTCTGGGGTCTTGGATAAAAGATGATGTAGTATGTGCCTTCCCCGTTCAAGAAAGCCTATGGTGGAAAGCAGGATTTTTCGCCCCTTTTCACCAGGATCTCTGCCTGCCAAGCACGTATTAATAAGTTGCGATATGACTCTACAGCCCCTTTGAAGCTCCATTAATTGAGGGAATCTCTTATCAAGATCCGACGTGGCTGGATGAAGGACCACCTGTGCCTTTTGAGCCTCAGCAGCCAAGCGCTTTATGGCCTGAGGTCTTGAAGGTTCCAATGATGCAAGGATGGTCAACTGTCTGTCCTTGTCTCTCGTACCTGTCATTACCAAAAAGGAACGTTTTCCTGTGAGCCTATGTATTCCAAGGGGCAGTTTCACAAGATTCCCAAGGCCTTTACCTGAAAGTACATCTTGCTTTGGAAAAATTTCCATTTGGAAAAACTCTGTCTTGTTGGAAATATTGTTGCATAGGGCACTTAAGGCATACCTCATGTCTGAGGCGGCAACAGGCCTTTTGACTGGAAACCAGAGGTGATACCCTTTGCCCCCACTGAATTCTGCTATTGGAGAAAGATCTGCCTTTCGAGCCTGATCTACAATGTGAGATAGAATAAATTTGATCTCCCGTTTTACCGCGCCCCCGAGTCCCTTAAGGCTTCCCTTTATCCGGTATTCTTTCTTAAGGTCAATGTCTATGACACCGGTCCACACGGTATTGTCTGGGTTCATGAGGTAAATCCCGTAAGTCTTGCTACCCCTTAGGTGGTCTTCTATGTCAGCAGCGTTCATAGGCCTTTTTACAGGGGCGTATCCAGAAACTCCTTTGGTTCTATCTACCCATTGTCTTGCAAAAACATCGTCTCTGCCTCGAAAAAGGGTCATAAATTTCTTGATGTTTTGGGTTCTTGTTATGTTCTCTTCAAAGGGAGACAGATCGTCAAACAGTTGAGATTCTTTTTCCGTCTGCCCATCTGAGAAATCTCCTGATTGCGATTTACTCCCATGCCGTCTTTTGGGTGGGGAAAAACTTGAAAGCAGGCTATCGGCCTCTTTTTTGCCCAAGAGTTTAATGGCCCTGAATCTTAGAGCCAAAAGTTCTTTGGTTTCATTAAGATAGTCTAAAATTTCAGCATGTTCTGTCCATCCTTCTTTTATTTGTGGATAGACAAGGTTTAGTTTGTTGTAAAGTTCCAGTCCTTTTTCTATAAGGCCGTGTTCCATAGCGCATCGGGCTGTTTGCAAAAGTTGCTCTCCAGAAAGCCCATGGATAAAGTCTTGGTCATTCAAGAGATCAGAAACCTCTTTTGAAGTTTCCGGGCCAGGAAGCAGCTTGATTACCCTTCTAAATCTCAGATCAACCTTTTCTTGTTTGTTCGTTTGGTTTATGGCCGGTATCTCTTTTTCCATTGCAGTGCCTTTAATGTTTTAGGGTGATTGTATTGGTCGCCAACCTATTCCCGCATGCCTCTTTTGCCTTCAGTAAGGCCTTTCTAAAACCAGGGCATGAAAAGCCTTGCATGGACAGACTTTCCAAAATGGATTTTGCCATGGTGCAGTTGCCTTTAC
>JALSQG010000010.1 GCA_026985565.1 Deltaproteobacteria bacterium
GTCCATGAGGTGGCCCACGGATGGACTGCATGGAGACTTGGTGACCCGACTGCCAAGGCAATGGGAAGGCTTACACTAAATCCAATCAGGCACCTTGACCCGGTAGGAACCCTTGTTTTTTTCATTACCCAGATGATAGGCTGGGCGAAACCAGTGCCTGTAAATCCACTAAATTTCAAAAATCCCCAAAAAGACATGATATGGGTGGCCCTTGCTGGCCCTGTATCAAACATCCTCCTTGCAGTGGCAAGCGCAATCATACTGCGCTCCATCATTGGCCCGATCTCCGGAGCCTCAGCATCCCTTGGCTACATAATCAGGCCGCTTCTTTACATGGCCTTTGTCAGCATTCAGATAAATATCGGCCTTGCCATATTCAACCTCATCCCCATCCCACCCCTTGACGGCAGCAAGGTACTGGCTGGTCTTCTGCCACAAAGCCTAATGCACCATTATGAAATCCTTGAGCGATACGGGTTTGTGATTCTGCTGGCGCTTATCTTTACAGGGGTCACAGACCGAATTATAGTCCCGCTCATCAACTACGCCAACAGACTCCTCATAGGCCCCATAATATAGATACTGGTTACAGGAAAGGATTGACGCTACCATGAAAAAACGTTGCCTGAGCGGAATGCGCCCATCTGGAAAGCTTCACCTTGGACACCTGCATGGTGTGCTTGAGAACTGGAAACGCCTGCAGGAAGAGTACGAATGTTTCTTCTTTGTGGCTGACTGGCATGCCCTTACAACCAATTACAAAAAGGCGTGGGAGATTCCAGAAAACATCTCTGACATGGTGCTCGACTGGCTTGCCGTTGGCATTGATCCTGAAAAGGCAACCCTTTTCCTACAGTCCGACATAAAGGAACACGCAGAGCTGCATCTGCTCCTTTCCATGATTACCCCCCTTGGGTGGCTTGAACGGAACCCAACCTACAAGGAGCAGAAGCAGCAGCTAAAGGACAAAGACATATCCACCTACGGATTCCTCGGTTATCCCGTACTCCAGGCCGCAGACATAATCATGTACAAGGCCAACAAGGTCCCTGTTGGCATTGACCAACTACCCCATGTAGAGCTTACAAGGGAAATAACCAGACGGTTCAACTATCTTTACAGGGAGATATTTCCCATACCAGAGCCGCTGCTTGCCGAAACACCCAAGCTGCCCGGTTTAGACGGCAGGAAAATGAGCAAGAGCTACGGCAATTCCATCTTCATATCCGACACTGCTCAAGAGGTCACCCAGAAAATTATGACCATGGTAACTGACGTTGAAAGGCCGAGAAAGTCCGACCCGGGTGACCCTGAAAAGCGTTGTATCGCCTTTAACCTGCACAAACTTTATCTGCCAAAGGAGAAAATCGACGAAATCGTAAGCAGATGCAAGGCCGCAGACCTTGGTTGTGTTGCATGCAAAAAGGAGCTTGCAAAGGCAGTTGTTTCCTTTCTTGAGCCAATCTGGGAACGGCGCAAGCAGTTTTCCAAATCTCCTGACACCATCAAAGAGATCCTTGCAGATGGAGCCAAGCGGGCACGGAAACAGGCACAAAAGACAATGGCAGAGGTGAGGGAAGCCCTTTGGAGCCGCAGTGCAGGGTCAGATTAGACATCTTTGAAGGTCCCCTGGACCTGCTGCTTCATCTTATAACCAAGAACAGGTTGGATATCACGGACATACCCATCCATCTTGTCACCAACCAGTATCTTGAGTATCTGGAGTTTCTAAAGGCCTTAGACATAGAGGTTGCTGCAGAATATCTGCTAATGGCTACAACACTTATCCAGATTAAGAGCCGGATGCTTCTTCCAAAAAGACAGGATCTGCTGCAGGAAGACCAGGAAGATCCGCGCCTTGAGATAACCATTGCCCTTAAAGAGCTTAAAAAGGCAAAGGAACTTGCAGACAAGCTTGATTCACGCCCCATCCTTGGAAGAGACGTTTTTCAAAATAATAAGCGCCTTCCCGACCAATCAAACGAGGAGAAACAGAATGAAGAATTAGTCTCTATAAGTGTGTTAGAGCTGGTAGAGGCCTTTAAAAGGCTTTTAAAGAAAGGTGGCCTTCCGCGCACCATTGAGATAGAAAGGGCCAGAATAAAACTTTCTCACAGGATCCGGCAGATAGAGACGGTGTTGCAGGCAAGGAAACGGATAAGTTTTTTCGATCTTTTCCAGGGGAAAATAGAGCGTTTTTCCATAATCATCACCTTTCTTGCCATCCTTGAGCTTTCAAAAAAGGGAAAGATAAGGCTCTTCCAGCAAAGGGATGACTCAGACATCATAATCATCAGACGAAAGACGGATGTTGATACTGAAAGAACTGGTACTTATGACAGATAAAAGAGAGATCATCAGATATCAGAGGTGGTTTGGCACCTATGCCAGATCCTTCATAAAAGGTGCAACCGCCAAGGCCAAAGAGGCCATTGGTCTTAAGCTTGTTCACAGCCAAAGGGTCAGGCGTATTTCAAAGGATCTTGCCGTAAGAATCGGGCTTGATGTTCACAGTATATTTCTTGCAGAGCTCTGCGGCCTCTTCCACGACATTGGAAGGCTTATTCAGTTCCAAAGATATGGGACCTTTGTAGATTCAAAATCAGAAGACCATGCCTTACTTGGCATCCAGGTTCTTGAAAAATACAAGGTATTCAAGGATCTTGAGCACAAAGAGCAAGAACTTTTAAAGGATGCCATTTTCGTTCACAACAAGTTTTCCATACCTTCTGACTTTGAAGGGCTTAAACTTGTCCTTTCAAAGATACTTAGGGATGCAGACAAGATAGACATTTGGCGAGTGTTTGAGTGCTTTTACTCAAAGGGTTCCGGACCTCAAGAGATAAATCTTGGCCTTGAGCCAGGAAAATCCATCTCCGACAAGGTATTGGCCGATTTTCTTAAAGGCAGGATGGTTCGAATAGAAGATGTCCGAAACCAGCTCGATTTTATGGTTATGCGCCTTGGCTGGTTGTATGACATAAACTATGATGAGTCTCTCAAGATCCTTGTCAAAAGGGGTTATATCGACTCCCTTATTAAAAGGCTGCCTGAAGGTCCAAAAAGGCAGAGCATATTGAAAAGGGTAAAAAGATTCCTGCAGGAGAGACTTGATACATGAACAGAAAGAAGGCAACCATATACAATGTGCTCTTTTTGGTGGCGGCTGCTGCCATACTCATATTCCTATGGATGGCACCTCCTGAGACCACAAAAAAAGTGCCATTTGATCAGGACCACAGGCCCTTTTACAACATGCCTAAAAAGGAGGCAGAAAAGCAGTGCACCAAATGCCACAGCAAAGAGGCTGGCATGCCCCTTCCAAAGGATCACCCACCAAAGTACAGGTGCCTTTTCTGTCACAAAAAAACCAAATCCCATTCCTGAGGGCATTTCATGGAACTGTGGTTTACTGAAAAGCATACCCAAGGGGCAGGCCTTAGCCTAAAATGCAAAAGGACCCTCTACTCCCACAAAAGCAGGTTTCAGCAGATAGACGTCCTTGAGACAGAAGAATTTGGCAGGCTCCTGCTCCTTGATGGGCTGGTGATGACAACGGAACGGGATGAATTCTTTTATCACGAGATGCTGGTGCACCCTCCCATGCACTATCATGGGGAAAGGGTGCAAAGTGTTCTTGTCATTGGCGGTGGAGACGGCGGAGCGGTAAGGGAGCTTCTAAGATATCCAGAAATTGAAAGGGTCATCCTTTGTGAAATAGACAAGGAGGTGGTGGATGTCTCAAAGAGGTTCTTTCCATCCATCTCTTTTGCCCTTGATGACCCCAAGGTAGAAATCAAATATGCAGACGGAAGCACCATCCTTGGCGAACACAAAAACGACCTTGACATGATCATCATAGATTCCACCGATCCCATTGGCGCTGCAAAGGTTCTTTTTACCGAAAGGTTTTACAGATCGTGCAGGAAGGCTCTTAAAAAAAACGGGATCTTATGCGCTCAAAGTGAGTCCCCAATCTACCATCTTTCCACCATAAAGGAGATTAAAGAGGCACTTAAAGCGGCAGGGTTTCCTTTCCTTAACTTCTACATCTCCCCTGTTCCAACCTACCCGGGCGGCCTTTGGTCGTGGGTGATGGCAGGCTGCAATGACATGAAAATACAAGAAAAATTCCAGCCCCTTTCTAAAAAGACCTATGATGAACTGAAATTTTTCAATCTCGACATTCTAAAAGGCTGCATATGTCTTCCAAATTTCTTCAAAAAGGCCCTTTCGTTATGAATTTTGAAACACAAGATCCAATTTCTTTCTTGAAAAAGGCAAAGGATTTTTCTTCATGGCTAAAGGCAATAAGAAGGCATATACACCAGTATCCAGAGCCTGCCTTTGAAGAGGTGGAAACATCCAAATTCATTTGCACCTCATTAAAAGAGCTTGGAGTCTCCTATCGTGACAATATTGCCCGCACTGGAATCATTGCTGAGATTGGGGAGAAAAAAAGCAAAAACGTGGTATGCCTTAGGGCAGATATGGATGCCCTCTCCATAGATGAAGACACTGGCCTGAGATTTTCTTCGAAAAAAAAGGGGGTAATGCACGCATGCGGCCATGACGGGCATGTGGCAATGCTACTTGGCTGCGCGAGGCTTCTTTCAGAAAGTGGCATCACAGGTGGACTTATCCGCCTATTATTTCAGCCTGCGGAAGAGGGGAAAGGCGGGGCAAAGAAGATGGTGGAAGAAGGATGCCTCGAGAAATGTAAGTTCATATTTGGAGGGCATATTGACACCCACTTTGATGTGGGAAAGATAGCGGTTCAGGAAGGGCTTATATGTGCCCATGCAGACAGGCTCGTTATTGAGGTAAAAGGAAGAGGTGGCCATGCAGCCAGGCCCCACGAGGCCTCTGACTCCATAGTTGCCGCATGTAACCTTGTTGTGATGCTGCAATCTGCAATCAACAAAAGGCTTAATCCACAGTTTCCTTCCGTTGTTTCAATTGGAATCTTTGAGGCAAAGGGCGCTCCAAATGCCATCTGTTCTAAGGCCACCCTCAGGGGAACCATAAGGACAACAGATGATAAGATTCGCAAAGAGACCTTCAGGGTCATTGAGGCGTGTGCCAGGGCAACGGAAAGTGCCTTCGGGGTGGAAACAGATGTCAGTTTTCCAGAGCATTATCCGCCAGTAGTCAATGACAAGGAGGCAACAGATATTGCCCGTTTCGCTGCCAAAGAAATCGTTGGGGAAACAGGGGTCATTCCATATCCCATTCCAAGCCTTGGAGGAGAAGACTTTTCTTTTTACCTTGAAAATGTCCCTGGTTGTTTTGTAAGGTTTGG
>JALSQG010000011.1 GCA_026985565.1 Deltaproteobacteria bacterium
TAAGAGTCAGAAGAAAAGGCAGTATCAGTCGGTCTTGACGTGGAAGGTGGGTGTCTAAGACGATGTTTGGCTTCAACTTTTTCTTCCGTCCAGGATTGCCATCCTTTTTGATGTACTGTTCATAGCCTGATACAAAAATCGTATCGTTTGCCAATCTGACCTTGTATCTAAGGACAAAATCCTGGACTGGCTTCCACGGTACCTTTTCACCGTCTGGCCAAATCCCGGGTGCAAAAAGATCAAGGGCCGATATTTGTTTAGAATCTGATGTCAACTGTCGAGTCTGGTTCTTAAGGAAATATTTCTCAGCAACAACAAGGGTTGCCCAGATATGCTTACAGGCAATGCCCTGGCGAAAAAAGGGACATGTGCATCCAATTCTTACAGCCCCTTCTTCTTTCATTTTAAGATCAATGGATACCTTGTATGACATGCTGCCAAAGACTGTTGCACTTATATTTTCTTCAGAGATGTGGTCAAGTTTTACGCGCCCATTATTTGCATATTTTTTACCTCTATACCTGATGACAGGTAGAAAAAGTGTAGAAAGATCCTTTGTTAGTTTATAAAGTCTTATTCCCTTATCTTCTTTTGCCCTTGCCATCTTGTGCTGCTAAATGCTCCTTGTCCTGAATGGGGAAGCCCTCATTATAGATCAGATGTGTAGTTTTTGCACAAAAACTTGATGGATTATCAAAAGATATCCCAAAATGGGCACCAGTTATGCTCTATCTCAAAGGTTATGGATTTTTAGGAATAGTTCGATTCTCCGTGTTTTTATTCAATTATTGGAACCTTCTTGAAACCTGCAAATTAAAAAGAGAAAGCTATGGCCGTGGATGGAACCTTTTGTGCACCTTTCTTAAATAGCCCATGTCAAGATGAGTGTATATCTGAGTGGTTCCTATGTCGCTATGTCCTAAAAGGAGCTGTACTGCCCTAAGATCTGCCCCTCCCTCAAGAAGGTGAGTTGCAAAGCAGTGGCGCAAACAGTGGGGATGAATCTTTTCTGACAGGCCAGCCATCAGGCCATATTTTTTGATTATTTGCCAAAGCCTTTGACGGGAAATGGGCTTGCCGCGTCTTCCCACAAAACAGTAGTAGCTGTTTGCCTTTTTAAGAAGCCTTGGACGGGCCTTTTCTGTGTATTTTTTAAGCCAGAATGATGCCTCCTGTCCAAGGGGCACCACCCGCTCCTTGTTACCCTTGCCCATGATCCTTAAGAAACCACCTCTAAGATTGATCTGGCTCATTTGTAGCTTCACTGCCTCTGTAGCCCTTAGACCGCAAGAGTAAAGGATTTCAAGCATTGTTCTGTCCCTTATCCCTGTGGGCTTTGAAGTGTCAGGCTGTTCAAGAAGCCTTTCGACTTCCTGGGGAGTAAGCACCAGGGGAAGTCTTCTGCCTGTTTTGGGGTTTGCTATCACAGAGGTGGGAGACGTGTTTATTCGCTCTTCAAGGAGAAGATATCGAAAAAGGCCTCTGACAGATGAAAGTTTCCTGGAAGTCGTAGTTGCACAAATGCCTGATTCTTTGAGATGGGAAAGCCACTTGATAATGTGTCTGGTTTTGACCTGTTCCGGCCTTTTGCAGCCAATTTTTTCCATGAACTGACTAAAGTCCACCAGATCAAGACTGTAGGCATCAAGGGTCTTTGAAGAAAGGCCCTTTTCCACAGAGACAAAGGCAAGGTAATTGTCAAGATCGTCTTGCCACGTCATGTTTATGAGATCTCTTCAGAAAGTTCCTGGGCAACCTCTGCCACAACCATGTCTTTGGTTGTCACGGAAAGAGTGCGAAGCTTGCTCTTGAGCCCTTTTTTCTTTGGCTCTGGTAGGTCCTTTGACATCTCAACCAGTTTTTCCATGGTCTTGATCACAATGTCTGTTTCTCCATCAAGATCCAGAAGAAGTATCAGCGCACCCCAGTCATCAGGAAGATCGTATCTTTTGATATAATCCTTTGCCACCTTCTTGAATCTGGCAGTCCCGAAAGAATCATGAAGCCTCTGAAGGTCCTTTTCATGTGCTGGGTCACCTTTTGCACCTTTGAAAAGACGTTCGACTTCCCTTAGATATTTACTCTTTATTATGGGATCCTCGAGTCTTTTTTCTAAATCACTTTTGAAGTCCTTTTTCTTTGCCATAATAACGGGCTCCTGCTTCTTGCAGTTATTCAAAGATGAATTCTATCTCTGGTAAAATGAGACAGGTGAGCCTGCCTCCATATACTGCACCTGTATCTATACCTATCTTGTTGGCCTGTATCAGCGGTGTGTCAACTGGAGTGTGACCAAAGATTATTCTTTTTCCCCAGTCGAAATCGGAGTTTATGAACTTATGCCTTATCCACAGCATGTCCTCTTCCTTCTGCTCATGGATGGGGACGCCCGGTTTCAGACCTGCATGTACCATGAAATATTTCTCGGTTTCAAAACTTGTCCTCAAGGACTTTAGAAAATCCAGATGGGACCTTGGTATGAGACTTTTTGCCTCCTTTAATTGACCAACATCTATGCCATAGCTTGAAAGGGTGGTCTTTCCTCCAAAACTTAAAAAGGCCTGGGTGAGCGCCCCCTCGTTAAGAAAGTCAAGGAACATCACCTCATGATTACCCTTTAAACACTTTACCCTGTCAGGATGAAGGGAAGAAAGCTCTATAAGAAACTGGATCACACCTGCAGGGTCATCGCCTCGGTCAACGTAGTCTCCAAGAAGGACAAGGATGTCCCTGTCCCATTTTATGGGAATCTTGTTCACGAGCCCCTGTGCCTTGTCGAGGCAGCCGTGGATGTCTCCGATTACAAATATGCGTCCCATAACTTTTCAAAAGGCCTTGTGTTTTTTCAGGGTTTTTATTGCCAAACCCGCTGTTTCCACCATCAGAATGTCAGAAGTCTCTTAAGCCCTTCTTCCTCTGCCCATTTGACTGCCCTTGCAAACTCTTCAGGCGTAACGGGCCTGTCAAGGGGCGGATATTTTGAGGCCATGCCGCAGGGGCGATATTGGTCCATGATGTTAACCACTGTTTCAGGGGAAAGATGCTCAGCAATGAAACGGCACACCATCCTTGTCCCTGAAATATCTTCTGGCAGCACAAGATGCCTTATGAGAAGCCCTCTTCTTGCAGCCCCTGTATCTTGGTCCATCTGTAGGTTCCCCACCTGATGCAACATCTCTTTTACGGCCTTTTTGCAATGATCCCAATACCTTTTTACCCTGGAATACTTAAGGGCATTTCCATTGTCTGAATACTTCATATCAGGCATGTAGATATCCACAATTCCATCAAGCAGCCGAAGCGTCTCTAAAGATTCATATCCTCCACAATTATAAACTATGGGTATTTTTAACCCCTCCTTTGCAGCAAGAAGAAGGCCATCAAGTATTTGAGGGACCACATGGGTTGGAGTGACAAGGTTTACGTTGTGGCAACCACCTTCCTGTAGGGACAAAAAGATAAAGGCCAGATATTCCTTTTCAACCTCCTGACCTTCAAGGCCCTGACTGATCTCAAAATTTTGGCAAAAGACGCATCTCATATTACAGCCAGAGAAAAAGACCGTTCCAGAACCCCTTTGACCAGTTATTGGGGGTTCTTCCCCAAAGTGCGCCCCAAAGCTTGCAACCATTGCCTTTGCACCAATCCTGCAAAATCCTTTTTCACCTTCAAGCCTGTTTATCTTGCACTTGTGGGGGCAAAGGGTGCAGGCAGAAAGTAGAGCACGGGCCTTTTCCACTCGTTTTTCAAGCTCCCCGGAATGGAGAAGGTTCAGATAAGAAGGTCGTTTTTCCATGAATTTTGTCTTTCCAAAAGATTCATGCGGTAAAGTTCAAGTATGGACATGCAAAGGGCGATGACCATTGGCCCAAGAATAAGCCCAAGGAGTCCGAAGACGTTTATACCACCTATTATACCAAGAAAAAGAAAGAGGTTGTGAAGCTCGGTCTTTCCACTTATTAGATAAGGCCTCAGAAAATAGTCTATCTGGCTTATAACAAGAAGGCTGAAGGCAAGAAGGGCTGCACCCTTTAGGTATTGGCCTGTAACGAGAAGATATATGCTTGCAGGCCCCCACACGATAGCCGTTCCTATCATTGGAACAAAGGTGCCAAGACCAAGTATGATTCCCCAGAGTATGGGCGCAGAAAAATCAAGTGCCCAGAAGATAAAGATGCCAAGCCCAGCCTGTATTGCGCCAGTAAATAGGTTTCCGTAAAGGGTTGCGGCAAGCACGTCTGAGGTAAGCTTCATGAACCTTTCAACATTTTCTTTTTTAAGAGGAAGCAGGTCCTTGAAAGACCTGAGCATGTGCTCTCCATCTGTAAAAAGATAAAAAAGTATTACCAGCATGAGAAAGGACTTGAATACGAGAACCGCTATGTTCCTGAAAACCACAGTGCCCTTTTTAAGGAAATATTCCCCAACAGAACGGGTGAGATCTGCCAGGGTGCCATGAAGATCGGCGCCGTAAAGCTTGAAGGCCTTCAGGAGTTTTATTGTCAGTTTGTTAAGTGTTGGGTATTGGTGAGGATCAGGGATGAGATCCATGTGTACGGACTGAAGGCTTGCCATCCCTGCTGTGTAAACCCTGAGCACCTCTGATGTCAGGCTCGTTATAAGAAAAAAGACAGGTATGATGATAAATGCCACTATGAGAAAACACATGACGAAGGAAGAAAGGACCCTTTGGCCCATGAGGAGCTTGAGGAGCCTTTGGTATAATGGATGGAAAAAGAGTGAAAGTATTATAGCCCAGCAGATTGGCTCAAAAAACGGTACATATATCCAAAGACCGCAAAAGAGAATGCCAAGGGCAAGACAAAGGGCTACAACCCCAGAAAGCCTTTCGGTCCAGGGCTCCTCTGTAGGCACCGTTGCCTCTTTGTGCCTCATGGGTTCATGCACAATTTTTCCAGTCCGGTTGGAAGTTTTTTCTCTGATATTCCAAGGTCAATGGCAAATTCTCTAAGTTCTTTGAAGCTGCAGTTTATGCATGAGCTTCGTTTTCCAGCCTGAACCTCTTCAATTTCGTTTTCAAGAAATTGGAGCAGATGCTTTGCCGTCTCCTTTCTTACCCCTTCTATATCAAAATCTTCCCTGTAGCAGAAGTTTTTAAGCCTGTGCCAGTTGGCTATGGAGCGGGCAACGCCCCTGTATATCTTTCGGTCCCGGTTTTCAGGCTTAAGATCCCTCAGGAGTATCTTTTTGTATCTTTTGAAAACAGCCCTTTTCATAGGCATAAGATCCACACCTTCAGGGTTAAGCCTTGGGCCTTCTGGATCTTCAAACAGATAGTAAAGTCCTGAGTGATAGGCAATTTCTGGCGTCTCGCCAGAGTGTTTTATCAAAAATGCCTCTTCTTCAACTATCTCGGCGATTTCGTCTTTAATATCCTGACTTTTTACCACTGAAGCGGACTTTGCCATGCCTTTTTTAGCTCCTCGACCGGTTCATTTATCACCTCTTTGCCATCATAGGTCATTACGAGCCTTTTTGATGTAGAGACCTCGCCAACAAGGCCAATGACTGAATCGGACATGATGTCTTCAAAGGCCTCCTTGTTCTCAGGCCGTACAGTTACCACAAAGCGGCTCTGGCTTTCACTGAAAAGCAGGTGATCAACCCTGTCTATCTCTTCGGCAGGGACGGCAGAAAGGTCAATATCCATTCCAAGACCACCTGAAAACGCCTTTTCTGCAAGGCACACCCCAAGGCCACCGTCGGAGCAGTCATGACAGGATGATATAAGCCCCTGTGATGTGGCCTTTGAAAGTGCCTTGTAGCGGGCAGCTGCCTCATCTATGCGCACCTTTGGAATAGAGTTTCCAGTAAAGCCCTTTGCTGCAAAATATTCTGAGGCCCCAAGCTCGGGATAGGTGGTGCCAAGGACGTAGATCAGGTCTCCTGGGGATTTGACATCCATGGTGAGGGCCTTTCTCACGTCATCGATTTTCCCAATTAGTGAAAAGAGCAGGGTAGGTGGTATGGAAATCTTGACACCTCCTATGGTGGCATCATTTTTCATGCTGTCTTTTCCTGATATGCAGGGAATCATGTAGGTGGTGCATATGTCATAAAGGGCCTTGTTTGCCCTTACAAGCTGGGCCAGCTTGTAGTGCCCATCTGGGGTCTTTTCAGACTGTACCGGGTCGCACCAACAGAAGTTGTCAAGACCGGACATCTCATCGAATTTTGCCCCAACGCAAAGGGCGTTTCTAACTGCCTCGTCAACGGCTGCGCACACCATGTAAAAGGTGTCAATGTCACTGAACCTTGGGCAGATACCGTGCGAGACAACAAGGCCTTCAAGGCGGGTAAGATCAGGCCTTAGTATTGCTGCATCACTTGGCCCGTCATTCATGGCGCCGCAAAGGGGTTTTATCACGCTTCCCCCTTGTACCTCATGGTCGTACTGTCGAACCACATACTCCTTGCTGCAGATGTCGAATCTTGAAAGAAGCGCCTTTAGCTCTCCTCCAAGGTCCTTCGGGCATTCAAAGTCTGGTTCCTCGTGTTTTGGGGGCTCCCATACCGCGGTAAGGTGCATCTGAGGGACTCCTTCATGAATGAAGTCCATGTCAAGGTAGGCAACTGTCTTTCCGTCATAAAGGCAGTGATACTTTCCAGAATCAGTGAAGGTGCCAAGGACCGTGGATTCGACCCCCATCTTTTCAGAAAGTTTTAGGAATTCATCAAGCCTTTCCTGGGGAACTGCTACAGTCATCCTTTCTTGCGCCTCTGAAACAAGAATCTCCCAGGGCTGAAGGCCCGGATATTTCAAGGGCGCACGGTCAAGGTGAAGCTCAAAGCCTCCAGATTCAAGGGCCATCTCCCCAACAGAGGACGAAAGGCCACCTGCGCCGTTATCGGTGATGGAGTTGTAAAGCCCAAGATCCCTTGCCCTCAGAAGAAAGTCTGTCATCTTCTTCTGGGTGATGGGGTCTCCTATCTGAACGGCAGTGGCTGGGGAGCCTTCATGAAGCTCTTCCGAGCTGAAGGTTGCCCCATGAATGCCGTCTTTGCCAATGCGTCCTCCGCACATGACGATTGCATCTCCTGGCATGGCCTTTTTCTCGTAGGAAGGACGTCCTCCTATGGTCTTTGGCATTATTCCGCCAGTGCCGCAAAATACCAGGGGCTTTCCAAGATAGCGTTCGTCAAAGACTATGGAGCCGTTTACAGTGGGAATGCCGCTTTGGTTGCCGCCATGCTCCACCCCTTCTCTCACCCCTTCAAATATCCTTTTTGGATGAAGCAGCCCTTTAGGAATGGGCTTGTCATAGTCTGGAGGGCCAAAGCAAAATACGTCGGTATTGAACACAAGTTTTGCACCAAGCCCTGTTCCAAAGGGATCACGGTTGACACCAACTATTCCGGTAAGGGCACCCCCGTACGGGTCAAGGGCAGAGGGGCTGTTGTGGGTCTCAACCTTAAAGGCAACGTTCAGTTCATCGGTAAAACTTACAACCCCTGCATTGTCCTTGAAAACAGAAAGGCACCAGTCCCTTTGGCCAAGCTGTTTCCTTATCTTTTGGGTCGCACCTTTAATGTAGGTGTTGAAAAGACTGTCTATCTCCTCTTCACCGTCTGGCCTCTTGTAGTTGATCTTTGCATTAAAGATCTTGTGTTTGCAGTGTTCAGACCAGGTCTGGGCAAGGGCCTCAAGTTCACAGTCTGTGTATTTTGCTCCTAAGCCAACCCTTTTTCTTTCTTCAATGATCCTTGGATCTTTCATGTGGTCCTGGAGTATCTTCATCTCCTTGAGACTTAGCACAAGGACCCTTTCCCTTGAAAGTTTCAAAAGCTCCTCATCGCTCATGGACAGGAGATCAAACTCAAGGACCTCCACTTTTGTCTCTTCCCTGACCCTTGGGACGAAGAAAAAGGGGCTGTCTGTCTTCCCATAATCCTCTTCAAGGCGTTCAAAAGGGGCAATGGTGGTCCTTTGTATGAGATCGTTTGCAAGGAGGTCAGTTGCAAGGCAGTGGGCCTGGGCCTCATTTAGACCGCCCATTATGAGGTAACCGGTTGAGGTATAGACGCCTTCATCCTGCCTGAGCCTTCTACCAATAAGAAGCTCTATTGCCTCTTTGGCTGTTTTCCCCTCATTGTCTGTAACGCCTGGTCTGAAACCAACCTCAATGACCCATTGCCACTGTTGATTGGTTTCTTTTGCAATTTTTGCAGCAATGGGCGTATCTATGCTGAACTGTTGAATGACAGGGTCTGAAAAAGGTCCCCTGGCTATGTCTTCAAGTTGGCTTTCAGAAAGCTCCATTTCAACCAGATATACCTTGTAGGTTCTTATGTCTTGGACTGGCAGGTTAAGATCCTCTTTTGCCCTTTTTAGGGTCTTTTGCCCAAGGGCGTCCTTAAGGTTTGTCTTTAGACAGACTTCTATTCTGTGGGCCATCTCAACTCCTGTTCCTGTGAAGATTTTGTTTGAATGACAAATAAAATGACTGCTTCATCTTTTACCTATATGTATAAGTCAATCAATACACCTGTTACTAAAAGAGGCAAACACTTTCAAGGCCACTGCCTATTTCTTGCTTTTTAAGTCGCCTGAAAGCATTTTCAGGATCTCCATCATATCCTTTGGCAAGGGCGCTTCAAGGTAAATCTTATTTTTCAACACCGGATGCACCATTTCAAGGTTTGCTGCATGAAGCATCTGCCTTGGTACGGTCACCTCCTTGCCTTCGGGGCCTGCTCGTAAAACTTTGGGTCCACCGTATGTTGCATCTCCAAGAATGGGGTGGCCAAGGTGGGCCATGTGGACACGGATCTGGTGAGTACGTCCAGTAAAGATTCGGATTCGAACAAGCTGGGCTGCCAGAAGGTCCCTTTCAACCCAGAATTTGGTAAGGGCCGATCTGCCCCTCTTCTCATCAATGGCCATCTTGGTGCGTCTAACAGGGTGGCGTCCGATGGCCTTATCCACAATCCCCTGCCTGTCTGGTAAATGCCCGGAGATAATGGCAAGGTAGTGCTTTTTCACCCGCCTATCCTTAAAAAGCTCAGAAAGCCTTAGATGGGCCACGTCATTTTTGGCCATGACTATCACACCGCTTGTGTCCTTGTCCAGCCTGTGAACAACACCAGGCCTTATCTTCCCACCTATGACGGAAAGGCCCTTGCAGTGATGAAGAACCCCGTGTACAAGCGTGGCCTTGGTATTTCCGGCTCCTGGGTGAACAACCATGCCAGGGGGCTTGTTTATGGCAATCAGGTGTTCGTCCTCAAACAGAATCTCAAGGTCCATGGCAGTGGCGATCACCTGGTCTGGCTCTGGTTCAGGGACCGTAACGGAGACCTCCTGGCCAGTCACGACCCTTTGTTTTGGAATCAGGCAGCTTACTCCATTTACAGTGACAAGCCCCTCTTTTACAAGGGCCTTTAGCCTGGTACGCGATATGCTTTGGATCTTTTTGGAAAGGTATTTGTCAAGACGTAGGCCTTCATCACTCGGTTCCACCACGAGATGAATCTGCCTTGTTGCGGGCTTGGGTTCAGTCAAGGAACAGATGGCAACAGTTATATGTCCGTTTTCATTTCAAGAAGCATGTCTGGCTCAGGATCTGTTTGAATCTCTTCTATGCCAAATATCTCCTTGATGCCGCGCTCTATCTCCTCTTCATCTTTGTTCCTTGCAATGGAAAGCTCCTTGACCAGCAGGGTCTTGGCAGTATCAAGCATCTTCTTTTCTCCAAAGGAAAGGGGTTTGTCCATCTGGAGGATGTAAAGGTCTCTGAGTACTGCTGCAAGGTCAAATATCGAACCTGTCTTTATCCGTTCCATGTATTCCCTGTAACGCCTATTCCAAGTCTGAGGCGTAAACTTGACATCCTTCTCCTCAAGGATGGAATAAACCCGTTCCACATCCTTTTTGGAGATTATTGAGCGGAGGCCAACTGCCTCGGTGTTGTTTTTGGGGATCATTATCTTCATGTCGTTTTCGAGTATGCGCATGACATAGAAGACCAGGGTTGATCCACCGATTTCCTTCTCTTCTATGGCCTCGATAAGGCCAACGCCATGAGCCGGATAGACTGCCAGATCGCCTACTTTAAACATGGCTCAGTTGCTTTTACCTCCTGCAGATTTTGACTATTTTTCAATAAAAAAACGGAAATATTATATCATTTCAAAGAGAAAAATGAAACCATCTATTGGAAATTTGAAAATTAAAAAGGCCGCTTCATGTTGCGGCCTTTTATATGGAAAGCTTATGGCAAGGTAAGTCAGTTAAGAACCTTGTGCCCCCTCTGTCTCATGCAGCGGATGTAGGCCCGTTTGTAAGCCGTTTCAGCATCAAGGCCCTTGTAGGTTCCACCTCCAATGCCACCGGCTGCTGCACCAATTGCCGCTCCCTTCCCAGGTGAACCGACAGCTGCACCAATGGCAGCGCCGGAGGCAGCACCTATAGCACCGCCAATCAGCCCACCCTTGACCACCTCACCAGGGGTGTAGCCAGAAACCCTCTGGGCAAGCACCTTGCATTCCATAAGATCCTGATTTATGTAAGCTGCTCTTGGATCGTTGTACGGATCCACAACCGGCTGCCATCCCGTCTGGCTTGCGCAACCGCCCACCAGTATGACCATAAGGCCAAGGAGAAAGAGAAATCTTTGGTGTTTCACAGGGAGGTACCTCCAATTGATTAAGGATTTTTGTTTAAGATAATCGCCTTGAGGGCAGTTGTCCAATCAAATAACCATCTATGGCATTTTGAAATCGCAAGAAAAACCTAAAAAGAGGAGAAAATGCACGCTAAAAGAGGGTACGGGCCCAAAATAACATGCTTTTTCCTTCTCTCATGTTTTTACTTTCGGATTATCTATAGTGGAAAGCCGAAAAGGGCAAAACCCATTATCTGCACTGGACACGGCCTTTAAAAAATATTATGCCCTCTATTTTTGAAAGAAAGGTCAGCGAAAACTTGCAGGAGATACAAGCTTGAAGACTCTTAAAACTGTTTTTGCCTTTTTCATAATCTCTGTTTTGTTCTTTCAATATGTTTCTGCTACCAATGCAGGCGGAATTTCAAATGAACAAAACCTTCGTCTTGGCAGACAAATACAGTCCTTTTTGCCTCAAGAGGTTTTAAGAAAAGCGTTTAACCATATATCTTCCACGGAGCTTACGAAGAGGCGTTTTTCTTTTTTCTTTAATGGCAGACAATTTGTGGCCACAACCACTATAAACCAATCCCTCCAGGCCTATTTGGACAGTCTTTATGAAGACAGTATCGGGGCAATGAGTGCAATAGTGTGTATAGATCCCATCTCAGGGCGCATTGCAGCAATGTCTGGCTTTGACAGGATGACACCCTTTTCCAGGGTCTGGACAAGCCGTCTTGTGCCCTCTGCGAGCCTTTTTAAGATAGTAACTGCAGCCGGTGCCATGGAGCTTCACTTACTTGGTCCAAGGAGCAGCCTCTATTTTAACGGCAGGCGACATACCCTTTACAAGTATCAACTTGAGGACAAGAAAAACCGCTATACCACAAAGGTCACCCTTGCCGAGGCCTTTGCCAAGTCCATAAATCCCGTCTTTGGCAAACTCGGGATCTCAATTCTTGGAAGGGAGGGAATATTGGAGATGGCAAGGAGGTTTCTTTGGGAAAGTCCCATTCCCTTTGAGCTTCCGGTAAAGGTCAGCCCCTTGGAAATTGGGCCGGATCCATACAATTTGGCAGAGGTTGCAAGCGGCTTCAACAGAAAGACGAGAATCACTGCCCTGCACGAGGCCCTTATCTCTGCAGCAGTAGCAAACGGTGGTGTCATCATGGCACCAAGTTTCATAGATTCTGTTGTTGAAAAAGGGGGCGAAATGGTCTATCAAAACAGATTCTACCCCTTGAAACGTGCCGTTAATCCAAAGACCGCCAGGCTTTTGAATCAGTTGATGCAAGAGACTGTAAAGTCTGGTACTGCAAAAAGGGCCTTCAGGGGTTGGAAGAAAGACAAGGTTTTGAGCAGACTCGTAATCGGTGGCAAGACCGGCACCATTGACAGTGACGATCACCGCTTCCGGTACGATCTTTTCACTGGGTTTGCATGCAGCAGTAAGACTGGAAGGTGTCTTGCAGTTGGGGTCTTTGTGGCCCATGAGGGGGTCTTGGGAAGAAGGTCTGCAAGTTATGCAAGGCTTGCCTTTAGAAAATATTTTGAAATCATAGAAGAGTAAGGGCTTAAAACAAGTTTTTAAAGCGGAAAGGAAATGGAAATGGCCTCCATAAGTGGTTTTAAGGGCGTTTACTACAATGAAAAGACTGCTCGTTTGGAAGATCTCGTTGCTCCGCCCTACGATGTCATAACCAAACAGGAACGGGACCAGCTCGTTGAAAAGGAGCCAAGAAACATCTTTGCCCTTGAGCTCCCTTCTAAAAAGGAATGCAGTGGAGACGTTAAAGACAAGTATGAGTGTGCAGCCCTTCTTTTTGACAGATGGCTTAGGGAAGGTGTCCTTCTTAAGGACCACGAATCTGCCATTTATCCCTATGACATAGAGTATGAAAACACCAAAAGGCGCCTTGTCAGAAAGGGGTTTGTGTGCCTTGTTCGGGCAGATGAGTGGGACAAAAGGACGGTTTTGCCCCATGAAAGGACCTTTTCCAAGGTGACCCAAGACAGGTTTCTTCTAAGAAGTGCCACAAAGGGCCAGTTCAGCCAAATCTTCATGATCTACCGCCATAACAAGGAAGTTGAAAAATTGCTCAAGGAGGCCGAAAGGAAAAGGCTTTTTAGTGTCAGGGACAAAAGGGGAGCCACACACTGTCTTTGGCGTATCAAGGATCAAAAAATCCTTTCAATTCTTCGATCTGTTTTCGATTCCATGAAACTTTACATTGCAGACGGGCACCACAGATACACAACAGCCATACGTTATAGAAAGGAGATGGAGGAGCGCTACGGCCTTGGGCCAAACGCCCCATACAACTACACAATGGCATATCTCGTGGATGCAAGGGATCCGGGCCTTGTGGTGCTTCCAACCCACAGGCTCTTGAACCTTCCTGAAAATCTTGATCAGGACCAGGTAAAAGAAGGACTAAGAAAGTATTTTCATTTAAATCCCATTGATTTTGAGGGTGCAGAAGGCATAGGGGAGCAGGCGGGGACCTTTGAGGATGTCACAGCAAGTACCTGCTCTCAGGGTATAAGCGTCATGTTTGGAGGAAGCAGACAGGCCTTTGTCCTTTGCCCCAAGGAGGAGGCAAAAGGTCTCCTTCTCGATGCTGTGGGCCACAGGGAGCTTGCGGATCTGGATGTTGTGGTCCTTGAGGAACTGGTGTTTAAGAGGGCAATGGGGCTTGAGCCTGAAAAACTTGAGGCTGGAAAGGACATATACTTTGTCCCAGACTCAAAGAGGGCAATAGAAGAGCTAAGGGAAAATCAGGTACTCTTTTTCATGCACCCAACAAGGGTGGAACAGGTGCTTGACGTTGCCGATGCCGGCCTTTGCATGCCTCACAAGTCCACTTTTTTTTATCCAAAGATCCTTACAGGCATGGTCATAAGCAAGGAAGAATATTGATTGGCCATCTTCCTAAATCAAGTAGCCATGTTTAACAGGTTACGTTTCTTCGTGATTCAACTTGCGGAGTTGTATAACCTACTTAAAAAAACTTTTAATTAGCCATGGACACGCATGGACTTACATGGACAAATACATTTATTCATGCCCCGTCGGGCATGAATAAAACTCCAGATGCCTTTGGCATGACAAAAGACAGCAAAGAGCCAGCTACTTTGGCTGCTGTCTGGGGTGTTTGTGGGGCCTGATCAGGGCCGGTAAACTGTCCATGCACGTCCATGGCTAAAAAGTCGTTGATTTTCAAGTCGTTATTTGTCTTTATTTTCCACAAATTATTTTAAATCAGAAACTTGAGTTAGTGATTCAAAGAAGATTTATTAATTCCCCGTGATTGTCTATCACGAGATCGGCATTACAAAGATGTTTCTTTGAAAGAGTGGTTGTGATTGCAATACAGGAAAGCCCGGCCCTTTTTGCAGATTCTATGCCTGCCGGTGCATTTTCAACGGCAATAGCCCCATTGGCCCTGTTTGCTCCAATGCCTGAAAGCCCTGCAAGATAAGGATCCGGGTGGGGTTTTCTCTTTTTTACCTCGTCTCCAGTTACCACATGGTCAAAAAGTGCTTTAAGGGGCTTTGGCAGCACTGCCTCGAGTATGTCCTTGTGAGAGCTTGTAACAAGAGCTGTTTTCACCTTGCTTTCTTTTAGTTTCTCAAGAAGTTTGGGCACATCCCTGAAAGGGCGTACCTTTTCCGCGTATCGTTCCATGAAATACCTTTTCTGCATGGAGTGGATTTCAAAAAATTCATCTGTTGTTATGGATGCACCGTTTTTTGAAAAGAGCGTGCAGGCAACATCTGGCTCTATGGCGCCTTCGTACAAATAGAAAAGCTTTTCATCAACCTCCATACCATGCTCTTTGAATGCGTCCTTCCATGCCCTTACATGATAGGGCATGCTGTCAAGGACCACTCCGTCCATGTCAAAGAGGACGCAACGGTTTTTCTTCTGATTGTGCAATTTTTTCGCTTCCATTGTCTTGACACCTACTTGGTGCGTTCTTAGCTTCCTTAAAGAAATTCAGGTAGTTATCTGACTTTAGAGGGATTTTACACGTTTTCCCAATTAGTTTCAGAACCTTAGAAAGCGGAAAGGAGAGTTCCTATGCAATATGACAAATTTACCATGAAATCACAAGAGGCCCTTCAGGAGGCCCAGAAGCTTGCTCAGTCAAATAATCATCAGCAGATAGAGCCTGAGCATCTTCTGAAGGTGCTTCTTACAGACGATACAGGCATTGTGCCATCGGTGCTGAAGAAAATGGGGGTATCTGTTCAGGCCATAGAAGCAGAGCTTGACCAGGCCCTTGAAAAATTGCCAAAGGTGACAGGGGCAGGAGCGCAGATATATCTGTCTCCCACCTTGAACCAGGTGCTCCAGAAGGCCTTTTCCATTGCCTCAGACATGAAGGATGAGTATGTAAGCCAGGAACACCTGGTACTTGCCATGATAGAGACACCTGCTACAGCCGTCTATCAGGCACTTACGGCACATGGTGTCACAAAGGATGCCTTCATGAAGGCCCTTGTGGCCATTAGGGGCACACAGAGAATTACAGATCCAAATCCTGAGGAGAAGTATCAGGCCCTTGAAAAGTACGCAAGAGACCTTACGGAGCTTGCCCGTTCCGGAAAGCTCGACCCGGTCATCGGGCGTGATGAAGAGATCAGAAGGATCATGCAGGTCCTTTCAAGGCGTACCAAGAACAACCCTGTTCTTATCGGTGAGCCTGGTGTGGGTAAGACCGCCATTGTTGAAGGGCTTGCCCAGAGGATCGTCGCCGGAGATGTGCCTGAAACCTTGAAAAACAGGAGAATCGTGGCCCTTGATATGGGTTCCCTTATTGCCGGAGCCAAATACCGGGGTGAGTTTGAGGAAAGGCTAAAGGCGGTTCTAAAGGAGGTTGCGGAAAAACAGGGAGAGATAATCCTGTTTATAGACGAGATACACACCCTGGTTGGTGCAGGTGCAAGCGAGGGGGCAATGGATGCCTCCAACATGTTAAAGCCTGCCCTTGCAAGGGGTGAATTACACTGTATTGGTGCAACCACTATCGACGAATACCGAAAGTACATCGAAAAGGACCCGGCACTTGAAAGGCGGTTTCAGCCGGTGCTTGTGGATGAGCCCTCTGTTGAGGACACCATTGCAATCCTAAGAGGGTTAAAGGAAAAGTATGAGGTGCATCATGGAGTAAGAATCAAGGATTCTGCCCTTGTTGCTGCAGCAACCCTTTCTCACCGCTACATCACAGACAGGTTCCTTCCTGACAAGGCCATTGATCTTATCGATGAGGCAGCGGCAAAGCTAAGGATAGAAATCGACAGTCTGCCCACTGAGATTGACGAGATCGAGCGCAAGATCATGCAGCTTGAGATAGAAAGGGAGGCCTTGAAGAAGGAGTCTGATCCTGCATCCCAGGAGCGCTTAAAAAAGTTAGAGGAAGAGCTTGCAAACCTAAGGGAGCAAAGCGATGCCCTAAAGGCCCGCTGGAAGGAAGAAAAGACAATGATCCAGCGGATAAGGGATATAAAAGAGCAAATAGACAAGCTTAGGGTCGAGGCAGAGCAGAAACAGAGGCTTGGCGACCTGAACAAGGTTGCAGAGATCCTTTATGGCGAGATACCAAAACTTGAAAAACAGCTTGAAGAGGAGCAAAAGCGACTGGAAGAGTTCCAGAAGGAAGGAAAGTCCATGCTAAAAGAAGAGGTGGATGCAGAAGATATCGCAGCCATCATCTCAAAATGGACTGGTATTCCTGTCAGCAAGCTCATGCAGGGTGAAAGGGAAAAACTCATTCACCTTGAGGAAGAGCTCGGTAAGAGGGTGGTTGGTCAGGAAAAGGCCATTATTGCCGTATCAAATGCAGTCAGAAGGGCCAGGGCTGGTCTTCAGGCACCAAACAGGCCAATTGGTTCCTTTATCTTCCTTGGGCCAACAGGTGTTGGAAAGACCGAGCTTGCAAAGGCCCTTGCAGAGTTCCTGTTCGATACCGAGCAGGCCATGATTCGCATTGACATGAGCGAGTTCATGGAAAAGCACTCTGTTGCCAGGCTAATCGGTGCACCTCCCGGATACGTTGGTTATGAAGAGGGAGGCTATCTCACAGAGGCTGTTCGGAGAAAACCTTATTCTGTAGTGCTCTTTGACGAGATAGAAAAGGCCCATCCTGATGTGTTCAACATCCTGCTTCAGATACTTGATGATGGAAGGCTCACTGACGGAAAGGGCCGGACAGTGGACTTTAGAAATACCATCATAATTATGACCTCAAATGTGGGAAGCTCCCTCATCATGGAGGCAACCAATGCAGCTGAGATGGAGGCAAGGGTCATGGAGGCCTTGCGGGCCCAGTTCAGGCCTGAGTTCCTAAACCGTATAGATGACATAATCATCTTCCATGCCCTTACAAAAGAGCATCTTGCAAGGATAGTTGAGATCCAGGTCGGTTACCTTGCTGAAAGACTCAAGGAAAACGGATACGAACTTGAGATTACAGACAAGGCTCGGGAGTGGCTTGCCGAGGTGGGCTATGATCCAAACTATGGAGCAAGGCCACTTAAGCGTGCCATCCAGCGTTACATTGAAGATCCACTTGCCCTTGAGATCCTTGAAGGGGTCTTTAAGGAAGGAGACAAGATCATCGTGGATCTCGATGAGAACAACCACGTTGTCTTCAAAAAGGGATAAAAAATAAGAGTGGCAAGTTAGGCACATATAAATAAGGGGCCGGCGCTCAAAACGGGCGCCGGCCCCTTATTAACGGTCAAAACAGTTTTACTGTTGAGTTTACAAAACAAAACATTTCCTTTTCCAGGGGATTGCGTAACCCTTTTTAGGGGGACTTAGTTTATCACTTTTAATAGGGCTTCCTGAATAATTATAATCAGATGAAAATACTAATAATAACTGTCCAAAATTGCGGTACCCTTTCACCTTTTTCAAAAGGGTAAATTTCTGCTTGTTATCTCATACAGTGATAGCGAACCCTACTTTTCTTATTCGCAATAGGATGGTAAAGACCTATCTTCTTTAACATGAGAATTTCTAAAAGTGTTAACCCTCCGAGCAATAATACACAAGCGGACGGTTCTGGAACTAGGACACGGCGTCCGCTTAATCGAATATTATCAAAGGAAGTCCTTTCACCCTCTCCTTCAATGGCTATCCAATAAGTACCGGGAAGAAGTGTTATGCCAATCAATTTAGATTGAACATTGTAATGGATACCAAGTCCTCTTATTGTCGTGATTTCACTACGTATATCAGGTGTGTCGTTAGGTATGATGCCCCGATAAGGATCATCAATTGATTGGTCATAAATAATTGCCCTGAATTGTGATTTACAGGATTGATTTTGATTTGGTGTGGAGCAAGTGCCCATGTCTAAAAGTGTGGCATCAATCAGGGCGTGGTCAACGTAAATATTGTATTGAATAGTAAACTCAAATGCATGGCCACCTATATTTAATCCTGCCTGTCCACCAAATTGTGGTGAAGCTCCTCCACCAAAACCGACTGCATAATATCTATCGTCAATGAGTTGCGCTTCATTGCCTGTCCAAGGTATATTAATAAGTGGATATGCATTGGATGTTTGTACGGTATACAAGAGGAAAAGAAAGAATAATAGTATTTGTTTGTAATTCATAAGCCTTGGCACTTTATTTTATTAAAAGAATTCATCTCAAAAAAAGGACCTCTTATACGAGGCCCTTTTTAATTGTGTTTCTTGTAGAAAGTTACGCTATTTTTTTCCTTGCAATACCAGCAATACCTACTAATCCCAGACCAAATAGTAAAATGGTTGCTGGCTCAGGAATCGGCGCATTACCACCTCCAATGTTGTCATTGGAGCACCATGGAGTATAAGCAATAAAGAAATTATCAGGATCCATAACGATTGTAGTGGTAAGCTTAGTAAAATCATAGGTCATGGTCTTGGAATTCGCATCCCATGACAAGAAACCGTTCTGATTTTCCAAAAATTCGAGATCATTTTTATTGATGCCGTTTGGATCTCCTGTACGTCCAGCCGGAGCTAACACATAATGATAATTATTAGGATCTATTACTTGATACAAACCGTTATCTGTTGGAGTATCACTACCTGCATGCCAATCACCACCATTATGAACTAAATAATCCCAACTGTCCCATGCGCCTCCGGTAGAAATGAACAAGGAGTCAAACAAAACTATGCCTCCGCTTTGACTGGGATCCATAAATATTTGTACTTCTTCAAGTGCCTTGGAAGCATCATTAATTGTGACTTCAAATGATTTTATGTGTGGAGTCCCAATTTCATCTTGGTTGTGATAGTTATGTGGAGCATTTTCATAGCCTGGCCAGTCTATCCATGTATCATCATAATGGTATGTGACAGCCCAAACCTGCCCAACTGTTACAAGCGTTAACAATAATAAAATAAAAAATAAATAGTTACCCAAAAATAATAAGCGATTTTTCATGTTTTTAACCTCCTCGTTTTTTTCTATTTTTTTAATCACTTATCTTACTTTTGTATTGAATTAAAACTTTCCACCTCCTTTCTATTACTTATTTTCTATTTGACTTTATATTATGCATTAAATGTGCCAGTATTTCGGGCTATTTTAGGTGAAAAAAACCATGAAAAGGCCATATGAAATATAACTTAAATAAAAAAAGAGAAATATTTTTCCATGATGAGAAAAGATTTTCCGTGAAAAATTTTGGCACTTTGTGTCTATCGTTGATTTTATCTCAGCAGACATGAATAATACAAAAATAGTTATTTACTCCCGACATCCCCGATAATCCTACATGACGCATACGACATCCCCGCAGTTCATCAGCTTTCAAGTAGTAGTTTTCATGGCCGGGACTGTCGTAACATGAATAGTCTATTGTCGTAGTTACTGATCTTGCCGTTTTTTACCTTGAGTGCCATCAACCCGACTGATTTTCCCTTGGGGTGACT
>JALSQG010000012.1 GCA_026985565.1 Deltaproteobacteria bacterium
TCTGTTTTTTGGCAGGTACTGAATTTTTCTCCACCTTCGTTGATAGCTGGGTAGGCGGACTTGGAACCTTCTTGCGCCACGCCATAGGGCTTCAAGGACACTTCGCCTCTTTCGCAAAGGGTGTTATCGATATTTCAGACATAATATTTTTCATTTCGTACACAGTGGCCTTTCTTGCCATAAACATTCTGACCCTTGAGGGCCTTTTGAAGTTTCGCATACAAAAGGGCTTTGTGCCATCTGTGCTTCTGATAGTTGGCATTGCGGTTTTCCTGAATGCAATAGCCTCTGATCATAGATGGTACAGGCTTGATCTTACAGAGAACAAGATCTACACCATATCTCCAGGTACAGTGAAGGTGCTTGCAAGACTTAAGGTGCCTATAACGGTAACATACTACTGTTCATCAAAGGACAAACTGCCAACTGCCATGAAGGAAATGCCAAGGGATGTTGGTGATATCCTTGATGAGTTCTCAAAATTAAGCCCGATGTTCACTTACAAGATTGTGGCACCCGAGTCATTGTCCCAAAGGGAAAAGGAAGAAATTGCTAAAAAAGGCATAGTGCCCTTTAATGCCCAGACAATAGAACGCGATTCTTTAAACATCAAAAGGGTCTATTCTGCCCTGCAGCTTTCCTATCTTGATAAAAAAGATGAGATCATTCCTCAGGTCCTGCCAGATTCACTTGGCAGTCTTGAGTATGAGATCGTGTCTAAGATATTCAGACTATCCATGGATAAGGAACCTAAGATTGTAATGGTGGCACCAAAAGAGCAGATTCCACCTCAAATGGCACTCATGTACCAAAGGCTTGGTCAGCCAATACCTCCTGCAGTGGATCATTACAAGATGTTGGAGGAGTTGCTACGCTCCCAGGGCTACATGGTTTCAAGGCAGGAGATATCCAAAGACCATCCGATTCCAGATGACGCAAGTGCAATGCTGATACTTGGCCCCTGGAAGCTAAACAGGCGGCAACTCTATGAGATTAAAAAATTTCTTTCAACAGGAAAACCAGTCATACTTGCCTTTCAACACTACAGATACGGGTACACGAATGGTCAAAAAGGGATATCTGCAAGTGTTGAAAAAATGGATAACAACCTAAACAGCCTAATAAAAGACTTCGGCCTAAAAGTGGATGAGGACATGCTATTTGACAAATCAAGTGCAGTTCTTTCAATAGAATCAAGCAAACAGATGGGGCTATTCACAGCCCTTGTTCGGACGCCCGTGCGGTTTCCAATGCAGATTAAGATACTGCCTGATTCTATGAACAAGAATATTTCTATAACGAGCAACCTAAATGGCCTGCTGTATCTGTGGGGAAGCCCCTTACAAATAGATGAAAAAAAGATCTCGGCAAAAGGGCTAAGGGTGACGGATCTTTTTAAGACAAGCAAATATAGCTGGACTCGGAAGTTTCATCCAGGAATCCTAACCCATGAAGATCTTACACCAAAAGCGGGGGAATTTTCCCAAAGGCCCCTTGCCATTTTGGTCAGAGGAAGCTTTGAAAACCAAACGTCAAAGGCGGAGGTACCACCTTGGCCAGATGATGAAAAAGAGAAGAAATCAAAAGATGAAAAACAAAAAGAAACAAAGAAAGAAACAGAACCGACAAAGGCGTCAAAACTTATACTCATTGGCTCAAGCACGATGTTTACGGACAACGCTATTTCTGCCCTTTCAAACGGTCCACTGATTCTGAACTGCATGGACGTGTTGTGTCTCGGGGACGAGCTGATAAATGTGAGGACGAAACAACAGAGCCAAAGACTTATCAGGGAGATAGAGCCAGGTCAACGGCTCATGTGGAAGCTATTTACCACGTTACTTATGCCTGCTTTCTGGACAATCATGGGAATAATTCACTCCATCAGGCGAAAAAAGGCGCGGAAAAGGTGTGAGTTTGCCTGGTAAAACCATTTCTAAAAGTTGCTACTTGGGAGGTGCTGATGAAATCTTGGCAACTTTCAATCCTTGCCATCCTTTTTATTTGTCTAGTGTTCATATACTTTGCAGGCCAGCGGCAACAAAGGGAGGAAGGTCCAGATATATTCGTATCCATTCTGCCAAATTTCGAAAATAAATGGCCTGATTCCTTAAAGGCATATTGGAGAGGCTCAAAAGACAAAGGGCTTGTTATAAAAAAAACAAAGGATGGATGGCTTGTCTCAGTAAAAAAAGAAGGGAAAAAATTCTGGACCTATGCAAAGTCGCAAAAGGTAGAAAAATTGCTGCATGATCTGTCTTCTCTTACTGGACAGCTTCGGGCAGATGACAGAAGATATCTTGATGATTTTGGCCTAGGGGAAAATCAGGGTCTACAAATAGTTCTTGAACGCTCGGGAAGCAGGCTTGCAAGCCTTGTTGTCGGTAAAAAAGGGCCTGGTTGGGGAAGCTGTTTTGTAAAAAAGGCCGATTCCAGCAAGGTTTATCTTGTCTCCAAGGATATACTGGCAGACTTTGATATTTGGAGCAAGCAGATGGATTCCCCCATAGAGATACGTCCGTGGATTGAACTTACCCTTATTAAAGAAACACCCTTTGAGATCAATGAAGTTGAATACAAGTGTGGCAAAATACATTGGAGCCTAAAAAGGGGGCAACAGAAACAGGGATCCAAATGGCAATTAAACATTGGGAAGAAGTCCCAGGTAATTGATGGGAATAGGGCACAAGAGATACTATCTCGTCTTTTTCCCATGCGAGCTACCAAGCCATTGCCAAAAGACGAATTTCGCATACAGGATAAGGCAAAAGAGGAAGGGGTGCTCACAGTTAAAGATAAAAACGGCGCGCTTCATCTACTTTATCTACGCCCATGTAATGAGAAGGAGCAGATCTGTTTGGTCAAGGATGAGAAAGGTTATGTATTCAATATAGCCAAGGACATCAAGAAGGATCTGGATGAGCCAAAGAAGCTGATAAAAGAGGAAGATAAAAAAGGAAAAACTTCCCAACAAAAACGATGATCCTATAAATGCCCTAAAGCTTCTCCTTTGGCGTATTGACCTATCATTTAGTGGGAATTATTGTCTCGACAAACATCTAAAAATCAAAAAGGGCTCATGTTATGAAAAAAGGTACAATTTTGACATTATCTTTTATTTTCTCCGCGTGTGTTAGTGGTTTTTGCGGTTACATTGTATATCTTCACCAGGAGATATTTCTCAAAAACAACAACTGGGAAGGTTGGGCGCTTATGGCAGCACCTGTTGGTGCCTGGCTAATTTTTGCCCTTGTTGTCGCATCACTGCCAGGGCAGGAAGTGAAAGAACAGGAGGATGAGAAGAAAGGGGAAGAATCTTCCACTTTTGAAGAAAAACCTGTAGAAACTGAAAGGGTCGAGGAGCTCTATCCTAAAGAAGTTGCTGTGGTTCAGCTTTTGGGACTTCTTCAAAGAGAAGGAAGGCTTATCGATTTTCTCCTTGAAGATATTGAGCCATATGACGATGCCCAGATAGGTGCTGCAGTACGAGAGGTTCATAGAGGATGCAGAAATGCAATCATGGATGTTCTGAACCTAAAACCTGTCCTTGAAGCAGGGGAGGGCAGCGAAGTTGAGATAGAGGAAGATTTTGATCCTTCTAAGATAAGGCTCATTGGCAACCTTCATGGTAATCCGCCCTACAAGGGGATAATAAGACATCCTGGATGGCGTTTCACCGAGCTTAATCTTCCAAAATGGACAGGCAAAGAAAAAACTGACGTAATAGCACCTGCCGAAGTGGAAATCCAGTAAGATATTAGCTAACAGACTACGTTCAGGCCATAAAGATATGAGCAAAGACCATTCACGTTTTGTTATCGGAATCGATCTTGGTACCACAAATTGTGTGCTTTCCTACGTCGATCTTGAAAAGGAAGATGGAAATATTGAGATCTTCCCAGTGCCTCAAATAGAGGCTCCAGGGGAAATCAGGGAGTATCAGTTGCTTCCTTCTTTCATATACCTACCCACCAAGAAGGAGAAGGAAGGAGGAGGCCTTGTTATGCCCTGGGATCCATTTGGCGAGCGCGTGGTGGGGAAATGGGCAAGGCTTCGTGGGGCCCAGGTGCCGGGAAGGTTGATATCATCAGCAAAAAGCTGGCTTTGTCACAAGGGGGTTGACAGGACCGCGCCTTTACTACCAATTGATGCTGCAGAAGATGTACAAAAATTGTCCCCCGTGGTGGCAACTGCAACCTTTCTAAGACACTTCAAGGCTGCATGGAACCATATTATCGGTAAAAATCCGGATCAGAGTCTTGAGGAGCAACAGGTTTATGTGACGATTCCCGCTTCCTTCGATGCCGTTGCACGGGACCTCACTGTTCAGGCCGCAGCCTCGGCAGGGCTTGGGAAGGTAACACTTCTGGAAGAGCCACAGGCGGCCTTTTATGCCTGGCTCAATAATATGGGGGAAAAATGGAAGGAACAGGTGGAGCCAGGGGATATAATCCTCGTGATAGATGTTGGCGGAGGAACATCTGACTTCAGCCTCATACAGGTTACTAACAAAGATAACACCCTTATGCTCGAAAGACTTGCAGTTGGAGAGCATCTTCTCCTTGGCGGTGACAACATGGATTTGACCCTCACCCATGTCTTATTCCAGGAACTCAAGGATAAGGGACACAATCTTGATCAGGCCCAGTTTCAGAGTTTGTGGAACAACGTAAGGCTTGCGAAGGAGAAACTTTTTGCAGAGGAAGGGCTTGATGAGGTACCTGTTGTCATTCCAGGCAGGGGCTCAGGCCTTGTAGGTGGTACAATAAGAACAAGTCTTACAAGGGATCTTGTTGCCAGGGTGATTTTAGATGGGTTCTTCCCTGAATGTTCTGTAACGGACATGCCAGAGAAGAAGAAGGCCTTGGGCCTTAGGGAGCTTGGCCTTCCTTACTGTTCGGATACAGCAATCACTAAACATCTGGCTCGTTTTCTGACTCTACAGGGTCAGGCCCTTGAGATGTCAGGGCCGGTCATGCCCACTGCCGTCCTTTTTAATGGCGGTGTCTTTAAGGCCGCTGTACTCAGAAACAGGGTGATGTCCATACTTTCTGACTGGGCTGGCCAAGATGCACCAAAAGAGCTTGAAGGGACTGACCTTGATCTTGCCGTGTCAAGGGGTGCTGCACACTTTGGCCTTGTTCAGCTTGGTGATGGCATAAAGATTCGTGGAGGCATAGGAAGGTCCTATTATATTGCAGTGGAGTCATCCGGACTTGCAGTCCCTGGCATGCCTCCTGTCATAAAGGCCCTTTGTGTTGTTCCAAAAGGGCTTGAAGAGGGCACGGTCGTTGACATACCACAGCAGGAATTTGGCCTGGTTGTTGGGGAAGATGTAGAATTCCAGTTTATGGGCTCAGCCCAGAGGCCTGCCGACCAGCCAGGTGATCTTGTTTCTTCGTGGCAGGATGACGAGATAGAGCCTGTCAGTAGTCTTCGTACAAGACTTGATGCCCCTGGCATAGATCCGGGAACTGTCATCCCTGTGACCTTGCAGGCCGAGGTTACGGAGGTGGGGACCCTTGCACTATCACTTGTTTGCAAAGAAAAAGGTCTGAAATTTGATCTGGAGTTTGATGTAAGACATTGAAAAAACCTGTAATTCCCTTTGATTTTGCCCAAAGAGTTATTGATCAGGCAAGGTGTTATATTGAAAATCCCGGTCTAATCCTTAAGGAAAGACATAAGGCGATCCCGCTTCTTTTAAAGGCCCTTAGGGCAGGAGATATTGATCTTAGAAAGCAGATAATTCTTCTTCTTGGAAGTGTTGCCAAAGAAGACATCTACTGGCCCCTTTATGAAATAATGAAGGATGAAAGGGAGCCTGACGAACTTAGAGATCAGGCAGCCATCCACATTGCTGTAATAGGTCCGTTTCTTGACGACCCCCATGCACTAATAAGAAAACTCGTAGCTGACATTGGCTCTGACGACTGGGATGTTAAGGCACGAGCCATAATGGCCCTTGGCTGGGAGGGAAATCTTTCAGCAGTGCTTCCCCTTATCGAATGCATGTATCAGCAAGATTTAGAGATCCAGGAAATTGCTGTAAACGCCCTTTGCAACCTAAAGGACAGCCGACTTATGGGCCTTCTTGCTGATAGGATAAAGACCTGCTCTTTTGACCAAAAGCGGGCCATTTTGTTCAACCTTTGGCGTTTTAAGGACAAAGAGGATGAAGTGGCTGCCATATATAAAAAGGAGCTCGAATCAGGAGATCCTGCCCTTAAACTCGATATTCTCATACTTCTCGGTCAGCTCGATGCCAGGCCTGAAAACGAAGCGGTTTACCGGGAACTTCTTCATGACAAGAGTGCAAGGGTTAGGGCCCTTGCCATTGAAAGACTTGGAGAGCTCGGGGTCTTGAAACAGGATGAGATACTTTCATTTCTTGACGACAGCTCCATGGAGGTAAAAAGAACGGCATTGTCACTTCTGCAGAGGATGAGGGAAGGCTCTTCATAATCAGCATGAAAAACATGAACAATAATCGGGGAAAGAAAAGATTGGTAACCATTGTATATTTTTCCTTCAGTACCCAGACGGCAAAGCTTGTACATCATCTTGGTAAAGGCCTTGAAAAAGGGGGCTTTCATGTTGAAAGTGTAAAACTTCAGCCCATAGAAAAACTTTCCTTTCCCCTGAACAGTATTTCAAAGACACTGATAATGATGATGAAGACCTTTTTCAGAATCCGTGTACCAATAAAACAGTTAGATGAATCCCACCTTGAGAAGGCGGATCTTGTGATAATAGCAGGGCCTACCTGGTCTTATAATCCAAGTGGCCCAGTGCTTGCCTTCTTAGACAGGTACCTGCACCTTCTAAAAGGTAAAAAAGTACTTCCTGTAATATCGTGCAGGAAGTACTGGAAAACCCACTACAAATATTTGAAAAAGAAGATAGACATGGCTAAAGGCCAGTGCATGGCCCCCATAGTCTTCACCCATAAAATAAAAGAGCCATGGAGTACCATTGGCACCTTCATGACCATAGCTGGCATAAATCCCCGCCACCATTCCTTTATGAGGAAGCATTATCCAAGATATGGCCACACAAAGAAACAGCTTACAGAATTGGAGGCCAGGGCCAAGGAGCTTGCAAAACAACTTTGATCGTGCTTGTACGAACTTTACTTGCCATCCAAAACTGTGACATTGGCTTCTTCTATCAGTACGGGGTAAAAGTATCCTGCCCCTATGTCCCTGTCCTTATGCAATATTCCCCTAACAGACAGTTTTTCACCAACCTTTGGTGCAGCCTTGGTTGTAACTGTAATATCGTAGTTATTCCCATCCCTTGTGCCTGTGCCATCTTGGCAATGTATCCAGTTCTTTCCAAGGATATTTTTTGACACCTTAACAGCAACACAGTTTAAGACCACCTGTTTTCCAGAAAGTTCCTTTGCCTTTTCGTAAGCAGACTTGACGGTAATTGCTCCTTTACCTTTTGCAGGCTCTATTTTGACATCCTTCTTGTCCATCCTAAGGCCAGTAGAATGGGCTTTGATAGCGACTTCTTGTGGTGCTCCGGTTTCATGAGGATTTGAAGGAGAAAGTGGTCCTTGGGAAAATATAATGGTTTCAAAGGTCCTGTTTAGACTGTTACTATGAAAATTTTTCATCACCTGTCCAGGTCTAAGCATAAGTTCCTGTCCGACAGTAACCTTCATGGCTGGAACAGCAACCCATGTGGCCTTCCCCTTGTATTCCAAAAGGATGTAGGTGTATCCTCCACTATCCATTGTCTCCTTGACCTTCCCAAACAGATAGTCTGCCTTTTTTACATTGTGGGTGATTTTTGGCTTGTTTTCAGAGGCTTTGCCCTTTTTTATTTGGCCCTTACAGCCAGCCATACCACCAACCGAGAAAGACATTGCAATTATTATAAAAATAGTGGTCTTTTTCATGGTCTTTTTCTCCTTCGAAATTGCTACTTGAGATATACTATTGTTGCGCCCCAGTGGCCAGAATCATGGCCTGCCATGTGATACGTTTCCACCATGTCCATTCTATCAAGAATGGCATGTACCGATCTTCTTAAAATGCCTTTGCCCTTTCCATGAACAATCCTGACCCGTCTTATACCAGCTTGACGACATGCCATCAAATATTCTGGAAGGAGCGAGCCAATGTCCGCAGGTGAAAAACAGTGAAGGTCCAGTTGGTCCCCTATCTCGAGTTTTACAACATGGTTGTCTCCCTGGTGTTGTTCATTCATACATCTTGCTTCTCCATACAGAATCTTTCCTGGCATTTATCATGATTTCTTTTTAAGTTTTACGTGGCATACGAAATCTTCTCAAGGAGAAAAAAATGCTCCAATTCGTGGTGGATGAATTAAGACCAAATGAAATAGAAAGGATCGTGGCATTTCTTGAAAAAAGTTGTAAAAAAAGCGAGCTTGACAACCTTTTTTGGCTATACTTGCCAGATGACCTGTTGACACCTGTTCAGTACCAGCACAAGGACTGTAAGCCCTTTTGCGCTGGCATCGAGGTGACAGAAGACAAGGTCATATTTGAGATGCTGATAAGAAGCCGTAGCAGGTTAAGGTGCAACTGCATTTCCTATGCTACAGATCAACAAAGGCAATTCATATTGAATTTTGTAGACACTGTCTTAAAGGAGGCAGAAATATTGGTCTAAGGTCTGAGAGGGGAATTTATTATGTATCAGTTGAACATGGATTGCGAAGGCCCACTTACGCAAAATGACAATGCATTTGAGCTTTGTGAAAAATTCATTCCAAATGGAGGAAAATTCTTTGCAATTGTATCCAAATACGATGATTTTCTTGCTGATGTGATAAAAAGGCCTGGCTACAAAGCGGGAGATACCCTTAAACTCGTATTGCCCTTTTTAAAGGCATATGGAGTAACAGATGAAGATATGGAAAAATTCTCCCAAAAGACCCTTGTTCTTTTACCAGGCACTGAGACCATGCTTCCAAAGGTCAATGATATGCTGCCAAGCTTTATAATCAGCACAAGTTACAAACCTTACATTGAGGCCCTATGCCATGTTACATCATTCCCAATGGACCACTGTTATTGCACACAAGTCAGCCTTGATGTCTATGAAATTGATCCTGTGGATGCAGACAAGCTAAAGGGTATGGCCCAGGAAATCTCCCAAATGGAGATGATCAAATGGCCAAGTAATGCAAAAGGCATTCAGGATCTTTCATCAAACCAAAGAAGGTTAATCCATAGGCTTGATGAGATCTTCTGGAAGCAGATTCCGTCAATGTCCATAGGACGGCTTCTTGAGGATGTAAATCCCATTGGAGGTAAAGAAAAGGCAAGGGCGGTAACAGACAGCCTGGAAAAGACAGGGCTATCACCTGATAGGGTAATTTATGTTGGAGATAGTATTACTGATGTCCAGGCCCTTGACCTTGTAAAAGGGGCAGGTGGGCTGGCCGTCTCCTTTAACGGCAACAGGTATGCCATTGAGCATGCAGAAATAGCTATCTTGTCAAGCAATACAAGTATAATCTTTGGCATTTCATCGCTTTGCATCAAAGATGGAATGGATGCAGTGAGAAACATGTTTGTAAACGGCCCTGGTAGAATAGATAACGATACGCTCTTTGCCAGGCTTAGAGCTATTGGTACTGATCCTGAAATGCTTACCGAGATTGAAAATACAGCCCAAAACGGGACACTGGAGTTATACAACATAGGCGCATGCCACAAGGAAGAACTTGTTTACAAGAGCGAAAAGGTCAGAAAAGAGGTCAGGGGTCACAAGGTAGGGACCCTTGGATGACCCTGAACATTTTTCAAAGTGACTGATTGATTTCCCTTACAAGAAATTCGTTATCGTGATGAAGGCGCGGGCTTATTCTGATATGTTCCCCTTGAAGTCCTTTGAAGTTATTGCAATTTCTAATGAGTATGCCCTTTTTTTTAAGAACTTCTGTGATTCTTTCTGCACTTAATCCTCCCCTTAGGGCAAAAAGGGCAAAATGACACCTGCCCTCGATATACTCCATGTTGTCATTGGAAAGAGCATTTACCAAAAACGTCTTTTCACGCTGACAGTAACGTCTTACCTCTTGTTCAAATTCCGGACGTACAAGCAAAAACTCAAGGGCAAGTTGTGCCATGCGGTTTACTGCCCATGGCCTTGAAAGAGACCTCAGATGTTTCATGGATCTGGACCTACTTACCAAACACCCCACTCGCAGACCTGGTATGCCATATATCTTTGAGAAGGAGCGTAAAAGTATAACGTTTTCCGGCAATTTTTGTGCAATTAAAGAAGAATCATCATCCTGTGAAACAAAAGGTGCATAGGATTCATCAATTATCCAGGTAGCTGACTTTGGTCTGGTTTCAATCAGGCTCTTTAGTTTTACAGGGCTTATGAAAAGCCCTGTAGGATTATTGGGATTGCAAATAAAGATAAGGGCCTTTTCAAGTTTGCCTTCATCAAGGTTAGAGAGAGAATCGAGAAGGCGTCTTTCATCCCTTGCTGCTCCTGTCTGAAAGGTTCCAAGGGCCTCGACTGAAATCCCTTCGGCCTTGCATGCGTCTTCGTAGTCTGCGTAGGTAGGATAGGGGATAAAGGCCCTTTTGGCTTTTAAGATCCTGGGAAGTGAATAAATCCACTCAGTCGTGCCATTTCCTATGAGAAAGTTATCAGGTTCAAGTCCATACCTTTTTGCCAAAAGACCCCTTATGGTTACGCAATCCACTTCAGGCAGAAGATGCAACTGATCTATTCTGTCGCAAAGATATTCTTTAAAACCCTCTGGATAGGGAAGGGGGCTACAGTTTGAACTGAAGTCCAGTACCTTCTCCGGTGTCAAACCGAGGGCCTTAGAAATAGAATATACGTCGCCGCCGTGTCCAAATAACATGGCTAATTGGCAGGTCCAAAGGACCTTTCAAACAATTCTTCTATTGCCTTTTTACCCTTTTCGGTGAGGTATCTCGTTCCAGTGCCTGCAAAGGTCTTGTGCTCTATCCGTGGTACGTCTTCAACCCATTTCCCCTCTTTCCACGTGTACCACTGATTTTTGTCCTGATCGAATACACTTACAGGTCTGTTGAAAAGCTTTGCAAGCTCAACAGCCCAGCCTGTGCCGCCTTTTACTGTCCCATCTGGCCTTATCCAACCAATGGCAAAGACCTGATATCCATTGTTGACAATGTGAAAAATGGACTGGATAACCTTTCTGATCTTGTCTGCCTCAGCGTAGGTTCGCCCCATTCGCTTTGACACTATCTCCATGCTGATATCGCCCTGTTTAAGTTCCTCATCACTCAGGACCCTCACATCCTTTACCCGATCAAGTTTGTGGCCCTTAAATGAAAAATTAACCTCATTTATGCCCCACCTTTCTGCACAACGGCCAAATTCTGCCTCTGCTCCTCGCAATCCTCCACTGTAAAGGGTATAATTTGATCTGTCTGTCATTGTCTTTGTTCTCCTTTTTCTGCTTTTACCGAGCTGAGTGGCATGTTTTCGCTTTCTATCTCTCTTCTCAGCTGGAGCAGCCTTCTGTAAACCATTTCGAGTAGTTCTGCAATAGGGCCATGCTTATTTTCTCCAGAACTTGCATATGCCTTTGCAATCTCAACGGCCTGCTTTAGGCATTCTTCTTTTACAAATCTTTCAAGGGCCATCTGTTACCTTCCTATTTTTATGAAATAAGATCTTTGATCTTAGCCTTTAGATTCTTAAGGGCCTTACCCCTATGACTTATCTTGTTTTTTTCTTCTCTACTAAGTTGTGCCATGGTCCTTGAATCACCTTCTGGCACAAAGACCGGATCGTATCCAAAACCGTGACTTCCTATTGGGGCTGTTGTAATCATACCACGGCAGATGCCTTCTGCACTTACATAGCGTCCATCTGGCATATAGGCAACAATGACACATCTAAACTGGGCCCCCCTTTTTGTTTCTGGTACATCCTTGAGCTCATCAAGAAGCTTCAGGTAGTTTTCCTCATCGCTTGCATTTTCTCCTGCATATCTGGCAGAAAAGATCCCGGGCCTACCACTTAGGGCGTCCACCTCAAGACCTGAGTCGTCTGCTATTGCCATGAGGCCTGTTTTTTCAGCCACCGTTTTCGCCTTTTTCATTGCATTTTCAAAAAAAGTTGAACCATCTTCAACTATATGTCCTACCTTGTCCTGGAATCTTTCAAGGGATTCGATTTCAAGACCAAGGTCAGCCAACAATCTTTGCAGTTCCTTAAGCTTGCCTTTGTTCTTGGTTGCAATCACTGCCTTCAATGCCTTCATACCTTCCTTTCATTATGCTGGAAAATTCGATTGTAACAGCCCCACCCGGACAAAGTGAGTAGCATCTAAAGCATCTTATGCATTTCGTGGAATTTATATCGTCTTTTCCTGTTGCAAAATAGACCCCGGTAGGACATACAAGTTCGCAGGCATAACAATCAACGCATGTATCCCGATTAAATTTAAGCCTAAGCCAGCTAAACCTGTTGAAGAACCCAAAAATAAGGCCCAAGGGACAGATGGCCCTACAAAAAGGCCTTAAGGTTACCATGCTCCAGACAATAAATAATAGCAAGATAGTAAGCTTACTGAAAAAAAGTGTTCCTACCATTGATCTTAACTCCGGAACCATGGCAAGAAGCGGTAGGCCAGCCTCAAGGGTCCCTGCAGGGCAGATATATTTGCAAAACCATGTCTGTCCAAAGCCAAACCTGTCAAGCCAAAACATTGGCAAGATTATAACAAGGCCAAAAAGTGCCACATATCTTCCAAAAGAAAGGGGTCGCCAAAATTCCAACTTTGGCAACCTCACCTTGAACAGTAAGTCCTGTAACAACCCAAAGGGACAAAACCAGCCGCAAGGCATGCGTCCTATGAGTGAGCCTATGATTCCAAGGCTGCCAATTATATAAAAACCTATATTGAATTTTCCGGCAGAAAGATTTGCCTTGAAGTTTGAAAGCACATTTTGAAGGGCTCCCAAGGGACAGGCCCAGGGAGAGGCCGGGCAGGAATAACAGTTTAGCCCTGGGAAACAAACATGTTTTAAAGGGCCTCTGTAGATAGGATTGGAGGGTGTAACAAAAAGCCTCGAATTTGCAAAAAAGGCAGACAGTAGCTGGATAATGCGCCTAAATCTTTCCATTTATCCTATTCCAATACAGCTAAGACACAATGCCACTGCCTTTTTGAATACGCCTTGTGGCTCTCCAAGTATGATTCCAAGCAATGTAAGCAAACAAAAAAAATAGAAAATAAAGCGTGGAATTTTCGATTTCATAGCTTTTTTTCAACAGACCGCCTTTTTTGACCAATCTTAGTGATCTTGTCTCTCCTATCGTCTATCTTTATTACCGTATAGACCCTTTTAGCCCCAGCATCGAAGGGGATCTCATGAACAGTTTGAGCCAATCCGAAAAGTTCCCCAACTTCTCCCTGTATGGTTGTACCCATGTCATGAAACTCGTAACTAAGACCACTTTCCTTGATAGCCCTGATAACCTTTGCAATATAAGGAGAAAGGCTCGTATTACCTGTTCCAAGGGGAACTATGCTTATTTCCATAAGTGCCATATTGACCCCAATCTATCTGATAATGGATGAAATTTAGGCAGTAAAAGCCAGAGACAGACTACTGTGAATAAGGAGTGATAAAGGATATAGAGAAAACAGCGGTAAATGCCTGAGGTGGAGGCGGCGCCCGGATTCGAACCGGGGAATAACGGTTTTGCAGACCGTCGCCTTAGCCACTTGGCTACGCCGCCTGTGAACGAATGGTTCATTAACATAAGGAGTCTGTTTTGACAAGTATAATAAAGCGTTGCTACTTAACCGGAATATTCATGTCTTTAATACCGGCCACCATCTTGGCAAACTGTTCTGGATAGAGGGATTGGGGGCCATCTGACATGGCCTTTTCCGGATGATTGTGTACCTCTACCAAAAGGGCATCCACTCCTGTGGCAGCAGCGGCCCTGGCAAGGGGTATCACCTGGTCCCTTCTTCCAGCTGCATGACTTGGATCAACCACCACAGGCAGATGGCTTTCTGCCCTGATAAAAGGGATGGCATTGATATCGAGGGTGTTTCTCGAATGTCTGGTAAAGGTGCGAATCCCCCTTTCACACAATAGAACGTCACTGTTGCCTTCTGACATGATATACTCAGCCGCCATGAAGAATTCATCCATAGTGGCCCACATGCCCCTTTTAAGAAGCACCGGCTTCTTGGCCTGCCCAGCACGTCGTAGCAACCTGTAGTTTTGCATGTTTCTGGTGCCTATCTGGATAATATCCGTGTACTCTTCAACAAGATCCAGTACCTCATGATCTGTGGCCTCTGTGATGATGAAAAGCCCGGTTTCTTCCCTTACCTTTGCAAGTATTTCAAGACCCTTGATACCAAGACCCTGAAAAGAATAAGGAGATGATCTTGGCTTGAATGCACCTCCCCTGAAGATTGTGGCTCCTGCCTCTTTAACTGCATGGGCAATTTCAAGGGCCTGGCCCTCAGACTCCACTGCACATGGGCCTGCCATCAATACCAGCTTACCATCTCCTATAGTGACACTGCGTTCGCCATTTTTTAATTCCACTACAGTGTCCTCGGGATGCATCTCTCTGCTTACAAGCTTGTAAGGCTTTGACACAGGGATGACGTCTCTAACGCCTTTCATGTCAAGAAACAGGGCTGGGTCAATGGGGCCCTTGTTCCTAAGGACACCTATGGCGGTTCTTTCCCCGCCAGGAATTGGTTTTGCCTGCCAACCATATTTCTCTATTCGTTCAACAACAGCTGCAAGCTCCTCAGGGCCTGCGCTCTTGTCCATTACAATTAACATTGGAGCCTCCTAAAATGAAAAAGAGCTTCTTGTCAGATAGATATCATAAACCTGATTGACAAGAAGCTCAAAGGCTATTTGATGCGCAGGTATCTTTTGGACTACTTCGTGGTGTTACAAGAAGAACCTGACTTACAGCTCTTGCATCCAGTTGAGCTGTTGTCAGATGATGAGCCCTTGGACTTACTTGAACGAGACTCGCTACTCTTTCCCTTGTAATCTGTCACATACCACCCCGAGCCTTTCAAATGGAAGGTGGAGTGGGATATTAGTTTTTTCATGTGGCCACCGCAAGAGTCGCACTTATCAAGTGGCGGATCCGTGATCTTTTGCCAATGTTCCACCACTTTCCCGCAGGATTCGCATTCATATTCATAGATTGGCATAGTTCTTAATACCTCCTTATTAATTCATACACAAATTGACTTGCTTACCATTGAAAAAATCTATAATAACATCAATATTAGGTACCTTTATTCTTTTTAAGACATTGTCTGTGAGAACATGAACCTTTTTCTCTTCTTCCTCCTTGTCATCAATACACGCTGCACACTCGAATTTGGCAAAGCGAACCATGTGAATGAGCTCATGGGTCATGATGTAAAGAAAAAAAGGCCAAATCAGAGGAGATCGACCACCAGTTGTCTTAAGCACCCTTTTGTCATGAACGAGGATCCTGTAAAGACACCTGTGATCTGCTCCATAATACTTTTCATCCCAGTTGTTGCCATACTTTTCAAGATGTGCATAAACGCCGTGAGGCAAGGACAGAAACCTTTCTTCCCTAAGTGTTTTTACCTCGTATGGGTTTTTTCTCCAGTACTCTGTAGTAAGGGAGAAATATTCACTAACTATCTCCTCTGACATCGATACTGCATGGCTTAAAAGCTCTATATGAACTGGCTGGAAATAGGTACCCATTGCTCTGATGCTTCAACCATCATAAGAGTGCTTATTCGCAAAAAAAATAGTTCTGCCCACTTCATGTGTCAAGAAGGTTGGCTGATAGAATCAACAGCATGCGACCCCATCTGGTTTCATAAAAGACAAATCTTGGCAGGCTGAATCAGAAAAAGTTTCAAGAAGAAAAAAGAAGGTTGGGAATCTGTTCCACATGGGCTACAGGAATCGTTACGAAATCACCGGTTTTCATATTTATGGATGCACCTTTTGGCAAAATGCACCTTTTCATCCCCATTCTCATTGCCTCTTTGATCCTTGGTTCTGTATTTGAAACAGGCCTAATTTCACCAGTTAGCCCCACCTCTCCAAAGATGGCAGTTGCGTTTGCAATTGGCCTATCAAGATAACTTGAAAAGATGGAAGAGATTAGGGGAAGATCGCCTGCTGGCTCTGATATCTTAAAGCCTCCTGCAACATTTACGAATATGTCTTTGTCGAAGAGCTCAATGCCAAGGATTTTTTCCAAAACGGCTGTCAAGAGTGCAAGTCGGTTGGAATCCACCCCGGCGGTTGTGCGTCTTGGAAGGGCAAGATAGGACTGATTTACAAGGGCCTGAATCTCCACAAGAAATGGTCTTGTGCCTTCGATGCATGGGAAAATTGCAGATCCTGCCACCAGAACGTTACGATGCTCCATGAAGAGATTGGAGGGGTTCTTCACCTGGGAAAGCCCTCTGTCTTTCATTTCAAAGATCCCAACCTCATGGGTGGGGCCAAAACGATTTTTTACTGTCCTCAGTATGCGAAAGGCTTGAGTCCTGTCTCCTTCAAAATAAAGCACCGTATCCACCAGATGTTCCAGCGCCCTTGGCCCAGCAATGCTTCCCTCTTTGGTTACATGACCGATTATAAAAACTGCCATCTCCAAGCCTTTTGCGAGCTGCATGACAGAAGCAGCTGATGCCTTCACCTGTGTCATGCTGCCAGGAAGGGAATTGGTCTCTTTACAATAAAGGGTCTGGATAGAATCCACTGCAAGGACCTGTGGCCTAATTTCCTTGACTTCCTTAGATATGACTTCAAACTCTGGTTGGCAAAGAAGAAGCACTCCGCCATCTGCACCAAGACGTTCTGCCCGAAGCTTTATCTGGTTGGCTGATTCTTCTCCTGATGCGTAAAGCACCTTGTGCCCTTTTTTAGACAAACGGGAAAGAACCTGAAGTAGGAGGGTGGATTTTCCAATACCTGGCTCACCCCCAAGAAGGACCATCGATCCAGGGACTATACCGCCACCAAGCACCCGGTCAAATTCCTCCATATCGGTGGATATGCGTTGATCCTTGTAGCCTGTTGAGATCTCACTAAGGCTTAAGACCTGCTCTACAAAGAACTCGTTTCCCTGGGCCTTAGAAGAAGATGAAAACTCCTTCAGGCTATCCCAGCCTCCGCATTCAGGACAGCGGCCAAGCCATTTGACAGAGCTAAAACCGCAATCTTGGCATACAAATATTTTTTTGTCTTTTCCCAATATGTTACGCGTGCTCCTCTTTGTTTGTGGGTATATAAATCTCCACCAAGGCCCCTCCCAAGTCGCTTTTTCCCAATTTTACCTGGGCGTTCATGGCATCACAAAGTCTTTTGACAATGGCAAGTCCAAGGCCTGTCCCCTTGGTCTTAGTGGTGAAAAAAGGTTGAAACAGTTTATCTGCCATATCTTCTTTAAAACCTGGGCCAGAGTCTTCTACAAGCAAATGAATTGTTTCTTCATCCGCAAGCCCTATTCTTAGTTTTACAGTTCCTTTTGTACCACTGGTCCTAATGGCCTCAATGGAATTTTGAACAAGATTAACGATGATTTGTAAGATCTTGGCCTTATCCGCCTCTGCCTCTCCTTGTCCACATTCTATCTCAAGATCTATTTCCTGATCTGATGGAACAAGTATTCCTATCTCTTTGCACAGGGCATCGATCTTGAATTTTTCCAGGAAAAGCTCAGATGGTTTTGCATAGATAAGAAGATTTGATGTAAGCCTTTCAAGCCTTCCCACCTGCTCAACTATTAGTTCAAGGTCTTCCTTAAGTGAAGGATCTTTTGCCTCTTCCATGTGTATCTGGGCAAAACCCTTTATTGTACTTAAAGGATTTCTAATCTCATGGGCAAGGACTGCCGCCATTTGGCCCAGCACTGCCATCCGTTCCTTCTCCTCAAGACTCTTTTCAAGCATATAGTTCCTTTTCCATGCCGTTATGAAAAAGATGGCCATTAGCCACAGAAGCACTATGGATGAAAGTATCATTACAAGCTGGAATTTTGCCTTTCTTTCAATGGAAAAGGCAGGCCATGGATGAAGGGCAACGCGCAGACAGTAAATCTTAAGGGCAGGAAGTGGCTCTATCGTGTTTTCGTTCCCCTTTTTGCCAAGGGCAGCGCCAAGTTCAGGGTTGGTGTTTCTTATCCTGTTTAGGTCATCAAGATGAAGCTTTAATGGAAAATCGAGGATAAACACCTCCTCACCAGTTGCGAGTCTTTCAAAATGGGTAACTATGCGTTCCATGGCAAATACCCTCTTGATTGACGCGTCCCTTATCTTTCTGCCAATGAGTTTTTGATTTGAGTGAAGGATGCAAGTCATATCTTTGTCTATGAGTGCGAGAAAGGCCAGATATTCCCACCTGTCCGATGCAACAAGATCTGGAAAAAGATCAGGATTAAGACCGAGTCTTTCAAGGGAAAAACCAAGATTCACCGCTATGTCAGTGGCCCTTGTCTCAAGAAGGTGTCTGGCACCAGACATGGATATCCTGTAACTTGAAACGGCACTTATGATAGTGATAATGCTGAAAAGGGTGAGCAAAATAACGGTTGCCACCATGTATTTGTTTTGCAAGATTTTTTTGAATTTCACCCTTTTCATCTTTAAGACCATGATGGTTATATTAGCAAAAAAGCTGGTCTTGACCAGTAACTGCCTGGCTATTAGTACTATTTTTCAAAAAAATGGGAGAGGGAAATGGCTAAGAAAAAGAACATACTGGTAATTGGTTCTGGTGGAAGAGAACATGCCCTTTGCTGGAAGTTTGCCCAAAGTTCCAAGGTGGAAAACGTGTACTGCGCACCTGGAAACGCTGGAATTTCAAAACATGCCCAATGTGTTGACATAGCAAGCTCCGATCTTGATGGATTGGCGGAATTTGCAATCAAAAACTCCATTGACATAACGGTAGTGGGGCCTGAAGCCCCTTTGGCCGATGGAATAGTGGATCTTTTCGAAAAAAGAGGTCTTTTGTGCTTTGGCCCCAAGAAGGACGCTGCCCAAATAGAGGCAAGCAAGGTATTCACAAAAGATCTTCTTTCAAAGTACAAGATTCCAACAGGCAGGTATAAGGTTTTTACAGACCCAGATGAGGCAAAGGATTTTGTAAAAAAAGAGACCGGTGTACCTGTAGTGATAAAGGCAGATGGTCTTGCAGCTGGAAAAGGGGTCTTGCTTTGTTTTTCCCTCAAAGAGGCCTTTGAAGCCATAGAGACGGTCTTAGTGAAAAAGGCCTTTGGGGAGGCAGGCAGCAGGCTCATAGTTGAAGAGTTTCTTGTGGGAGAAGAGGCATCATTCATGGCAATAACAGATGGTATGAATGTGCTTCCCCTTGCAACCTCCCAGGATCATAAGGCTGTTTATGACGGGGACAAGGGGCCCAACACAGGAGGAATGGGCGCTTAT
>JALSQG010000013.1 GCA_026985565.1 Deltaproteobacteria bacterium
TACAGGAGGCAACGGACATTCTGCAAAATTCAGCCTCCACCATAAGTGACAATGTTATTAAGACCGCTGAGATAGCAAGTGAGGCAAGTAGCAGGGCTGATACCACAACCAGCACCATTCATAATCTTGAAATGAGCTCGGAAAAAATCAGTGACATTATAGAAGTAATAAAGAGGATCTCTGAGCAGACAAACCTTCTTGCCTTAAACGCTACCATAGAGGCTGCCCGGGCAGGGGAAGCAGGAAAGGGTTTTGCAGTGGTTGCCAACGAGGTAAAGGAACTTGCCAAACAGACTGGAGAGGCAACAGATGAGATCACAAACATGATCCAGGCCATCCAAAAGGATACAAGGGCATCGGTTCAGGCAGTTGATGAAATAACACACGTCATCGGAGAGGCGGCTACCCTTTCACACACTGCTGCTGATGCCACTGAGGAACAAAATGCCACAATAGCACAGATGCACGAGCATCTCGATCTTGTTTCAAACCATATATCCATTCTGAACTCTTCTGCACAAAGCCTGCATGATCAGGCCAACAAGCTATCTAATGTGGCTGATCAGATTGTAAGTGCACATAAAGGGGTCTTAAGCACATCAAAGGAACTTGATGAGTTCGTATCCGAGTACCAGGTGGACTTGGAGGCTGTTGAGGAGGCAAAAAGGCTCAGCAAGTAGCACACTATGATGCGTAAATAGAGGCCCAAATGCTAAAGGCCATGGGCCTCAATGTAACTTTTTACCCTTTCCACATCAGGCGGTATAACCTCATAACGCTGGGGAAGTTTCTCAAGCCCTTTCATCCTTTCAGGAACCTCAGGTGGTGTTCCAATTGCCTGCTCCACCGCCTCTGGGAATTTACACGGATGTGCTGTGGCAAGGCACACTATAGGTAAATCTGACGAACTTTCTCGTTTAAAAGAACGGGCCGCAGCCACACCCACTGCCGTATGGGGGTCACAAACATACCCGGTCTCCTTGTAAAGGGCACCAATTGTTCGTACCGTCTCCTCCTGGGTGATGGAATAGGAAGAAAAATCCATCCTCGCCCTTTGAATCTCCTTTTGGGCAAAACGTATTTCTCCCTTGCCCTCAAACTCCTCCATGGTCTTTTTGACTCGCTCTGCATCCTCATTAAACAGATAGTATAGATAACGTTCGAAATTACTGGCAATCTGTATGTCCATGGAGGGGCTTATTGTTGGCACTACCTGCCCCCTCTTATATACGCCCTCCACTATGAAACGGGTCAAAATGTTGTTCTCATTTGTGGCAAGAATGAGCCTTTCGATAAGCTGCCCCGTAAGGACCTTTGCCACATAACCAGCAAAGATGTCACCAAAGTTTCCTGTCGGAACAGAAAAAAGCACCTGCTCATGACCCTGCTCTTTTAGCCTGAGAGCGGCATAAACGTAATAGACCACCTGGGCCAGCACCCTTGCCCAGTTGATTGAGTTTATAGCACCAAGATGGTGCCTGTCTTTGAATTCAAGATCATTGAAAACGGCCTTTACTATGGCCTGACAGTCATCAAAGGTTCCCTTTACTGCAAGATTAAAGCAGTTTTCATCAGGAACCGTTGTCATCTGTAGGGCCTGCATCCTGCTAACCCTTCCATGTGGATGAAGGATGAAAATATTTATGTTTTCCTTGCCCTTAACCCCATAGATGGCAGCACTTCCAGTATCTCCAGACGTGGCCCCAAGGATGTTCATATAGGACGACTGCTCTTTCAACAGAAAGGAAAAAAGGTTCCCAAGAAATTGAAGGGCCACATCCTTAAAGGCAAGGGTTGGGCCATGAAAAAGCTCAAGGACATAAATCCCATCCTTTTTCACAAGAGGTGTGACCTCTTGAACGTCAAAGCTTGAATAAGATTTTTTTATCATTGAAGACAATACATCTCTTGGAATATCATCACAAAACAAAGAGATTATCTCAAGTGCCAGGGACTTGTAATCAAGCCCTTGCCATTTTTTAAGAAGCCCATTTCCCACCTCAGGAAGTATCTCTGGAAGAAGCAGGCCCCCATCAGATGCAAGGCCCATCATTACCGCTTGACTAAAAGGGATGGGGGCAAGCCCTCCCCTCGTGCTTATGTACTTCATATCAACTCTTCTCCAAGTCAATGGGTTCAAGGATGATCCTGTGTTTCAAAAGGTCTATGGTCTTTATTCTTGCAGGCACTACCTGTGGCGCCTCAAAAAAGCCTTGAATCTTTACGCCCTCATCAACTGGCTCCACCAGGATGACATCTCGCTTTATCTCCTTTTCTTTCCCGTTTTCCATTATAAAAACCGATGATTGACACATTTTGGTAACCTCTGCCTATCTATTATTGCTTGACTAAATTCTTCCTCAAATTATAACTGAATTATTGAATAGTTACACCAAGGCTGTATTTTTATGTCTGACTTACAACATAAAACCAATCGCCTTAAAAAGAAAGGAGCATGACCATGTGCAGAACCATCAAAGCCGTTGATTCTATGGAGATACTTGATTCCAGGGGAAATCCTACTGTTAGGACCTTCGTCACATTGGAAGATGGAAGTATTGGTGTGGCCTCTGTTCCATCTGGCGCATCCACTGGTGAAAACGAGGCACTGGAGCTTAGAGATGGGGATCCAGGAAGATACGGTGGCAAAGGTGTTCTCAAGGCTGTAGCCAATGTAAAAGAGGTTATTGGGCCCAGGATCATTGGAATGGACGCGACAAAACAACAGGAAATAGACCAGGTCATGATTGAGCTCGATGGCACAAGATTTAAGGAAAACCTTGGTGCAAATGCCATACTTTCCGTATCCATGGCGGTTTGCAGGGCTGCTGCCAAAAGCCTCGGGTTGCCTCTTTATGAATACATCGGAGGATGCCCTGCAAACAGGATCCCGGTTCCAATGATGAATATTCTAAACGGTGGCCAACATGCAGACAGTTCCGTTGATTTTCAGGAGTTCATGGTCATGCCCATTGGGGCACCAAGCTTTCAAGAGGCCCTTAGATACGGTGCTGAGACATTCCACGCACTCAAGAAGATTCTAAAGGACAAGGGTTATGCAACCTCTGTGGGAGACGAGGGAGGCTTTGCTCCAAAGGAGCTTAAATCCAACGAGGAACCATGTGAGCTGATAGTTGCTGCCATTGAAAAGGCTGGATACAAGCCAGGGGTGGACGTTGCCATTGCTCTTGATCCTGCGGCAAGCTCCTTCTATAAGGATGGCAAATACATACTGAGCCGTTCAGGTGCAGGGGAAAAGTCAACAGACGAAATCATTTCCATACTGAAAGACTGGATTGAGAAATACCCCATAGTGTCCATTGAAGACGGTCTGGCAGAAGATGACTGGGAAGGCTTTAAGAAGCTAACGAGCCAGATAGGAGAAAGGATTCAGATAGTTGGAGACGATATTTACGTGACAAACACGGACTTCATCAAAAAGGGCATTGAGATGAAGGCCTCAAACTCCGTTCTCATAAAACTGAATCAGATAGGAAGCGTGAGTGAAACAGTGGATGCCATAAGACTTTGCCGCCAAGCAGGCTGGACCTATGTGGTGTCTCACCGCTCAGGAGAAACAGAAGACGACTTTATTGCCGACTTCACCGTAGCCATGGATGGACGTCAGATAAAGACCGGTTCCGCCTGCAGAAGTGAAAGGCTCTGTAAGTACAACAGGCTCCTTGAGATAGAAAAAGAGCTCGGAAAGGCTGCCCGATTCGAAAACCCCTTTGCCTCATAAACCTTAGGCGAGATCAAGGCTGATGGGCTGGGTCTGCCAGCCTGTCAGCCTGCATGCCTCTTTCCTGTGTTTCAATAATTTCAAACAGGCACAGCCTTGAGCGTCGGAGGCGTGCCTGCCTTTTTGGCCAACCTTGCCAGGGCAACACCCTTTGACAAAAAAGGTTCCTGACTTCGAGTCCATGTAGCAAATCTTTCATATCTTTTTGTGCACTCGCCTCTGCAAGCAACAGCAGGCTGCCTCTATTCTTGGTCGAGATGGCATCAACAAGACCATTTAGGTTCGAAATATTCCTTATTGGCACTGATAGATCCAAATAAAAATCAAGGCGCGCCCTGGTCCGCGGGCCGATATCAAGGTATAAGGGAGTCTGGCCTGAACTGATACATCTCTTTTTTACCTTAAGTATGAATGGCTTCTCTGTCTGTCTGACATCAAAATAGGGTTTTATGAAAAGTACAAAACCAGATGTTATAATAAACCCTGAAACCGCCATTATAACGAGAAAGTTTACTGAGTTTTCGTCCTTAGCAAGCCGCATAAGCCCAAAAAACAATACAGAAAGGACAAAAATTCCCTGGATACAAGGCATGATAAAAAATCGTGCAGGAAGAGGAAATGAGTCCCACAATGACAAAAGCGGTGACATGACAAGCACTATGGCAACCAGGAAAAAGAACCATATCTGGATATGTACTGCCTTCCGCACAAGGCCGTCTTTTAAAAATTCAAGGCATGAGCCTGTAATGATGGCGGCAAGGGGCAAGATGGGGAGGATATAGTAGCTTCTTCTGGATCCAGCCATGGTAAAAAGAAAGAAAATGGCAACGAAGCTCAGAAAAAGCCATTGGACTTGCCTGCCAAGTCTTTTCCATCTTGCAATATGAAAAAGGACCATTCCAAGAAAAAGAGGGGTCCAGGGAAGCATCCAAATGGGCACAAATTCTACATATGTAAATACACTGCCTTTATGATCAAAGGGAGAAACGGCCCTTAATACAGATTCATGTATGGCCATATAAAGCCAGTTGTATCCGCCAGCACCCTTTCCTTCAAATGATAGGATAAAGGGGATGAGATATCCAGAAAGGCCCAACAGGAAAGCAATTAAAAGACCAGGCCTCAAAAGTAGGTGCAGCCTCTTGTAGATTAAAAGATGGAGGAAAACCAACATGGCAGGTATGACAATGCCTACAAGCCCCTTCATCTGTCCAGAAAGCCCCATCAAGAGCCCCAGGATGAAGGCGTCCGCTATCCTTTCATCTTTTATACGATAAAGATACCATGCCACTGACACGATTATGGCAGACACATTTAGCATGTCAGGTGCTGCACAGCGTCCCCATGTGATAAAGCCATAACAGGTAACAAGAAAGAACCCGGAAAAAAGACCTGTTTTCAGATTGTATAAGCGTCTGCCTATAAGCGCCGTGGCCGCAGTTGCGAAGGCAGCTGACATGGCGACCGGCAGGCGAAGGGTCAATTCATCAAGAGTCCCTCTCAACTTGTAGAAGACAACACACAGCCAGTAAGGAACAAGGGGCTTAGTTACATATGGAACCCAAAGACAGGTTGGATGGAGATAGTCTTTTTTTAGGATCATCTCTCTTACCACCTCGGCTATTCTGGCCTCTGCCTTCCAAAGAGGGGCCAAGCCAAGATGTGCAAAAAGGAGTGCAACTGAGAGCAGGAAGAGAAAAAAGATGAACCATGGTTGACGTTTTGGAATATCTGGTGGCCTCATTTTTATTTAAAAGGGAAATAGCCTGTAAGAGCATGGATACACAGGCAAGTATTCCAGTACAAAAAATAACACGTATGAACATAAATTAAACCGCTGCTCCATCTCGTTGACAATTAATCGCACTATGTTTATAAGGTTAGACGTCGGGACGTGGCTCAGTCTGGTAGAGCACAGCGTTCGGGACGCTGGGGTCGGAGGTTCAAATCCTCTCGTCCCGACCATTTCCATCCCGTTTTTGTCATAACCCTTAGGCACTATAAAACCAGTTAAACAGTAAAAGGGTTTCTTCCCTTTTCCTTTCATCTGCTTATCTTTTATCTTGAAGACATTTTGTAATGATTTTTGAGGGGGCAGTATGTCATATGATATAGAAAAGGCCTTGGCCTATCAAGTAAAGAAAGAGATAGCTCAGCGTTATTTCAGGCTCAGAAAGCTCATAGAAGATGATAGCGCAAATCTCAATCGACTGCTTGATGAACTTAATGGCATCTACGTAAACAAGATTAGGCCTGCGCTATTTGCCATTTACTCACTTCTTATGGACAAGGATCTAATAGAGGAGTTCTCTAAAACAGTTGGTATTGAAGAGCCACCATTTCTTAGTGAATTTTTGGAACTTTCAGAAAAAGAAAGGGCTGACCTTGTTTCTGACCTGCATCCCCATGGTTGGTTCAAGGAAAGTCGATTTTTGAGTCTTTTAAAAAACGCATATGAGAAGCTTTATGAACGCTGGCTCGAATATCATGACCTTAGAGAAGAGACCCTTGATGAACTTGCATTGGTAAGGGAAGAGATTGAGCAGTTTAAGAAAAACTACTCCCTTGACGAGATCATGCAGTTTCTGCGAACCCTCAATATGGAAGACACAGATACAGCAAAAGCCATAGGAAGAACAGTTGAAGGACGAAAACTTGGAGACTTTGACACCAAATTGGGATTTTCCCAAGATATTGAAGGGCTTTCCAAAAAGGTCCCAAGGCTTGACTCAATCCCAAAGCCAGAAGTGATCTTGCCAAAACTTGAGGCCCTGGGCGAGATGGCCTACATGAGGCATAAAGACAAGGTATCTGAGATACTGCCCAAATAGCAAGAGGGCCTTTACAAGGTAAGGCCCTCTTAGGTGAAAGGAAAGGAGGATTTTTAGGATCTGTCACTCTTTCTTAGAAGCCTCATCATAATAGCCATTCCGCTTCCCAAGAGCAACAAAGTTGAAGGCTCGGGTACAGGTGCTGGAGGTGGTTGCGGAGGTGGACATGGTGGCGGACATTTAGGTGGCGGATT
>JALSQG010000014.1 GCA_026985565.1 Deltaproteobacteria bacterium
AGAAAAAAACATGGCAAGTCTAAGGTGGCAAGATGACCGCTTTGGTAGTAATATCTTCAGGTTATATTCCAAAGTGAAGAAAGATCTAAAAAGGGGCCATTTTGCAATGGAAATAGAAAAGCTTCTAAAGGAAGAACAGGATCTTAAGGCCTTGCCAGATGAAAACCACTTGGGGTTTGGAATCCACTTTACGGATCACATGTTCAGGATGGACTACAGCGAAGAAAAGGGTTGGTACCAAGCCAGGATTATTCCATACCATCACTTTCTTCTGGATCCTGCGGCAGTGGTTCTACACTACGGCCAGGCAATATTTGAAGGGCTCAAGGCTTACAAGGGAAAGGATGAAAGAATCCGTCTATTTCGCCCAAAAGAAAATGCAAAAAGACTCAATAGGTCTGCCTGGAGAATGTGCATGCCTCAAATGGAGGAGGAGTATTTTTTGCAGGCAGTAAAAGAGCTTGTAAAGGTGGAATCAAGATGGGTCCCTTCTCAAAAGGGTACTTCCCTCTATATCCGTCCCTTTATTATAGCATCTGAGCCATTTCTCGGCGTCAGGCCCGCAAAAGAATACATATTTTCCATCATACTCACACCTGTTGGAGCCTACTACGCTGAAGGCTTCAACCCGGTAAAGATATTCGTTACAGACAAGTTCGTTCGGGCTGCAAAGGGTGGGGTTGGAGAGGCAAAGACTGCTGGAAACTACGCTGCAAGCCTCATGGCATCAGAAGAGGCAAAAAAACTTGGTTTCACCCAGGTGCTTTGGCTGGATGCTGCAGAAAGAAAGTACGTTGAAGAAGTTGGCACCATGAACATATTCTTCTTACTTGATGGACGACTGGTGACCCCGGCCCTGTCAGGAAGCATTCTTCCTGGCATTACACGTGATTCTGTCCTTAGGTTGGCAAAGGCCTGGGGTATTGAAGCAGAAGAAAGGCCCATCTCCATAGACGAGGTGCTTGAGGCTGCCGAATCTGGTCGCCTGGAGGAATGTTTTGGAACCGGAACTGCTGCCGTGATATCACCAGTGGGCTCCCTTTATTACAAGGGCAAAAGCTATGAGGTAAACGGGGGAAACACTGGCCCTTTAGCCCAAAGGCTATTTGACGAGATAACTGCCATCCAGTATGGCGAAAAGGATGATCCATTTGGCTGGATAGAAATGGTGGAATAACAGCTCAAGCAGTGGCCAAGGTCTTGTCCTTTCTGGCAGCGGCCTTTCTGTAGCCTTCCACAAGCTCGTCCATAAGTTCCTGGACCGAAACAATTCTGTCTATTCTATATACGTTCTCTCCGCAAAAAACGAATCCTGCCCCAAGGTTCCCTTTCTGTGCATTTATAAGGGCCATGCCAATACAGTAAGGCGTGTCTGGATAACGACACGTCTTGATACATTTATACGCACATCTTTTGGGATGTTTTTCGCCCCGTGCCATCTTCTCAAGAAATGCCCCTTTGAGTGCCCTGCCTGGGAGACCTACCGGACTTTTGATTATCATCACATCTTCCTTGCTGGCCTTCAGGTACGCCTCTTTGAACTCCTGGGATGCGTCACATTCATGGGTTGCTACAAATCTTGTTCCCATCTGCACGCCAGAGGCACCCATCTGTATGAAATCGTATATGTCCTCGCCAGTATATATTCCACCCGCGGCAATCACAGGTATACGGCAGGAAGCCTCATCCTCCCATGGTTTCACCGCTTCAATAACCTCTTTTACCAGGTTTTCCACCTGGAATTCCGGCTTGAAAAGATCTTCCGCCTTAAAACCAAGATGCCCCCCGGCCTTGGGACCTTCCACCACAAACCCGTCAGGCAGTCTGCCGTAATGTTCCTTCCAGCGCCTGCACAGAAGGCCTGCAGCCCTTCCTGATGACACTATAGGGACAAGTGCGGTGTTACATCCATCTGGCAACATTCCTGGCAATTTGAGAGGAAGACCGGCGCCACTTATTATCACATCTGCCCCTGCATTTGCAGAAATACGAACCATCTCCTCATAATCCTGGAGGGCAACCATTATGTTTACGCCAATTGGCCCGCCATTAGAAAGATCCTTTGCCTTTCTGATCTCCCTGTCCAGGGCGCGGAAGGTGGCCTCCCTTGGATGTTTGTGGAAATCCTTCTCATTAAGTCCAATAAGGACAGAGGCCACAACGCCTATTCCTCCTGCCCTTGCCACTGCAGATGCAAGACCAGACATGGATATGCCTACACCCATGCCGCCTTGAATTATCGGGTAGCGCGATTTTACTGAGCCTATCTCAAGGATGGGCGGATCTAAAGCCGAACTGTTGAAAGTCATGGACAGAGATTTAGCCCACAACCGGTATGGAGTCAAGGCTTGCCTTGCTGGAAAGAAAAGAAGAAAAATATCACAAAATTGGCACCCAAAGGGAAATTACTAAAGGCCAAATATTACCCAGTCCCTTAGAACTCTACCGGGAGCCTTTGCACTTCCTGCCTGGTAAAAACCGGTCCGTCTTTACACACATACACTGGCCCGACGTTGCAGTGTCCGCATATACCAATGCCACACTTCATCCTGTTCTCAAGGGACAAGTATACTTGCTCATCCTTCCAGCCAACCTCTTCAAGAGGCGGCATGGTAAATTTTATCATTATTGGAGGGCCACAGATTAGGGCTGCTGCATTTTCAGGTGACGGTTTCACCTGACCTGCAATGGTTGGCACAAACCCCACCAAACCGTCCCATCCAGGTGCCTCCCTGTCAACTGTGATATGGACATCGAGATCGTCTCTGTTCTGCCAGGCCTTGAGTTCTTCCTTGTAAAGAAGCATCCCAGGTGTTCTTGCCCCATAAATCACAGTAATTTTGCCATAGTCGGCCCTGTTCTCAAGCATGTAAAGAAGGGTAGCGCGAAGTGTGGTAAAAGCAAAACCACCTGCAATAATGACTATATTTTTCCCCTTTAGCTCCGTATCCACTGGGAAACCATTTCCAAGGGGCCCCCTAACGCCAATGGGATCTCCAACGGACATCTTATGAAGGGCAGTTGTGACAACCCCTGCCCTGTTGACCGTAAAAAGAAGATGGCCCTTTTCAGTAGGGGATGAGGCTATACCAATGGGAATCTCTCCCTTTCCGGCAATGCTCAGCATTGCAAACTGACCAGGGACATGCCTCCATGCCCTTCTTTCTTCCTTGTCTTCAAGAACTACGCGAAAGGTCTTTAGATTTCCGTCTTCTGTCTCTACTTTTATGTCTTCTATTACCGCCGGATATGGAAGATAGGGATTCATCTTTACCTCGCTGCCCATGTGGATCAAACACCCAACATATTGCTCAGGACCTGTCTTATATCTATGTTTACAGGACAGTCCCTGACGCATCTGCCACAACCAACACATGAAACTGGCCCGAACCTGTCTGGAAAGTACTTGAATTTGTGCATAAAACGGTTACGTACCCGCTTGATCTTATCTCCCCTTGGATTGTGTCCTGATGCATGCTGGGTAAAAAGTGGAAACATGCAGGAGTCCCAATACCTTATTCTTCTCCCCTTGCCCCTCAGTGTCTCATCTTGGATATCAAAGCAGTAACAGGTCGGGCACAAAAAGGTGCAGGTACCGCAGTTTATGCAGCTTTGAGAAACCTGGTTCCAAAATGGTGCTTCATAAAGGGCCATAAGCTCTTTTCCCCTGAGAGTTGATGCAGCATCCTCACCATTTTTGCGGGCATAGAGCTCTTGCACCAAGGAGATCTCCTGCTCTTTAGGTTTTCTGAAAATCGTTGATGAGATAAGGGCCTGGCCTCTTTCACTTACCGGTTCGACTAAATAAGAATCCTCAAGCTCCATGAGGGCCAAGTCCATGCCTTCCCGACCAGTTGGGGAACCACCAGTCCATTTACAAAAGCATGTAGAGCAGCTTTCCTTACACAAAAGGCCCACAATCAGGGTGTTTTTTCTCCTTGCCTGAAAGTAGGGATCTGGTTCATAGGGCATGGAATTTAGAACCACGCTTCTCGCATCACAGGGCCTTACGCCAAAAAGAAGCGCTTTTCTTTCTTGGCAATCAGGCTCTTTTAGCCTGTAGGCATCAGGATCTGAGACAGAAGCCTTGAAATGAAAAAGAACCTCTGGTTGCGGGAAGAAAAAGGTCTTTATTGAAGACTTTGGAACGCCCGTTGGAACCTGTAAGCCTGTTCCTGACTGGAAAGGGGCCCAATCATAAAATCCCTTTTTGGTCATTGAAGGGGAAAAAACGTCGAAATCATCACAAAGATCACCAAGCCAATCCTCAACCAGGGTCTTTTCTATTGCCAAAGGTTTCACTTTTCGTCACCTTTTCGTATCTGTGTAAGAATAAAATCTTCAGGATCACTCGTGCTGTAAGTGGTAAGGGGAAGTGGAATATCGGGGTCAAGACCTGGCTCAAAATCGAAAAGCTCGAGGCAATCCTTTTGAAGCTTCCTTGTAAAAAGCCTCATCTTTATTCCCATGGGGCAAACGCTTTCGCAAGAGCCACAGTCGGTACACCTGCCAGCACAATGATACGCCCTGACTATGTGAAAAAGTGCAGTATCAACCTGTTCTTTGCTCTTTCCAACCCACTGGGGCCTGGAATCGTCAACAAAACATGTGGGACAGTAACAAAGCGGACAAACGTTTCTGCAGGCATAACATCTGATGCACGAGCTGATCTCCTCTTGAAACCAGTTCCATCTTTCCTCAACAGAAAGGGCCTCTATCTCTTCCACCTGCCTGAACCTGTCGGGGATGTTTCTGTCACCACTAAGGCTTCCAACAAGTCTGTCATAGATCACCGGGTCAGGGTGGACGCAGGTCTGGCAGTTATCCCTTATGACATCCCACCGGTTAATGACCTTTTCAAATCCGTTGCCCCTTATAAGAAGGCTGTTATCATCTTCCTGGATTGATGTTATCTCCCTTTGCCCCACACTTTCCTGTAACTTTCTCCTATCCACCATTCCACGGCTCGGCACCCCTACAATGACCACACGCTCCCTGTCGATCTGGTTTTCCTGTATCTGAACCACCATGTTTCTTGACCAGCATCCTGTGGCAACCACTCCTACCTTTGGAAGTGGGCCTTCAGGAGGTGGTTCGTTAGGCCTTCTTGGAGGCTCAAGAGACCTCAAAAGTCCGGGAAGATAGTTTGCAAGATTAACAACACAGAAGCTACTCCACGAGAGCCTTTTTGCATCCTCCACGTCCCTTGCAACAAAGGGTTGCATGGCACCTGGAACTGTGCCTTGTGTGTAGCCAAGAAAAAGGGCAACCTCTTTAGACTCAAGTAACTGTGTTGCAATTTGCTGGATTTGCCCAGCGATCTTCTCGTTTACCGTGGACATATGGTTATTTCCTTTACCAGTTTCTTTGCAGGTCCCAATTTTCTGACCCTTTCGGTCACCTCCTGGACTACCTCTGCAAACTGTTCCCCTTCAGAGGCTGAAACCCAGGAAAAGTTAACGCGTCCTGGCTCTATGCCTATGAACTCGAGAAACCTTTCAAGCAGTGCAAAACGGCGTCTTGCATACAGGTTACCGCTTATGTAGTGACAGTCTCCGGGATGACATCCTGACACCAGCACCCCATCAGCACCGCTTCTGAGTGCATCAAGTATAAGGTTGGGGCTCACCCTTCCGGAGCAAGGAACCCGCACTATCCTTATGGATGGCGGATACTGATATCTGCTCACTCCGGCCAGATCTGCACCTGCATAGCTGCACCAGTTACACAAGAAAGCAATTATCTTTGGTTCCCAGTTTTCGCCCATTGCCTTTTCCATAACACCTCGTGTATATGCCTTAACTTGTTACCACGATTCCATGGCCGCCTCCACCGCCGCCATTATTTGCTCGTTTCCAAGGTTTTTGAGGGTGATGGCGTCGCTTCTACAAGCAGCAACGCATGCACCACATCCCTTACACATCCCGGTATCCACCACCGCCTTTCCTGTTTTTCCATCCATAACAACCGCGTGATAAGCACACACCTTTGTACAGACTGCACAACCTGTACACTTCATAGGATTGACCTCTGCGGTGATAGACTCTGCAGGAACAGAATCTCTGGAAAGGACCATGGCTGCCCTGGATGCAGCGGCCTGGGCCTGGGCAATGGTTTCCTCAACAGGCTTTGGATAGTGACAAAGCCCTGCCAAGTAGACACCATCCGTAGCAAAATCTACTGGCCTAAGCTTCATGTGGGCCTCAAGAAGAAATCCCTCCTCAGTCATGGCACACTTAAAAAGCTTCGAAAGCTCACCAACATCGTCCCGAGGCCGAACAGCAGAGGCAAGCACCAAAAGCTCGGGATGAAGTCGTACCCTTTTCCCTATAATCTGGTCCTCAACCTCAATCACTATCTTGCCATCATCGTCCCAAACCTCGGGCAAGTGTTCCAGGTCGTACCTGATAAACACTATTCCCTTTTCCCTTGCCTCCTGATAGAGATGCTCTCTCTTGCCATAGGTCCTTATATCCCTGTAGAGCATGAATATGTCCATGTCTGGATTCAGCTCTTTAAGTTTCAAGGCCTGATCAATGGCATGGGTGCAGCAAACCCTGCTACAATAGGGGCGCTCAGGAACCCTAGAACCCACACAGTGGATAAATGCGGCCTGCTTAAGCCCTTTTAACCCTTCGTCATCCTTAATAAAGCGTTGATCAAGCTCAAGGAGTGTATGTACATTGGGATTTTTGCCATATAGATAATTCCACGGGCCTGAGCGGGGTTTAAATGACTCTGCCCCTACGGCAACTATTGCCACTCCATGCTCCACGTTTTTGCCGTTTGAAAGCGTGGTCTTAAATCTTCCTACCGACCCGGACACATCCTCTATAGTGGTACCAAGCTCAAGATCTATATTGGGATTGGACTCAACCCTTTTTATGAGCTCTTCCAGATACTCCTTCATGACTCTGCCGTGCCATGTACGGTAAAACTTTCTGGCATGACCTCCCAGGATCTCTTTTCTCTCAACAAGACAAACAGGAAAACCCTGCTCTGCAAGGGAAAGAGCAGAAACCATGCCTGCCACTCCTGCCCCAATGACAAGGGCCTTCTTTGTGACTGGAACGTGGTTGTACGGGAGGGGTTCGTCACCCCGGACCTTGGCCACTGCCATGCGAACCAGGTCTTTTGCCTTTTCAGTCGCCTTTTCTGGCCATTTCTGATGCACCCACGAATCCTGATCCCGGATGTTTGCCATCTCAAAAAGAAACTTGTTTATCCCTGCCTCCCTCAATGTCTCCTGAAAAAGGGGTTCGTGGGTCCTTGGAGTACAGGATGCCACCACGACCCGGTTAAGCCTTTCCTTTTTTATGGTTTCTGCCATCTGGTTGATGGTATCCTGAGAACAGGTAAAAAGATTGTTTTGGGCAAAAACAACTCCTGGAAGCTTTCTGGCATATTCGGTCACTTCATTAACATCCACCACACTTGCTATGTTTATCCCGCATGAACAAACAAAAACCCCTATCCGCGGAGGCTCTGAATAGACGTTTCTTTCAGGCGGAAACTCCTTTTTCTTGGTCTGTGTCCATCGTGCCTCATGGAGCATACCCCCTGCACCACAGGCAGCGGCACTTGCCTCCATGACAGACTGGGGGATGTCTTTTGGCTCGCTGATTGCACCGCATACGAAGATGCCTGGTTTGCTTGTAGCAACAGGCGAAAATGGCGATGTTGCAACGAAATTGTCTTGGTCAAGTTCTATATCGAGGTCGTGACAGAGCCTTATGACCTCAGGATCAGTCTCAAGGCCAACGGAAAGAACCACAAGATCAAATTCCTCATCTATCAGCTCACCAGCTTCGTTGCTGTATCTGAGTACAAGGTTGTCATCCTTTGCTGGAAGTACCGTATGGACCCTTGCCCTTTTAAACCTTATTCCCTCTTCCCTTGCCCTGTCATAATAGGCCTCAAAGCCCTTTCCGTGGGTTCTCATGTCCATAAAAAAAATGGATGACTGGAGATTTCCAGATTTTGAATGCTCCTTTGCAATGACGGCCTGCTTTATGGCATACATGCAACACACCGAGGAGCAGTATCCGTGGCATGCACGGTTTATGTCCCTTGAGCCCACGCACTGGAGCCAGGCAATCCTTTGAGGCTCGCTTTTGTCTGACGGTCTTTCCATATGTCCCATGCAGGGCCCGGACGGACTAAGTAGCCTTTCAAACTCCATGCTGGTGACCACGTTCTTGAAATTCTTGTAGCCGGTAAAATCAAGGGCTGAAGGGTCATAAGGCCTGAATCCAAGGGCAAGTATCACAGAACCAACCTCAAGGGTCATCTCCTCTGGCCTGTCATCAAAGTTTATGGCACCAGATGGACATACCTTTTTGCAAAAACCGCATCGGCCCGGTTTGTTTAGATAGATGCATGCCTCAGGATCTATTGCATACTTTAAAGGCACTGCCTGGGGATAGCGAAGGTAGATGGCCTTTCTTGTACCAAGGCCAAGATCAAACTCGTTTGGAACCTTTTTGGGACATTTTTCAGCACAGGTGCCGCAGGCAATACACTTTTCAGTGTCAACATAGCGCGGATTCTTGCGTATGCGCACCTTCATATGTCCAGGCCCACCCTGGATGTCCAAAACCTCGCTTAGGGTCAAGAGATTTATATTAAGGTGCCTTCCTGCCTCAACAAGCTTTGGTGAAAGAATACAGGCAGAGCAGTCATTGGTTGGAAAGGTCTTATCAAGCTGGGACATGCTTCCGCCTATGGCGCTGCTCTTTTCAACAAGATGGACAAAAAAACCGCTGTCTGCCAGATCCAGGGCTGCCTGAACCCCAGATATGCCTCCTCCCACAACAAGTACCGAGCCTTTGGGTCTATCCATGTTATTCCTTCCCTGTTTCGTCCCTGTCTTCCAAAACAAGGGCCTTCTCAAGCCAGTTCCACAAATGGGTCGTCTTCCATTTTCCTCCGTAATAATCGCAAAGATCAAGGATTTGGGTATGACAGTTGTGACAGGGGGTTATGACAACATCAGCACCTGTTTCAGAAAGCTGTTCGAACTTGAGCCTTCCGTAACGCCGTCTGTTTTCAACAAAACCCGCCTGCAGCGCTCCTCCACCGCCTCCACAGCAATAGTTGTTGGAAAGACGTGGCCAGGTATCCACAAAATTCTCCTCACCTGCCACTGCCTTTATGACAAAACGAAGATCCTCGGCCACTACATCCCCGAGACCCTGTCTTACAAGTTTACAAGGATCCTGGCATGTGAATTTGAGCCCTTCCTTGTTCCAAGATGAATCCACCCTCAGACGCCCTTGCCTGATGAGTTTTGCATAAAGGGAGATGACGCTTATGAATTCGAAATTGTGTGGAATTTTAAACCTTCGCAACCCCTCCAGGGTTGCATAAAACATGTGGCCTCACTCGGTGTTGATGTAATATCGACAACCAAGGGCATCCACAACCTCTGCCTGCTTACGAACCGTATATTCCCAATCTTCCGGGTCTCCTGTGAAAAGACAGTAATTTGCCCCGTCCCACCATTTAGACGAGTAAGTCCAGTCGATACCTGCCACGTGTAGTATCTTCCACAAGGGCACCATCTCTTCTGGCTCAACCGTGGGCTCCTTTGCATTCTGGTTCAGGTAGTAACGGGCACCCTTCTTGTCTATCGGGGCCTTAAGATCCCTCCACTGTGGCTCATTCTGGCGCACCTCTTCCAATACATCCTTTACCACCCAGACGAAATCCTCATTTGGGATCCCTGTGCTGTTGCTCTGCTTTTGCAGGTCACAGGAACGCTGAAGATTCTTTGGCCTTTTGTCCTTTGGCCTCATGCCCCTTATCTCGTATACGATCCTGCCCACATCTATTCCCATTGGGCATGCATACTTGCACCTTTGACACATGGTGCAGGAATAGATCCAGTTGGTTTTAAGGATTTCATCATCCTGACCAAGAACCAAAAGCCTCAGAAACTTCCTCGGATCAAGCCCCTCTATGCCGGTCGCTGGACATCCGCTTGCACAAAGCCCACAAGTAAGACAATAATCTATCTTGGCATCTGGCACGGCCCCTTCGATCTGTTTTTTGACCCTTGCCCTGATGGATGAAAGATCTACAATTTCTTTTTGCATTTTGAACCCCTGAAGGAAGAAAAGCCCCCCAAAAAAACAAAAATCTCTTAGTTATCTATTAACTATATTCTGTCAGGGACTTTGTCAAATTTGTAACAATACCGTTTCCTTAAGATTACAACAGGCAAAAGAAGATTAAGGGCATATGCTCAAATTTTTGAACGTTTAACCTAAAATTACGCCATAAAGGAATAAAAAGTGGTGAATGAAGAAAAAAACGTGAGAAAATCCATTTGTTTCAGTTGACGGCCCGATATGACTCTATAAAAAAAGAGGCTGCACCCTCTACAGGATGCAGCCCTATTTAAAGAATCGTTCTCGTATGTACTTAGATAAGTGGCTTTATCTGAACCCGTCTGTTAAGGGCCCTTCCCTCTGGGGTATCGTTTGAAGCAACAGGCCTTGTAAAGCCGTATCCTTTAACCTTTAGCCTTGCTGAAGATATGCCATGCTGTATCAGGTAGTTTGCAACTGCCTTGGCACGCCTTAGGGAAAGTTTCATATTGTAGGCGGCTGAGCCGATATTATCGGTATGGCCCTGGATCTCTACCTTAAGACCAGGATTTGCCTTTAAGACCTTAACAACATTGTTGAGGTTTTTGTAGTACATAGGCTTGATATCAGCCTTGTTGAAATCAAAGAGAAGCCCTTTAACTATCCAGCAACCAACCTTGTTGACCTGGGCGCCCTTCGGAGTGTTGGGACACCTGTCCAAGGAGTCTATAACACCGTCGCCATCGCTATCCTTAGGGCCTGCCTTTTGCTTGCATGCCGGAGGACATGGAACTGGCGGACAAAGGGATTTTGCCTTATCAAATGCCTGTTTTGCAATAGGTGCCGCCTCTTCTGGATGGCAGTTCTCATAAAGAGCAACAGCCTTTTTCTGCAAAAGCTCTGCCTCTTTATATTCCTTTGGACATTGCTTATCCAGTTTCTTTGCCTTGGCCTCATTCAGCACCTGCCTTGTTGCATGGAGCTGCTCGTCAACCTGCAGACCAATACCAGCGCAACCACCGATAAAAAACGATAAAATAAGTCCGACTACAAAAAATCTCATGCCTAACCTCCTTTTTATTTTGTTAATCACATTAAGATCCAGGATGGAAAAACCAAAATCACCTCATCCCCTTAGAAAATGATACATAAAGTGTACCTGAATTTCACAAAGTCTCAAGAGAGTATTTGAAAAAGTTTTGACCTGTGTTGCTTGACCCCTATTTAAAGCCCACTTATAGTCCAAGGCATGGGTAGGAAAAGAAAAAAATTCAACAAAATTTCAAAAGATTCCATAATCTCTGTGCTCAAATCTGCTGGACATCCCTTATACATGAGAGAGATTATCCACAATCTCCATCTTCCACCTGAAAGACGTCAGGCAGCAAAAAAACTTATAAAAGAGATGGTTCATACAGGAGATCTGACACTTTTGAAAGGAAACCGTTACGGGATCACAAGGCAAATGAGGCTTGTTACCGGTAAAGTAACCATACATCCGGACGGATTCGGGTTCGTGAGTCCTGGAGGTGGCAAGGGGCCTGACGTCTTCATCCCTCCAAGAAAACTAAAAGGTGCCGTCCATGGTGACATGGTAACTGCTCGTATTGAGAAAGACACATCCAAAGGACCAGAGGGGTCAATAATCAGGATAAACGAGCGGGGGGTTCAAGAGGTGGTTGGCATATTTCACACTGGAAGAAACCTTGGAGTTGTAATTCCGGAAAATGAGAGGCTGCGCCTTGAGGTCCTTATTCCCAACCCCAAGAAATATGGCGATATTGACGGCATGGCTGTGATTGCACGTATTATCCATTTTTCAAGGACAGGGACCAGTGCCGAAGGGGAGATAATCAAGGTTCTTGGAGACCCTGAAAGCCTTGAGGTTCAATCGCAGATTGTCATAAACAAATACCAGTTGCCAACATCCTTTTCTCGTCCTGCCGTGGTGCAGGCACAAGAACTTCCAGACAAGGTACTGGAGACCGACC
>JALSQG010000015.1 GCA_026985565.1 Deltaproteobacteria bacterium
TCGAAAAGAAGGCTTTTCTCCCAGGGAGATCATGGCATTAATGTCGAGCAATCCTGCTTCCATTCTTGGAATTGATGGAGGAACAATAGAGGTAGGCTCACAGGCGGATGTGACGGTAATAGACCCAGAAGTGGAGTTTTCTTTGGAAAAAAAGCACCTTCACTCAAAGGCCTCTAATTCGCCATTTATTGGAAAGACCTTTAAGGGCAGGCCGATCCTCACCCTTTTTAAGGGCCGACCAACCTATGATCTTATGGGGCTTCTTGCCTGAAAATACCCGGCCTTTCCTTGTTTAATATTCCAACCGATCATCTTATGGCCCTGTACAAAAAGAGGCGCCATGAGGCAAAGACCATTGCAAGAACCGGATGACGCTTTAAAAAAGGCGAAAGCTCAAGCTCTATGCCTGTGTGTCTTTTGATCTTCCAAAGCGCATAGTCAACCCCTCCCCTAAAGGTGAAAGCGGCCTTTACGAGACGAAAGACAGAAAGGAGCTTACCCAGAGCGATTCTTGCAATCCATGGCATTTTGCATGCAAAAAGTTGAGAAAAAGAGGCATCGAGCCGGTATGATCCTGCTTTTTTGGAAATTATATGGCTGTTACCGCCATTCAGCCAGGAAAGCACATAGGGGGTGATCTGTTTAAGGTATTTTTTGTTAGACTGCCATATGGTCCTTGCCCGTTCCTGCCTCTCTGGTCTAAGCTCTGCACGGTAGGTGAGCGCAAGCCCTTTGCACCAAAGCATTTCCTCTGAAAAGTCCCTCTCAATACATGGTAAGGTTCTTACAAAAAAAGTAAAAAGCGCACTTAGCACGCATTTTTTTACCCTTTCACAAACCAGTTGGTCTTTAAAAAAGATGAGCCTTACTGGTTGGCAGAGTCTTGCCCAGAAATATGAATGAAACCACAAGGTTGTAGTGGCCCGTTCAAGCTGAGAAAGTGAGATGACTGCATATTTTATTCGCAGTTTATCCTCCCCGCTCCCTGTTTCAAGGTAGAAGACATTGGGAGGCAAAAGGAAGTTCCATAAGGCCATTAAGGGCCTTTTGTAAAAGGCCATGTAGCTATCTACAAGAACGTATAGATCCAAAATACCATCATGAAGGTCATTTGATCTAAGGCAACTTCCATAAAAGACCATGGCCAAGATGGCCTCTCGATGTTTTTTTTGAATGGCCCTTACAGTTACTTCAAGGCCTTTTGGCCCCTGGGTTTTGAGCTCCTTTTCTACAAGGCTTTTCAATGTTAAAGGTGCTCGGGAGATGTTTACCATGTCCAGAAAATGACCTCTCCGGCATTTTCAATCACAAAGGGTTGGTCCTTGCTTTCTATCAGCTCACCATCAAGGGCAAGCTCTTTATCAGTTTTCAAGGTTGCCTGGAAAAAGCGACACGAAAAATATCCGTTTTCAAGGTTCATGGCAGGGTGAAAACGTCCAAAGAGCACATAAGGCAGTAAGAAGACCAGTCGTTTGGGGCGGTTAAAAAATACGGACATCTTAAGGGCTCCGGGGCCTTGTGCCCAAAATGGTTGAAGCCCGCCCCAAAAGCTTTCCAAGGATGAAACCAAAAAGACGGACACTAATCCATCCAAAGACCTATTGCCGTCTATGTCAAGTTTAATCCTTTGCGGGGAAAAGGAAGCGCGCCAAAAGCTCCAGACAAACTTTAGAATTGTAAATATAAGGCCGTTTGTGGTGCCTTTTCTGCTTTTCCCATACCTTTTTTTAAAAAATGATACCCCCTGCGCAACCAACCCACCTCCAAGAAACATACCGTAATCGAAGGCCTGGTGGTTTGAGACCTTGATGATGTTTCTTTTTCGCAAGCAAATATTCTTGCCAAAGCCCTTTTTTTGAAGGGTTCTAAGCCTTTTTACAGCCTCTATCTGCCCCTTTTTTATCCCGACATCATGGGAATTTAGGTTGGTTGTGCCTCCAGGCAAAAGACAAAGGTATGGCAGAAATGGATATGGCCCTTTACTAAAAAGCGTGGTGAGTACCATCTTTACCGTGCCGTCTCCGCCGCTGACAATGAGCCAACTCTTTCCACCGTTTGCAAGTTCCCAAAGTGCCGACTCCACCTCAGAGGGGGTTGTTACCTGTTTTATCCTTCCAACTTTTGATAAGGCCTCAATCAATCTGTCACAAATCTTTTGGTTTGAGCCTGCAAGCGGATTTAAAAGGATGCCGATCTTTTCAGGACTTGGAACCTGTACGAAGGCCATTGTCTACTTCTTTTTTACAAACCATCTTTCAAGCAGGCCTCGAGGCCGCCTATGTGTGTCAACATCATGAAGCCACGAGGTTACTTGTCTGCCACTTAGTTTCACAAGTAGAGCCATCAAAACCCTCAACCACAAAAATGTTGATGTGAAGACCGTCCAGAGGGCAATTGCCACTAAACCCAGATCGGGTCTATCGATAATATAAGAGATGGTCAGAATTATGAGACAGGGGTTGCGCCTTGCCGTAACAAGCCTAAACAGGGAATCAACTGGCCGCCAGCAAAATATGCCAAAATCTTCTATGAACCATTCGAAAAATCCTTCGGCTACCCTGCCTGCTATGTAACCAACGAATATTGCCAAGTAAAGGGGCGCAGTTGGGTAATCAAGCAGGTAGCGACCGGTTCTTTCAATACCAAGTCCCCATAAGAGATACCAAAATGGCGGATGGACAAGATCTATGATGTGATCGAAATAGTGACCAAATTTGCTTGAAGTGACAGTGACCCTTGCAAGCTTTCCATCAACCGTATCGAGGAAGGTCATTAACCACGCAGCAACAAGGCCAAGGAAAAGATAACCCTGATAAAAAAGATAGGCCGCAATGATCACAAGTATTGCACCGACTGCTGTCACATGATTCGGCCTGATGCCAAGACGCACACACGCCCGAACCACCTCCCTTGCCGGCTTTGGCCACCACCACTTGGTCACAAGATCTGTTACCCCCTTGTATGACCAATCAAAAAGCCTGTCTTCGAGCTCTCTTGCCTTTCTTTTTGATACTGGCAGAACAAATGGAGGTTCAAATTTTTTAAGGAACTTGTAAAAGCCTGTGGAAAACGTCTCAGGGCTATAGATCTTAAAACCTTCAAGGAAGCCCTTATCCATCTTTCCTTCAAGGATCTTGATTGCCCTTTGGGCGTCCTTGGCAGGCACATTTGCCGCTACAAATATCTTTTTGCCATGACGTCTTGCAAAAAGAAAGGTTTGCGGACTCTCTGGTAGCGCCTTTAAAAGCCTGTCTTCAAAAAGAAAATCCCCTCTTAAGATAAGGACATTCGCCTGTTTGGGAATGGTGTCGAGATCTTTTGTGAAAACAACCGATTTCCCAAGAACCTTTCTGACCCGTTCAGAAGGGGTAAGCCCCCATATCCTGACCTTGCTTTCCTTTATAAAAAGGCAGTATGTTTGCATATACCGCTCCTTAAAAACCAGCTTGCATTCCTGAAAATATTTTCTAACTTGTCTCCCAGACCATCTGAATCATATCTTAGGCAGCCTAAAATTAAACCCAAATTATGCACTGCGAAAGAGGGCAAAAATGAATTTCCTTTTTATATCAGTTAGTTGTTCTATTGATAGCGCTTGCTTGACATTCACCTTTTGGGTGAAACAATTTCCAGTTGTTTTTGCCCTCTTTCGCAGCCCAGCGGGATTGGCGATTTTGCCCAACCTGCTTTGTTGCTCGGGGCTCGAAGTACCTAAGTACGTCTTCGCCCCTAGCGCCTCGCATCTTGGACAAACTCGCCAATTGCATAATTTGGGTTAAAATCTACTTATGTCCACAAGGTATGTTGAGTGCGAATAATCCATCTTTCTGACATACATCTTTTCTGTCAAAAGGCAGTGGTGCCCAAAAAGGTTTTGAACAAAAGACTAATTGGCCTTTCAAACTGGTACCTAAAAAGGAGAAAAATCGTTGACCTTGGCCTCCTTGACCTTTTGGGCAAAAAAATCAGAAAGCTAAGACCTGATATAATTTGCATAACCGGGGATCTGGTCCACCTTGCATTCCAAGAGGAGTTTGTGTTGGCAAGGGATTGGCTTAAGGGGCTTTGCCGCATTTCACGTGTAAAAATAGTACCAGGCAATCACGATCTTTATATAAAAGAGGCTGAACAGGATATGACAAAGTACCTCAGCCCCTTTTTCAGCCTTGCTCCTGCAGAAAATCCGCATAAAAACAGGGGGCATAAATCTTATTTCCCAGCCCTTGATATATTGGATGAATGTGCATTTATAGGTCTATCAAGCGCAGAGCCATGCGGTATTCTAAAGGCGTCTGGAACTGTTGGAAAAAGACAGTTAGAGGAGCTCTCACGCCTTCTAAAGGCCCTCAAAGAAAAGAACATCTTCCGGGTGATATTGATACACCATCCAATTCTTCCAGGAGTCGTATCAAGGAGAAAGGAACTAAAAGATTATGACCAGCTACTTCGTGTCCTTGGCCGACATGGTGTTGAACTGGTGCTCTTTGGGCATGTCCACAAGAGATTTTCAAGCGGTCCTTGCGGGCCTCTAAGTGAAACACTATGTCTTTCCGCCCCTTCTGCCACGTCCAAGGAAAAGAACGTGCAAAAGCGTGCAGGCTTTAATCTCATAAACATATCCAAGTGTAAAAAGGAGTGGGAGATTTTTGTGGAAGACCATGTGCTTTCAGAATGCGGCGTCTATTTTAAGGTCTGCAAAAACTTCAATTTTAGAACAAGCGGCTGAGATCAAGAAACTGTACTTGTACAGGACTAAAGCACCTTTTTGATCTGATAGATCGCTGCAGCAGCCGCCATGCCCACTGGGATGAAGGCCGTAACCACTGGATTAATGGCCCAGAGAAGGCCCAACTGCATGGTTATTTTGTCAAAAAAGTAAAAACCAAGGCCCACTACTGCGCCTAATACCATTCTTGGCCCCATACCTGTCCTACCCATGGTCTGAAACAAAAAGGCTGTAGCCAGAAATGCCAAAGCGAGGGCAAAAAGAGGCCTTGTGATCTTTCTCCAAAGGGCCAACAGGAAATGATTGGTATTTTGTCCGCCCTTTTCAAGG
>JALSQG010000016.1 GCA_026985565.1 Deltaproteobacteria bacterium
TAACAACTAAGCTGAAGGATAAGCGCTAAAAAAGAGTAGAAATTTACAAACCCATGTTGGAACTTGGAATGTGCCAAAAAGTGTCGGAAAATTTTACAACAGGCAATCTTTTTTAAAGAGTTATGAAAAATGCCAGCAAGATCCTTCAGGGTGAATTTGACATAGAGCCATTAATGGAAATATTTTAAGGTTAAAGCCTCATAAAAAATACAAAAAACTGTTATTCACATCGTATTTCGCCAATTACCAATCGATTTTCTTCTAATGTCTTTGGCATTTCCCTGGGTGGTCACATCTTCGATTTTAAGTTATTCTAAAAAGAGGCTTGAAGGGAATGAGTTCCCCTTTTGCCTCTTTTTGGTGTAAAACAGACACAAAGGTAAGCAGATGATCGTGTTTGATCTAAAGTGTGCAAATGGCCACATCTTTGAGGCCTGGTTCAAAAACGGCGCTGCCTTTGATGAGCAGAAGGAGCAGGGCAGGCTCCAGTGCCCTGTGTGTGGAAGTTCATCTGTGGAAAAGGCGATTTCCACAATCAAGGTCAAAAAAGGCGGGGCCAAGGGAGACGGTGTTGTAAGTCAGGCAGCAGTGGCACAGTTGGTACATGCCTTTTACAAAAAGGTTGTTGAAACAAGTGAGGACGTAGGAACAAGGTTTGCTGCAGAGGCCTTAAAGATGCATTATGGCGTGGCAGAGCCAAGGAGCATAAGAGGGGTTGCCACAAAGGAAGAGGAAGAGATGCTAAAGGATGAAGGGGTGGAGTTTTTTAGAATCCCAGTACCATCAAAGAAGGAGGAAGGATCCCATTGAACGAAGGCGCTAAGCAGGTCATGAATGAAAAAGATGCCAGCCCCAGCCAGCAAGGTACAGTCACGGTTCGTAAGGGATGCAGGGTGGTGATGGATTTTGTTGTAAGGCTCGTGACTGGCAAGGTGGTGGATTCATCAGAAAAGGGTGGGGGGCCTGCAAGCTTTATTTGCGGAAAGGGAGATTTCCCAAAGCCAGTAGAAGAAGGAATAGTTGGGCTTTCGCCAGGTGACATCAAGACCATCACCGTGCATCCATTCTACGGTTACGGGCTCTATGACCCAAAGAAGCAGATGCTTGTTGCAACCGAACGTATCCCTGGGCCTGCCGAGCAGGGAAAGGTGGTCAAGGTGCCGGATCAGCTTGGTATAACTCGTCCTGCTGTCATTCGTGACATTTGGCCTGGGGCAATAATGGTGGATTTTAATCATCCCCTTGCAGGTCAGGTGTTGAAATTTGAGGTGATCATAAGACAGGTCCTGCCAGGCGAGGATGTGCAGGAAAGGGAAGGGGAGGAGTCGTGAGTAAGCCCTTAATGGAACAGGCCATTTATAAGGCAGGACTTGGTGATATTTTTGAAAAGGTCTTGGACGGGCAGAGGCTATCCAGGGAAGATGGCATAACTCTTTATAATACAAAGGACATATGCAGTCTTGGTTTTTTGGCAAACATGGTAAGGGAAAGAAAAAACGGGGACTATGCCTTCTACATCTACAACCAGCACATCAACTACTCAAACGTATGCACCAACCTTTGTAAGTTTTGTGCCTTTGGAAAGGAAGATGGCAAGCCAGGTGCCTACTGTATGACAGTGGAAGAGATAGTTGAAAAGGTGAAAGAGCGCCTCGATGAGCCCATTAAGGAGGTACACATTGTCGGGGGCATTCATCCCGAGCTTCCATATTCCTATTATATAGACATGCTCAAGGAGATAAAAAAGGCAAGACCAGACATCCACATCCAGGCCTTTACTTGTGTGGAGATTGCCCACATTGCAAAGATGGGTGGAAAATCTGTGGAAGATGCCCTCATGGAGCTAAAAGACGCTGGCCTTGGCTCCATTCCAGGAGGCGGGGCTGAGGTCTTTAGTCAAAGGATAAGACAGAAGCTTTGTCCTGAAAAGCTTCCTGGAGATGCATGGATAGAGGTTGCCAAGACTGCTCACAGGCTTGGGATCAGGTCCAACGCCACAATGCTTTATGGCCACATAGAAACCGTGGAAGAAAGAGTTGAGCACCTAATGGCCCTAAGACAGGCCCAGGATGAGACTGGCGGTTTCATGTGTTTTATTCCCCTTGCCTTTCATCCCAAAAATACAGAGCTTGAGGATGTTGCCCCAACAAGTGGCATTGAAGATATAAAAAACATAGCTGTTGCACGGCTGATGCTGGACAACTTTCCCCACATAAAGGCATACTGGGTCATGCTTGGGCCAAAGATTGCCCAGCTTGCCCTTGGCTTTGGCGCAGATGATATGGATGGGACAGTGCTTGAGGAGAAGATCACCCACATGGCAGGAGGTGAAACCTCTCAGGCCCTTTCAAACAGGGAGATAGAATACCTCATAAGCTCTGCCGGAAGGATTCCTGTGGAAAGAGATACCCTTTACAATGTGATAAGGATCGCAGACGGGAAAAATTAACATCATTATTATGGCGGAAAAGATTGCAGAAAAGGTACTTGCTGGCTCAAGGATAAACGAAGATGAGGCCCTTGAGCTTTATAAGAGGGCAGGAATCCATCTGTTGGGCGAGCTTGCCAGCAAAAGAAGGTATGAAAAACATCCGGAACCTGTTGTCACCTATGTGATAGACAGAAACATAAACTACACGAATGTTTGCATATCAGGCTGTAAATTTTGTGCCTACTACTGTGGCCCCGAAAAGGAAGGCGGCTATGTGCTTTCATTTGATGAGCTTGGCAAAAAGATAGAGGAGACAAAGGCCCTTGGGGGCACGCAGGTACTTCTCCAGGGCGGCCTTCACCCAGATCTGCCTTTTGATTTTTACCTGGATATGGTTCGCTTTATAAAAGGCCATGGAATACACCTTCACGGCTTTTCACCACCAGAAATAGTGCATTTTTCATCCATATCAGGTCTTTCCATAGAACAGGTCCTTGAAAGACTGATAGATGCAGGGCTTGACTCCATCCCTGGTGGCGGGGCAGAGATCCTTGTGGATTCTGTAAGACAGCGTATAGCCCCAAGAAAGGCTACGGCCAAACAGTGGCTAAACGTAATGGAGACGGCGCATGAACTTGGCCTCCGCACCACTGCAACCATGATGTTTGGCCACGTGGAGACCCTGCGAGACCGCATAGAGCATCTGTTGCGCCTGAGAAACCTGCAAGACAAGACTGGTGGTTTTACTGCATTTATCCCCTGGCCCTTTCAGCCTGGAAACACGTCCATAGAGTGTATGCCAGCCACGGCACATGAGTATCTGAAGGTCCTTGCCATCTGTCGCATATTCCTTGACAACTTTGACAACATCCAGGCCTCATGGGTCACTCAGGGCTACAAGGTTGCACAGATGGCCCTTTTTTTTGGGGCAAACGATTTTGGAAGCACCATGATAGAGGAAAACGTTGTGGCAGCAGCAGGGGTGAGCCACAGGCTTTCGGAAGAGGACATTAGAAGACACATTCGTGAGGCCGGTTTCATACCAAGACAGAGGCTAATGGACTATACCCTGGTTGAATGAAAAACACTGAGGCAAATGCCCAAATCCATAGGGCTCGTATTGTTGTGCCAGTGTGCGCACCTCCAATGGAAGACGGAGCTGTGTTGGTGGAAGGCGGCCTGGTAAGGGCCATTGGAAAATTCAGGCAGCTAAAAAGATCTCTTTCTAAAAAGGTTTCCCTGAAAGATCACGGTGAGTCCATAATCATGCCACCCCTTGTAAACTGTCATACCCACTTAGGGCTTTCGTGGCTTAAGGGGCGCATTCAAAAGGGCCTTGGCTTCTCTTCCTGGCTTAGGAAAATTGTAAGCCTTCTTCATGAAGAAGGAGAAAAGATGTCTGAAAAGGAGCTTCTATATTGGACAGAATACGGCAGGGAGCTTTCAAAGGCATGTGGCACCGGCCTTTTGGCCGAGGTCACAAACCAGATATCTTTTTTAACAAATTTCTTAAATTTTTTTGATAACTATCCATTCATTCATCTTTTTATAGAAAAACTCCATCCTGAAAAGGGGCCACCTGAACTCAGATCTCGTACATCTGACTCAAATCTTCCTGCAACAAGATGGTCCTTTAGTGCCCATTCGGTTTACACCTGCTCACGAGATGCCCTTAGAGCAATAAAAAAGTGGTGTAGAAAAAGGGGGCTTCCTTTTTCCATTCATGTTTCAGAATCCCTTGAGGAGCTTGAGTTTGTACGTTCTGCAAAAGGGCCGATCTTTAGCATTCTTGAAGAAAGGGGAAGAAATGTAAAGGAGTTTTTTTCATGTTCCAAAACCCCTATCACCCTTCTTGAAGAAGAGGGAATACTTGATGAAAACACAATATGCGTCCACTGTACCTTTGCATCCAAAAAGGACCTGGAGACCATTGCTAACAAGGAATCATGGATCTGTCTTTGTCCTTTGAGCAATGAATACATCTGCGGAACCGTTCCAAGGGCCGATCTAATCTTTTCAATGACGAAAAGGGTGTGTATCGGAACAGACAGCCTTGCAAGTAATGACAGTTTGTCTATATTCAGCGAGCTGAGGGCAATTAATTCACGCTATCCATCTATCGGCCCGGAAAGGCTTATTGAGGCAGCAACCCTTGGTGGTGCAAGGGCCCTCGGTCTTTGCCAAATGATTGGTTCTATTGAACAGGGGAAAAAGGCCAATCTTCTTGTAATCAAAGAAACGGATTGCACCCCAAAAAATGTCTGTGAATTCATCTGCTCAGAGCCGATTGAAGAAAGGATCAAAACAGTTGGATCTTAGAAAAGATAGGGAAAAGGGTAAGTACCGTCTTGGTGTGGTAAACTTCATCAATACGGCACCACTTCTCATACCTCTTAGGGAACACGGCGATATGGAGGGCTGGAAAATAATCGAGGGAAGCCCCTCACAGTTAAACAAGATGCTTCAGAAAGGGGAAATAGATGTTGGCCTAATATCATCATATGCCTATGCAAAGGACTTCAGGGACTATTTCGTGCTTAGGGATTTTTGTATCAGCGCAACAGGCACTGTTGGAAGCGTTGTCTTATATAGCCGTTATCCTATCTACGAGCTGTCTGAAAAGACAATATGCCTAACTGAACAGTCTGCAACATCCATAAACCTTCTGTACATCATTCTTGAATACTTTAATGGCCTTAGACCAGGATATGTGACAGGAAGATTCAAGGACTTTCTGGAAAATCATGATCTTGCTGCATATCTGGCAATAGGGGATGAGGCCCTTAGGATAAAAAAAAGTAACGGTGAATTTTACTCCTACGATCTTGCCTCCATCTGGTATGAGGCAACATCTCTTCCCTTTGTCTTTGCCCTTTGGGCGGTCAGGAAGGATTCCCGGCTTTGCGGCACTGCCCAATTTTCCATTTTGAAAGACAGATTGAAACAGGCGTACAGCCAAGGAGCAAAAAGGCTTGATGAGATAAGCGCAAGGGTTTCTGGCAGGATTCCCATGTCGAAAGTGGAGTGTCTTGCCTATCTAAAGGGTATAGAATTTGACCTTTCAGGGCTAAAATTAAGGGGGCTTGGCCACTTTTTCAAATTGCTTGTACAAATTGGCAGGCTATCTGAGATGCCTGATGTGGTGGAGGTCTAAACCGTGACCCTGCCTTCAAAAGAGTCCAAAAAGGAGTTTGTCCAGGAGAAGTTTTCATCGGTTACTGCAAGGTACGATTTTTTAAATTCCCTTTTGAGTCTCGGAATAGACAGGCTCTGGCGTTTTAAGACCGTTAGATCCCTAAATGGCGTAAGTGGCACTATACTCGATGTCTGTGCTGGCACCCTTCCTCTTTCAAAGGAGGTATTCAGGCAGACCGGTTGTAACGTGGTTGCCCTTGATTTTTGTTACGATATGCTTGCCTATGGAGCAAAAGGGCTTGGTGTTCAGGAAGAAGGACATATTCATGCCATTTGTGCAGATGGTGAAAGGTTGCCCCTTTGTTCAAACACCTTTTCAGGCTTTACTGTGGCCTTTGGCATAAGGAATCTTGCAGACCTGCCGAGTGGGTTTAGGGAAATGTACAGGGTGCTTAAACCAGGGGGAAAGGGGGCCATACTTGAGTTTTCAAGGCCTTCTGCACCGATTTTCAGGGATCTTTATCGCCTTTATCTTCACAAGGTGCTTCCTCGCATAGGAGGGCTGATATCTGGAGACGAGGAGGCATACCGGTATCTCGCAGAATCCATCCAGGGCTTTCATTCCCAAAATGAGGTGTGTTCCATGTTGGAGAAGGCAGGTTTTACAGACGTTACATTCAAGCCAATGACTTTTGGGATAGTAACGCTTTATTCCTGCAAAAAACCAGATACGGCTTGCTCATGAAAAGTAAAAGTGTACTAATCTTAGTAGTCGTTCTTTTGTTGCTTTTTCCTGCCTCATGCCTTGCCTTTCAGGAACATGGCCCGATAGAGGGGCTTTATATGCATCAACTAGCCCATATCTGTTTTGGCTCTTCCATGTTTTGGCTATTTTTCATGATCTTTAAAGGCGCGTTTTGGCAAAGGATATGGTGGCGATCCATTGCCGTGGGGGCACTTGTTCTTGCCTTCTGGAATGTGATGACCTTTGTGGGGCACATGTTTAGAAACTACAGCATCTATAAGTGCCCAGGTGAACAATTTGTCGCTCATAGTGCTGGTTTCTGGCTGTGGTATTTGACAAAGTTTGATACCGTAATCTGTTGTGTTGCAATATTCTTTTTCTATATGGGTCTAAGAAGGCTCAACCAATCCATATCGGAAGAAAAATTCCAGCAGGACAATTCGCTATGAGGTCTTTTGCTGCATGAGTCAAGGAGTCTGCTCCCCCATCTTGTTAGCCGATCTCATAGGCAGTATTTGTCTCATAGTTCTTTCTGCCCTTTGCCTTAAGGAATCAAAGGCTATTGTAAGAAAAGAGCCGGAAAATTTTCTCTATGGATACATGCAATGGCTTATTATAGCACTTTTTGCTTTCTCCCTTTCACGTTCCCTTGGGCACATAGTTAAGCACTTTCTTTGGTATGAGGGGCTTCTTTCCTTCTGGAAAGATCTTTCTCCAATAAGCGGGTCAATTAATTCTGCCCTTTTCATCCTTATTGCCTCCATTACGGTCTTTTTCCAGAAAATGAAATCGGTCATGGAAAGGATAGAGCAGGACAGACAGGAGATCGAGAGAATAAGCCAGGAGCTTCTCAGGCTCAACAAGGAGACAGAACTTCTTGTCAGTGAAAGGACAAGGGCAGAGCTGGCACTAAGTATTGCTCATCGGATAAGAAATCCAATCATGGTGATAGGAGGGCTTGCCAAAAGACTTATCAAAAAGGGGCAGTTTACTGCGGATCAGCTTAAAAAGGTTGAACTCATGATCCAGCAGATAGAAAGCCTTGAAAATATAGTTAGGGAATTTGAGTTAATAAAAGGGAAAGAGCCTTCCAAGATTGAAAAAAAAGAGCTTAACGACCTTATAAACGAGATAGTTGAGTCGGCATCATCAGAGGCGAAAAGCAGAGGGCTTGACATAGAGGTGAGGGTTGAGAAGGGCCCCATCTTTGTCAGTATTGATGCTGATCTTATACGATTTTCTCTTATTGAGTGCCTTAAACTAATCATGGACCGTTCGAAGCATTCAAAGAAAATATGGATTCTCGTTAAAAGAGAAAAGTTTGGCGCAACTGTAATGATATGCTCCCTTGATTTGGAAACCTGTCAGCAGAAAACAGTAGCCGACCAAAAGCATGATTCACTCAGACGGTCAGGTAGAGGGCTTGGCCTTTCAACTGTCAGACAGATACTAAGGGATCATGGAGGGGAGCTTCGCATTGAAGGCAGGGGAGACAAAATAAAGATAATTATATTCCTGCCTTTTAAGATAGGGACCGGCAAGACCTGGTCTGTCAAAAAGTTGAAGTAAGGGGCCATGGATTAGCGTGACTAAAGGGGACAATTCATCAGCCAAGGTGGTGGAGATCTTTACAGACGGTGCATGCTCTGGCAATCCTGGCCCAGGGGGTTGGGGGGCATTATTGAGGTATGGAAAGCACGAAAAGAAGCTTCAGGGATTTTCACCTCATACCACCAACAACAGAATGGAGCTTCTTGCAGCAATAAGGGCCCTTGAGGCCCTAAAGAGACCGTGTAAGGTGGTTCTGACCACAGATTCCTCTTATCTCAGAGACGGCATTACCAACTGGATTAAGAATTGGAAGAAAAGGGGCTGGAAGACTGCCGCTGGCAAACCGGTAAAAAATGTGGATCTTTGGAGGCGGCTTGACGAGCTTTCCCGCAGACACACAATTCATTGGAGATGGGTTAAGGGTCATAGTGGCCACGAAGAAAACGAAATGGTGGATGAGTTGGCCACAACTGCAATCAAAAAAGGTCTTCGAAAAGAAATAGATGTAGACGGACTTGGAGACATTTCCTGAATGGACAATCCTCATTGCATCAAGGGCGCTGTTCGTGATAAAAGGCCAGTTAAGCGCCAACAGGGGAGTCATCAGACATGAAAGATGCCATTGAGCTTAAGGCAGAAATAGAAAAGATATTACCAAAGCGACTTAAAGGGGTGTTGGAATGTTACGGTTTTAACCTGCAGGAATTGCTAACACCCTTAAAATGGAAGCCACTTGTCCTTATAATCGGCAATTACTCTTCTGGAAAGTCCACGTTTATAAATGAATTCATAGGCAAGGATATACAACGAACGGGTCAGGCACCCACAGATGATTGTTTCACCATACTGACTGCCCCGGAGGAAGGAGAAGGCCCTGGTGACATAACTGGTAACACCGTAGTTTCTGATGCCAGATTGCCTTTTGCGGGGCTTAGGAAGTTTGGTGAAAAGTTTCTATCACACCTTGTAATGAAAAGGATAGAAAGTGAGAAGTTAAAAGATATTGCCATAATAGATACGCCTGGCATGCTTGACTCTGTTACCGAACAAGACAGGGGCTATGACTTTCTCGGTGTTGTTGGTGAGCTTGCAAAACTTTCAGATCTTATAGTTCTTATGTTCGATCCTCATAAGGCAGGCACCATCAAAGAGACATACAAGGTGCTAAGAATGACGCTTCCGGTTTCTGCAGGGGAAGACAGGGTTGTCTTTGTGCTTAATAGGATAGATGAATGCGAGAATCTGGAGGATCTAGTGAGGGCCTACGGGACCCTTTGCTGGAATCTGTCTCAAATGACTGGAAGAAAGGATATTCCAAGGATATATCTCACCTACGCCCAAATACCTGGTCGGGAGATCCCTCCTGAGTTCCAGGTGTGGGAGAAGGAGAGGGAAGAGCTCAAAAAGGCACTGCTTAGTGCCCCCCGCATGAGGCTTTTTCACATGTTACAGGAGGTGGATAGGGTTTCAAGGCAGCTTGTGTTAGTGATAAGGGCCATGGAGGGCTTTAAAGAACACTTTGTAAAGAGACTTAAGGGTTTTTTTAAATCCCTGGCGGTTACAGGGGCCTTTTCATTTCTTCTTGGGGATCTCATAATGCATCTTGTCTCAGGCTATCCGGAAAAACCCTTTCTCGCCCATCTGGTTAGTGGCAATCTGTCTGTAGACACTTTTTTCTGGCCTGTAATCTGGCTTCTTCTAACAATTGGTGCTGGTTCTTTATATTTCCAAAAAGTTACCTTTCCAAGACTTGAAAACAGGTTCGTAAGTGCACCTGATGAGTTGGTGAAACTGGAATCTGCCTATGATAGAGACCTTTGGGAGCGGGTCAGGTCCAAGGTGGTGGGGCTTCTAAAAAAAGAAGCGCGTCACCAGATATGGGTCAGGCACAAAAGACAGCTATCAAAGGTGGAAAGGTTTATAAATACGGACCTTCAGGCCTTCTACGATAGGGTTAAGAGATTCTGATTAGTGGTGCATTTTTAGCTTGATGCTTTAAAAATTCCCTTATCTTGTGTACCTTACACGTATAAACGGAAGAAAATTCGAAGCGGAGGATATCCATGTCTGGACATTCCAAGTGGAGCACCATCAAACACAAGAAGGCTGCACAGGATGCCAAAAGAGGAAAGATATTTACCAAGCTTATAAAAGAGATCACCGTTGCCGCAAGGCTTGGCGGTGGGGATCCGGCAGCCAACCCAAGGCTCAGGGCTGCAATAGATGCAGCAAAGGCTGCAAATATGCCAAAGAACAACATCGAACGGGCCATAAAAAAGGGAACTGGAGAGCTTGAGGGTGTTGCCTATGAGGAGGTCACCTATGAAGGTTATGGCCCGGGGGGAGTTGCGGTTCTTGTTGAGGCAATAACGGACAATCGCCAGCGTACAGTTGCAGAGGTAAGGCACATATTTTCAAAAAGGGGTGGAAACCTTGGCGAGCCTGGGAGCGTTGCCTGGATCTTTGAGAAAAAAGGGCTCATAGTGGTTGAAAAGGATAAGGTGGATGAGGATACATTGATGGATGCTGCCCTTGAGGCAGAGGCAGAAGATATCAAGGATGAGGGTAACGAGTGGGAAATAGAGACATCTGCAGAAGAGCTTCCCAAGGTGAAAAAGGCACTTGAGGATGCTGGAATAGAGATACTTTCTGCCAAGGTGACCATGGTGCCATCAAATATCGTAAAGGTGGAGGAGGAAAAGAAGGCACAGCAGCTTATTGCCCTAATGAACGCACTTGAGGAAAACGATGACGTTCAGAACGTCTATGCCAACTTTGACATCCCAGATGATATACTTGAGAAAGTGGCCTGAGGCAGATGAAGGGGCCTGTGCTTGGAATAGATCCTGGCTCAGTGGCCACTGGATATGGCATCATTGATGCTCATTCTTCAAACACTGTCTCTGTTCTTGGTGCTGGTGTCATAAGGACAAATACCAAAAGGTCCTTTCCAGAAAGGCTGAAGCACCTTTATGACAGTCTTGATATTGTCATTGAAAAATACAGGCCGTACTGTGCAGCCTTTGAGCAGGTCTTTGTTGCCAAAAATCCAGGGGCAGCACTTAAGCTTGGCCATGCAAGAGCTGCCCTTTTGATGGCTGCCATCAATAGTGGCCTTGAAATTTATGAATATTCTGCACTTGAAGTAAAAAGGGCAGTTGTCGGATATGGAAGGGCAGACAAACACCAGGTTCAACAGATGGTTGGGCTTATACTTGGGATCAAAACTCATCTGCCAAAGGATGCAGCAGACGCCTTGGCAGTTGCCCTTTGTCATATTCAATCGTCAAGATTGAATAGCCTTATTGAGCTTGAGTTGCCATGATTGATTGGATTTTTGTTTCTGTGGTTTGGTGAAAATCAGTGATTGGTTATCTAAAAGGCACGGTTATTGATATTGATGATGGCAGCGTGGTCCTTGATGTTGGGGGCATCGGATATTTGGTCGAGATGCCATCATCAATGCTTTCAAGGTTGCCAGGGCCGGGTAATACGTTAAAGGTCTATACAAGGCTCATCATTCGTGACGATCAGTTGAATTTGTACGGATTTTTGAAAAAAAGGGAGCTAAAGGTATTTTCCACCTTGATAGAGGTTTCTGGAGTCGGGCCAAAACTTGCCCTCAATGTGCTTTCTGTTATACCTCCTGATGAACTTCTTTCGGACATTGCAGCAGGAAACTCGACCCGGCTCAGATCTGTGCATGGGGTTGGGAAAAAGACTGCAGCAAGAATCTGTGTGGATCTAAAGGAGAAGGCATCAAAGATCCTTTCCATGTCCGGTGGGGTTAAAAAGACTGGGGAAGATGACGTCTTAACTGGAACAAGCATGCCATTTATGGATGATGCCGTCTCTGCTCTGGTCAATCTTGGCTACAGGCCAAATGAGGCAAAAAAGGCAGCCTCTGAGATCCTGGCAAAGAAAGGGGCGGATGGCTTGGATGATCTTATAAAGAAATCTTTACAGCTTCTTTCTAAGGTGCGATAGAAAAATGGAATTTGAAAAGCTGAATCAACCGGGCGTCCATGAATATGACCAATCAACCCTTTCGCCTTCCTGTCAGAAGGAGGATCTCGTTTCTGAGCCAACCCTTCGGCCCAAAAACCTTTCTGAGTATGTAGGCCAGGAGGAGCTAAAAAAAGGCCTATCTCTTTTCATAGAGGCGGCAAGAAGAAGAGGCGAACCCCTTGATCATTGTCTTCTTCATGGACATCCTGGCCTTGGTAAGACCACCCTTGCCCATATTATTGCAAGGGAGCTCGGTGTTGGCATACGATGCACCTCTGGGCCTGTCATTGAAAGGCCAGGAGATCTCGCAGCCATTCTCACCAATCTTCAGCCAGGCGAGGTGCTCTTCATTGACGAAATCCACAGACTCAGTCCTTCTGTCGAGGAGATCCTCTATCCTGCCATGGAGGACTTCCAGCTCGATCTCATTATAGGCCAGGGGCCGAGCGCAAGGACTATAAAGATTGATCTTCCAAGGTTCACAATGGTAGGTGCTACCACCAGGGCTGGTCTTTTGTCTCCTCCCCTTAGGGACAGGTTTGGCGTTTTATTGAGGGTGGATTTTTATGGCGTGGATCATCTGCAGGAGATAGTTATTCGTTCTGCTGCGGTTCTTGGAATTGCAATAGACAGGGACGGGGCCAGGGAGATTGCCAGAAGGTCCAGGGGAACGCCAAGGATAGCAAATAGATTGCTCAGAAGGGTCAGGGACTTTGCAGAGGTTAAGGCCCAGGGAGTAATTACAAGGAAGGTTGCGGACAAGGCCCTTTCCATGCTCGATGTGGATGAAAAAGGGCTTGATCGTATGGATAGGCAAATTCTTTCCATTATAATCAAGAGGTTTCAAGGGGGGCCTGTTGGACTTGATACCATTGCTGTATCAGTTGGAGAAGAAAGTGGCACCTTAGAAGAGGTTTACGAGCCCTTTTTGGTTCAGGAAGGTTTTTTACAGAGGACCCCACGGGGCAGGTTGGCAACCGATAAGGCATATGAACATCTTGGTTTGAAGAGGCAGGGGTGAGAGGATGGAAAAGTTACCACCAGAAGCGCTTCGTCTTACAATAGATCCGGATACTCTTGGATTTGATTTTTTGAGCCAGTTTGAAAAGGAGGGACCTACCGTTTACGGACAGGAGCGTGCAGAACGCGCCCTTGATGTGGGTCTTGAGATAAAAGGCACTGGTTTCAATGTCTTTGTGGCAGGTCTTCAGGAGGCAGGTGCCCTTGATCTTACCATCTCAAAGCTTAAAAGGCTTGCTCAGGACGATGGCCATCGCCCAAAAGACATTTGTTACATCCATAATTTTCAGGACCCTGACGTACCCATTGCTATCATGCTTGAGCCTGGCAACGGCATGCAGCTTAAAAAGGATATGGCAGAGCTTGTAGACAATCTAAGGCTCCACATGCCAAAGAGCTTTGAGGGTGAGACATATCTTGTGAGAAAAGAGGAGGTGATACGGGAGTTTAACAAGAAAAGGACAGAGGTCTTTGAAGAGCTTGAAAAGAAGGTAAGGGAAAAGGGGTTTATCCTCCAGGCAGACCCAACTGGGATGATGGTGATACCAGCAAAGGAAGATGGAAGCCCGTTAAGCCCTGAAGAGATCTCCAAGATGAGTCAGGAGGAACAGGACGATCTAAAGAAAAGAAGCGAGGAGCTTCATAGACAGATGGGTGCTGCCATGCGCCAGGTTCATCAGCTCGAGCAGGAGGTGCGACAAAAGCTAAAGGATCTTGACCGGCAGGTGGCAAGACAGACTGCCCAGATACTGATTGATCCTCTAAAGGAAAAATATTCCAGCTATGAGAAACTTTCTATATATCTTGACCAAGTGCTTGAGGACGTGGTTATCCATTTTCAGGATTTTCTTCCTTCGAAAAACGTGCCTCCTCCAGGCATACCCTTTCCTCTGCCGGGAATGGGGCCCAGCTTTTCAAGGTATGACATCAACGTCCTTGTTGACCACTCTGAAACAAAGGGAAGGCCCTTTATTTTTGAGGCAAATCCAAGCTATCCGAATCTTTTTGGCGTCATAGAAAGGCAGGCCCAGTTTGGTGCCCTTTTTACAGACTTTACCATGATAAAGGCCGGTGCCCTCCATAAGGCAAACGGGGGTTTTCTTGTGCTAAAGGTCATGGATCTTCTTAAAAGGCCCTTTTCTTACGAGGCCTTAAAAAGGGCCCTTCGAACCGGCAGGCTTGAAATAGAGGACCCTGGTGAACAGTATGGCCTTTTCACCACAAAGACTCTAAAGCCAGAGCCAATAGAGCTACATGTAAAGATCATTCTTATGGGTGAGCCCTATCTCTATCAGCTCCTTTACAGTTTGGACGAGGATTTCCGGGAGCTTTTCAAGATAAAGTCTCATCTTGATACCAGAACGGATAATACAGAGGATCGTCAGCATCAGCTGTTTCAGGTCCTTTCCACCATAAGGAACAAGAATGGTCTAAAGGACCTTGATAAGAGCGGTGTTGCCCGTTTTATCGAATACGCCTCAGAACTTGCCGAATCCCAGGACAAGTTGACCCTGAAGGTTACGGAGTTGGAGGATGTGGCAATAGAGGCCAATTTCTGGGCGGAGCAGGCAGGCAGCAGCCACATAGCCAGGGAGCATGTCCAAAGGGCAATTGATGAAAAAAGGTATCGTTCGAGTCTTTATCAGGAACACCTCCAGGAGATGCTTGAAAAAGATATCATCAAGGTTGCTACAGATGGCCTTGCAGTGGGGCAGATAAATGGCCTGGCTGTTTATGACCTTGGAGATTACACGTTTGGAAAGCCTTCCCGCATCACTGTAAACATCTGTCTTGGTAAGGACGGCATAGTGAATATCGAACGGGAGGCAGAGCTTAGCGGAAAGATTCACACCAAAGGTGTTATGATACTTGCAGGCTATCTGAGGCAGAAGTTTGCCCAGGAAAAGCCCCTAAGTCTGACTGCAACCATCTGTTTCGAGCAAAGCTACGGCATGGTTGATGGCGATTCAGCATCAGGTGCTGAGCTATTTGCACTTCTTTCTGCGCTTTCAGAAGTCCCACTCAGGCAGGACGTGGCCTGTACCGGAGCAGTGAGCCAAAAGGGAGAAATACTTCCAGTTGGCGGTGTAACCCAAAAGATCGAAGGCTTTTTCGATCTTTGCAAGGCCCGTGGCCTTACTGGCAAACAGGGAGTCATTATTCCAAAGGCCAACCGGCATGATCTCAACTTGAGACAGGATGTAGTGGACGCCGTTAAGGAGGGCAAATTTCACGTCTGGTCCGTTGAAAACGTGGATGAAGGCGTTGAACTTCTTACTGGCATGAAGGCTGGTGTGGCAGACGAGAAGGGAAGATACCCAGAGGGCACCCTTTACCACATGGTTGATAAGAAACTTGCACACCTTTCACAGTTAGCCAAAAAGGAAGAGGAGGAAAAAGAGGGCCACCATCACGATTAGTCCATAACCTTTACACTATACCTTAATATTTTTGTTGATTCAGCAGGCACCTCCAAAAGCCAAGAGCAATGTCTTGCATCCTCCTTTTGGTGTGGCACGTTTTCGTCTATGACCTTCCAATCCCCAGGTATTTCTTCCCTTACGAGAACCTGTTGTACCTTTGACTTTGAGTTGTGAACCCTGATTTCATAACTGCTTTCATAAATGTAATTGTTTTGCCCAACATTTTTTAATCTTTTAAATGCAGTCTGTCTCCTACTGGCAGTTATATCAAAGGCCTTTCCAAGGGCGAGCACTATTTTGTTGCCCGAGGCCACGGACGGTATCTGGTATTCACCTACAAAAATTGATTGGTTGCCTGCATCCTTTTTGTAAACCCTGAACATCCCTGCAGGGAAAGGCTCCTTTTTCTCTTTCTTGGAGGTTTCAATCTCAAGGAGAACAGTTGGATGAAGCCTGTTCATGTCCCTATTTTCACTCCTGTAGTAGACGTATCTGTTAGAGCTTAGAACCAGACGTTTTGTACATGGAAACACTTCTGCATCAAAAAGAAGGACATGTTTCCTTTGGCCAGGAAGAAGGCTGACCCTTTCAGGCATGTCATAGAGATGGTATTCAAAAAGTTCCTGTCTTTTTGGCCTTTCGGCAATGGACAATGCCTTTGCCCTGTAAAGACGGGTTTCTGGAAAATTGGATCTCTGATAAAGATTTACGTCTCCAGCAACCAATCTTAATCTTGCATTTTTAATGGAAGCGGTGGAATCGTTTTTGAGCAGGGCAAAGGATTCTACTTTTATAGATCTTTCATCCCGTGAAAGCATGCCTGTATAGTCTGCCTTCCAGCGAAGCTTGTTGGAAAGATAAAGGAGCCCCAAGGAAGAATCCCCCTTTTGTGCATCGAGCTGTATGTCAATTTTAGCAGGCGTTTTAAGGCCTGAAGGAAGATATGGAAAAACGATCCTGGAAGAATCCACCTGAAGTATCTTGTTATCTTTCATTACCAAGGCATTATCACCCTGGTATGCAACAAGCTTGACAGTCTCAAAACTTCCTTTTGCACAACACTTACCCTGTGGCTTCACAAATACATCCTTATTCAAAAAGGCCTTCAGGAGCCTTGAGACAGTAAGGGATTTTTTCTTGTAGGAATAAGATATGATCCTTGCATCCTTACTTTCCACAAAGATGGAGCCAGGAATCAACTCTGGGCAAACATCATTAAAAGAAACTAAGTTGTAGCCTTGTTTGAAAGAGAAGGAGCCAATGTGATGAAATAGGGCCCCATTTTGATACAAGGTCAAGGTAAGGGCGAATCCTGTCTGTTGGCTCATTTCGTCAGGATTATTTTTTTGTTTGATTTGGTCAGCACTTACAGGGGAAAAAAGGGGGAATATCAAGAAAAACAGGAGTAAAAATGAAGGAACTTCCCTAACCATTACAAGACTCCTTTTTCTGAAATAAAAAAACCCCTGCTGGTTTAAGAAGGATGGAGGTGGGTATGTTGGTCGTCTTTGTTGGAGATGGTACAGAGGGACCAGCAGGGGTAAACCATATCCGATGTTTCATATAATTTTAAAACATTAATTCATTATTTGGTGTTTGTCAACAATATTAGTTAAGCTTGTTATTGAGAAAAGTTTAACTTTATATCTTTTAAAGACCAAAATTATCTAAATTATATTAAGTTTGTTACAGTTTTTAATAAATTTAAAATTGACAGTATATGTGTCAAAAAATGTCACCTTTTCAGATTAAGGAAAAATGAATTATTACCATGGCTTATAGAGTCGAATTTTTTTATAGGGCTACCAGGCTATCTTCCTCAAGGCAGATTTTATGCGTCCCCTTACGAACCTTATGGGGTTAAAGGTTATAGGGTCTAGCCTTTCAGGTAGTTTAAAATCTCTTCCTTCAGTGACATCATTCGGACTAAGAAGGGGATAATCTATATTTTCACAAAAGGCGTGAGTTATTCCCATTTTTCTTGCCTCCTTCCATATGGGTATCGATTCTGGTGAGGCATTAATCATCTTATAGATTGCAGTATCTGTTGCATGGGCAGAACTGGATGATGCAATGATTCCAAGCCATAGCGGTTTTCCTCCAGTCGGCCCTGTTTCGTGCATGACAGTTGAGCAATCCATGATTGTTATCTGTTTTGGTAAAAGCATGCCGATCTCTATAATCATCCTTGAAAACAGAGGCACGTCCCTTCCTCGTATCATATGATAAAGCGCCTTTCTAAAGCCTGGAACTGTTCCATACAGGTTTTTTACTGCACCAGTTACTCCTGTCTGGCAATGGGCCTTTAGCCGTGGAAGGTTAACCATAAGATCAGCATCAAGTGCCATCTTCGATATGCTTATCTTTAAGCCGCAGGGGAGGCATTTCTTCACAGGATCTGAAAGGTCGGCCATTTTTACATCCATACTTTTTAGAATGTCGTAGACTCCCATATACCTTAGGACCTGAAGAGCACTTCCAAAGGCAGGAGAGTCTGCCACAGTGACACTTGCCCCTTTTTCTTTAAGAACCATGGCAGTGGCTATTATTACGGGAGCACTTGTGGTACAAAGAGGCTCCTTTGCCTTTAGCAAATTGGGTTTGATAAGGATATCCATCCCTTCAATCTTTTCTGGCACTAAAGGGGCCATGAGTTCGCTTATAGTCTCTATGAGAGCGGGTGAAGGCCTAAAGAACATCTTCTTATGGCCTTTAAAAAGAAGGTCCCGTTGCCTTATTCTCTTAATGAGTACGCTTATTCTAGCCAGATCCTGTTCTCCAGTTTGATAATAACAGCCTTTCCTTTCTCGTATGAGTTAAAGCAGGATAGTTCGTTAGTATAAGCATAATACAGATATGTTAAGATAGTTTCACCAATATCGGACCGCATAAGGGCCAAGAAACACATTTTTTCTAAGGACCCTTGTTTACGAGGTTTTTCTATCTCATGATTTTTTATAAATTTGGCCTCATCCTGGAAGAATGGATATCAATGTCTCCGTGGCGAACTTAATAGTTTGAATTCTATTGATTGAGACGTTCTTTCCAACATGTTAAGACAGTATGTGTTACTACTGCTGTTGAGATAAAGGTGGCCTTTAAATGGAAATAGACAGTGTGGCATTACTTTCCAGGGAATATGCATCCATTGCTGGGGCTGGCGGGGTGAAAGATGTGGTTAAGGGGCTCAGTCAGGC
>JALSQG010000017.1 GCA_026985565.1 Deltaproteobacteria bacterium
CACAGAAGATAAGCGATATGAGAAAAGCGGCGGCAAAAACCTTTCAGGATGCAGTCCAGCAACAACTTTTTGAACTGAATCTTGAAAAGGCCCTTTTTGAGGTTCAAGTGGAAACCCCTACAAAACCCACCATGACCGATGTTGGTTCCTACGGCATGGATAAGGTAACCTTTTTGTTTTCTGCAAATCCCGGTCATGAACTTAGGCCCCTTTCTGATGTTGCATCTGGGGGAGAGCTTTCACGCATACTGCTTGCACTCAAGGTGGTAATGGGCGAGGTGCAACAGAGCGAGCTCATGGTTTTTGACGAAATAGATTCCGGTATTGGCGGAGAGGTTGCTGAAAGGGTTGGACAAAAGCTAAAAAGGCTTTCAAGGTCTGCCCAGGTCATTGCAATCACCCATTTCCCCCAGATAGCGGCCTTGGCAGACAGACATTTCGTGGTTCGAAAGCATCAGGGTGCCAAAACCACGTTTTCCCTTGTAGAGCAAGTTGATGGTAGGAAACGGATAGAAGAGATAGCGAGGATGTTAGGTGGAGAAGGAAGAAAGGCGAAGGAGTATGCCAAGGAGTTGCTTGGTCCTATTCTCAGGGGGGCTTGATAGTATCCTTGCCTGCAAGGTCCTTCAGGAACAGGGAATAGTTGTAAGGGGGCTAAAGTTCATATCCCCCTTTTTTTCTTATGATCTCATAGATGACCAAAGACAACGCTCCTATAAGGAAAAAATCTTCCAAAAATATGGAATCCCTGTAGAGGTCGTAGATATCACCCCAGAATACCTAAAGATGGTGGTGGCACCAAAGCATGGTTACGGGCGATATGCGAATCCGTGTGTCGATTGCAAGATTCTCATGGTTAAAAAGGCCGTTAGCCTTCTTGATGAATTTGGTGCCTCCTTTGTTGCCACTGGTGAGGTCCTTGGCCAAAGGCCCATGTCACAGCGCAGGGACACCCTTAGGATAATAGAAAGAGACAGTGGGGCCGACGGTATCCTCCTGCGCCCCCTCAGCGCCAAGCTCCTTAAGGAGACGAAACCTGAAATCGCCGGTGTTGTGGATAGATCAAGGCTCCTTGCAATAACAGGAAGGTCCAGAAAGGAGCAGATTCGCCTATCAAGGCATTTTGGCATCACTGACTATCCTGCCCCTGCAGGTGGCTGTGTGCTTGCAGATCCTATCCTTTCAAAAAGGTTTAGAAAGATATTTTCCCTGTGGCCAGATTTTGACGCAGCAGACTGCATACTTGCCCAGACTGGTCGCCATTTTCTTATGCCTGGAGGCTCCTGGCTTGTCGTTGGAAGAAATAAGGCGGAAAATGAGGCTATGGAAACCCTTTTAAAAGATGGTGATATACTGTTAAAGGCAAGGACGTGCCCTGGGCCACTGTGCATACTTAGACGGTACAAAAAAGGAGGTGACCTTGTCTATTCTGCCCGTATCTGTGCAAGATACGCCAAGGTGTCGCAACTGCCAGTGGAGATTGAAGCGCGTTACAAAGATGGCACAATTTGCAAAAAGGTGCAGGTTCAAGACATACCTGATGACAGACAGATCCAGGGGCTTATGTTTTAGCTTGGATGTATAAAGGACTTTCTTGACATAGTGGCCTCCAAAAGGCATCCTACTGTTTCCTTAAGTGTAAAAAACAAAGAGAGGAGATGAGTCAATAAAATGCTTGAGATCATAAGAAAGAATGCCGCCTCGTGGCTTATGAAATTCATACTTGGCGCCATTGTAGTAGTCTTCATCTTTTGGGGTGTTGGAACCTTCAGATCCCAAAGACTTGATGTCATGGCAAAGGTGAATGGGGAAAAGATACTGGTAGAGGAGTACCAAAAGGCCTACAATTTCACTGTTGAGCGGCTTAGGCGAATGTATGGAGGCACCATCCCAGATGCCCTTTTCAAGCAGTTGAACGTAAAACAGCAGGTACTTAATCAGCTCATTGATGAGACCCTCATAAGGCAGAAGGCCAAACGTCTTGGACTCATGGTTACAGACAAGGAGATCCAACACGTTATCCTTAACATACCTGCTTTTAAACAAAACGGCATGTTCCAACCTCGTCTTTACCAGATGGCCCTAAGAAACGCAGGGCTCAGGCCAGCAGACTTTGAGCATCAGTTGCGCCAGGAAATGATAACGAGGAAACTCCAGACTGTAATGGCCTCTGGCCTTCATTGCCCGGATTCAGAGGCACTGTCCTTTTTCAAATATAAAAATTCAGAAATTGACGTTGAATTTGTGAAGGTAAACAGTTCAGACTGCGTATCTGAAGTAAATGCCACGGACGAAGGGCTTAAAAAGTGGTATCAAAGTAATAAGGAAAAGTTTCGCACCGATCCCCAGTTAAAGCTCAAGTATCTGCTTTTTTCAAAGAAACAGTTTGAAAAATCGGCGAACGTTACAGACCAGGAAATAAAGGCCTACTATGATGAGCACCAGGACGAGTTTCATGTTCCAGAACAAAGACGCGCAAGGCACATCCTCTTAAGGGTGCCAGAAGGGGCCAACGCAACGGTCATAGAAAAGAAAAAGAAGGAACTCCTTGAGATAAAAAAGCGTATCGAAAAGGGAGAATCCTTTGCAGAACTTGCAAAAAAGTATTCAGACGATAAGGCATCTGGGAAAAAGGGCGGAGACCTTGGCTTTTTCAGCAAGGGAATGATGGTAAAGCCCTTTGAAGACAAGGTTTTTTCAATGAAGAAAGGGCAGATCAGTGAGCCTGTAAAAACACGCTTTGGCTGGCATCTGATAAAACTTGAAGATATTCGCAAGGAGAGGACAAAACCCTTGAAAGAGGTCCGCTCTCTGATTGCAAAAAAACTGAAGGCCAAAAAGGTGAAGAAGCTTGTTTGGGATGCAGCCAACAAGGCATATGACACGATAATAGAACTTGGAAGCCTTGAATCATACGCAAGTTCTGCAAACATGACATTGAAAGAGACAGGTTTCTTTTCACGAAAAAATCCAGCTCCTGTCCTCGGCTACAATCCAAGTGTTCTTGACATGGTCTTCTCCCTTGATAAGGGCGAGTTGAGCTCACTTCTTGAAGTGCCTCAAGGGGTAATGATAGCAGAGCTTGTTGAGAAAAAGCCCCCTTATATACCAAAGTTTGAAGCGGTGAGGGAAAAGGTGGACAGGGCGTACACGAATGAGAAGTCTAAGGAGCTTTGCAGGAAAAAGGCAGTAGATATTCTCAAGTTTGCAAAAACAAAGGGCATGACTGAAGCTGCCAAGAAATACGGACTCAAGGTGGAAAATACTGGTCTTTTTAAGCGTACAGATCCTTCAGCAGGAGGGAAATTGCCAGGGCCAGCGGTTCAGGCAGCCCTTGGACTTACCATGAAAAAGCCCTTCCCTGATGGAATCATCGAAAGCGGCCCCACCTTTTATGTGATCCACCTTAAGGCCTTTAAGGAGATGAACGACCTTGCAAAATTCAACGACGAAAAAAAGGACATAAAGGCACAGATCAGGGCCAACAAGATGGAAACCGCCTTTTCCTCCTGGCTAAAGCATCAGAGGGAGAAGGCAAAGATCGAGATAATCAGAAAGCCTTAGGAAATAAATGAAAACATGTGACCTTCATACCCACACCACTGCCTCAGACGGATCAGACAGTCCGTCTAAGCTTGTTGAAAAGGCCCTTGAAGCAGGTCTTTCCGCCATTGCAGTTACTGATCATGATACCACTGCTGGCCTGTCGGAGGCCGAAATGGCTTCGAAGCGTTTCGGTATCGAGTTCGTTCCAGGGGTTGAGTTAAGTGTCAATTTCCATAAGGGAAACATGCACATTCTTGGCTATCTTATGGACCAGGAAGACGAGCGATTCAGACAGGTATTGACTCGGGTCCAAAAGGCAAGAGCAGAGCGAAATCCGAAAATTCTTGCGCTTCTTGCCGACCTTGGCCTTGAAATTTCCATGGATGAACTAAAGGAAATATCAAAGGGAGGCCAGATAGGAAGGCCTCACATTGCAAGGGCCATGGTAGAGAAGGGCTATGTGAGATCTGTCAGTGATGCCTTTGAAAAATATTTGAAAAGGGGCGCAAAGGCGTATGCCCCAAAATCCATCCTTTCTCCTAAAGAGGCGATCCAGGTCATACGGGGGGCAAAAGGGGTGCCGGTCCTTGCACATCCTTTCTCCCTCCTTTCAGAAACCCGTGAGGAATTGGATGAGACGGTTGCCTCTTTGACAGATGAAGGGCTCATGGGGCTTGAATGTTATTACAGCGAGCATGACGATGCCTTTACCTCCCTTTGCATTTCTCTTGCCAAAAAGTATGGACTGGTGGTTACAGGCGGTAGCGACTACCATGGCAAGGCAAAGCCCTACATCAAACTTGGCAGAGGCAAGGGCAATCTGGTAATTCCCTATTCCTGTGTGGAATCTCTTAGGGCTGCAAAATCAAATGCTTAGGATCCATCAAAGGTCTTTTTTGTCAGTGGCCTTTTTGTTTGTCTCTTTGCTGGTATGCACAAAGGCTTTTGGGAAAGCCCCTTCCCGGCAGATGCCGGCTTACGGAGATGCTATAGTGGTTGGCTCAATTGGGGATGCCTCCACTTTAATACCCATGCTTGCCACAGATGCCACATCCCATGAGATTGCCGGGCTTATCTACAACGGCTTAGTAAAATATGACAAGGATCTTAATCTTGTGGGAGATCTGGCAAAGTCATGGGAGATAAAACAGGGTGGCAAGGAGATTATCTTCCATCTGAGAAAGGGCGTAAGGTGGCAAGACGGTGTGGAGTTTACCTCAAAGGATGTGCTCTTTGGCTTTAAGACCATAACGAATCCAAAGACGCCTACTGCCTACGCGGGGGATTTTATGGAGGTTGAAAAGGCGCAGGCCCCTGACCCTTACACCTTCCGGGTCATCTACAAGGAACCTTTTGCTCCTGCTTTAAGCTCATGGGGCGACATCGTGGTCTTGCCAGAACACCTGCTAAAGGGCAAGGATATCACCAAATCGCCCCTTGCGCGACATCCAGTAGGGCTTGGGCCATACAAGTTTCGCCTTTGGAAGACCCAGGAACGCATAGAGCTTGATGCAAATCCTGATTACTTTGACGGAAGGCCTTATCTTGATAGATACATAATGAGGATAATCCCTGACCCTGCAACCATGTTCATGGAGCTTAAGGCAGGAGGGCTTGACTGGATGGGGCTTTCCCCAGTTCAGTACAAGAGGCAAACAGATACACCCTTTTTCAGGAAAAATTTTCGAAAATACAAGTATCTGTCCTTTTCATACACGTATCTTGGCTACAATCTTCGACATCCACTCTTCAAAGACAAAAGGGTGCGCCAGGCAATCTCCTATGCCATAGACAAGGAGGAGATCATAAGGGGGGTTCTGCTTGGCCTTGGAGTGGTTGCCACAGGTCCGTACAAGCCAGATGCCTGGTTCTACAACCCAAACGTAAGACGTTACCCCTACGACCCTCAAAAGGCAAAGGCCCTCCTTGCCCAGTGTGGCTGGAAGGATACAGACGGCGACGGCATCCTTGACAAGGATGGCAGGCCCTTTTCATTCACCGTGCTTACCAATCAGGGCAATTCCCTCAGGGACAAGACCGCACAGATCATCCAGTACAGGTTGAAACAGGTGGGAATTGAGATGAAGATTAGGCAGCTTGAATGGACGGCCTTTATCAACGACTTTATAGACAAAAGACGGTTCGAGGCGGTAATCCTTGGCTGGACCTTGGGGCAGGATCCAGACATATATGACATCTGGCACTCATCCAAGACAGGGCCAAAGCAGCTAAATTTCATAGGTTACAAGAACAAGGAGGTGGACAGGCTGCTTGTCATGGGAAGAAGGACATTTGACAGGAAAAGGCGCAAGAAGATCTACTTCAAGATACAAGAGATACTCGCTGAAGACCAACCCTACACGTTTCTCTACGTCCCCATGTCCCTGCCCATAATCCATGCACGATTTCGGGGGATAAAACCGGCACCGGCTGGAATCAGTTACAATTTCATAAGGTGGTGGGTGCCTAAAAACGAACAAAAGTATATATTACCCTGATCATGGGACTGTTTCTGTTTCTATTAAAACGAATCATGGGCCTTGTACCCACATTCTTTGGCATAACGCTCATTTCGTTTCTTGTGATGCACCTGGCTCCGGGAGAGCCCATGAGTCTCCAGGCAAACTTCAATCCCAAAATGACGCCAGAGATGCGCCAGAGGCTCAGGGCCCAGTATGGACTGGACAAGCCCCTTTACGTCCAATATGCAAAATGGCTGAAGGGTCTTGTGCATCTTGATCTTGGCCGCTCATTCTCCCCTGATCGGAGAAAAGTCTGGGACAAGATAAAGGAGCGCCTACCTGTCACCATACTCATAAATGTGCTCTCCATGGCCCTAATCCTTGTGATTTCCATTCCCCTTGGGGTAAAGGCAGCGGTCAGGCAAAATTCCCTGTTCGACCAGGTGACCACGGTACTTGTTTTTCTGGCTTATGCTGCTCCAGCCTTCTGGCTGGCCCTTCTGCTCATGCTCTTTTTCGGCATAGAGTTAAATCTCCTTCCAGTCTCAGGGCTTCATTCCCTCATGGGATACGAACAGATGGGCGCTTTGGAGAAGATTTGGGATTGGACAAGACATCTTATTCTTCCTGTATTCGTATCTGCCATTGGCGGTTTGGCAGGTTTTTCCCGCTATACCCGCTCCTCCATGCTCGAGGTGCTTCGACAAGATTATATCACCACCGCAAGGGCAAAGGGGCTTCCGGAACGTGCTGTCATCTACAGGCATGCCCTTAGAAACGCACTTTTACCACTTATCACCATACTTGGTCTTTCAATCCCCGGCCTCATTGGAGGAAGTGTAATTTTTGAGTCCATTTTCGCTATTCCCGGGGTTGGCCAGCTCATGTGGTCGGCTGTCATGGCAAGGGACTATCCGGTGCTCATGGGAAATCTGGTTATTGTTTCAATCCTTACACTCCTTGGAAATCTACTGGCAGATATTGGTTATGCAGCGGTTGATCCAAGGATAAGGACAGGAATCCAGTCTGAGGAGTGATATGGAGGCGTACAGCGCAGTACAGATGGATGGGCCTGAAAGATCAAGATTTTTCTCTACCTTCTTTAGGCTCTGTGGAAACCCCCTGACCCTTTCAGGCCTCATAATCGTTGGAATACTTGTTTTTACTGCCATTTTTGCACCTGTCTTAGCCCCTTACGACCCTCAAAAGATAGACACCTATCACGTCCTCGAGCCACCGTGTAGTGCCCACCTTCTTGGTACAGACGGCCTTGGAAGGGACTGCCTTTCAAGGCTTATCTATGGTTCCCGCATCTCCCTTCTTGTAGGCTTTGTGGCAGTTGGAATTGCAACTTTTGTTGGTACTGTCCTTGGCGCTATAGCGGGCTACTATGGGAAATGGGTGGACAGCCTTATAATGCGTTTTGTAGATATCATGCTATGCTTTCCAACAATCTTTCTCATAATGGCCGTGATTGCCTTTCTTGAGCCTTCAATCTGGAATATCATGATTGTAATCGGCTTGACTGGTTGGATGGGGGTTGCACGACTTGTAAGGGCAGAATTTCTGAGCCTTAAAAAAAGGGACTTTGTTCTGGCTGCGAGAATTTCAGGGGCTTCTGATCTTCAGATAGTTTTTTCTGAGATCCTTCCAAATGCCATTGCCCCTATTCTTGTCTCTGCCACTCTGGGGGTTGGAGGGGCAATTCTTACAGAAAGTGCCTTGAGCTTTCTTGGCATCGGGGTTCAGCCTCCAACACCAAGTTGGGGTAACATGCTGACAGAAGGCAAGGATAACCTGGAGATCGCCTGGTGGCTGTCTGTTTTTCCAGGTCTTGCAATTCTCATCACGGTTCTTGGATACAATCTTCTTGGAGAAGGGCTGAGGGACTTTTTCGATCCGAGGAAAAAGGGATAAGAACTGTGGCAGAAGCTCAGAAAAAAGGCCAAAAGCCTGGTTTCATGAAGGTCCGTGGCACGGTTGAACGGGTCACCTATGCAAACCAAGACTCTGGCTTTGCCATCTTGAAGATAAAACCCAAAAGGGGGGCCATGTTTACAGTAAAGGGGCATGTGGCAGAGCTTGCAAATAACGCCTCGGTGGTGGGAGCGGAGTTTGAGTTTTTTGGCTCATGGCAGATGTCCAGGTACGGGCGGCAGTTCGACTTTGATTCCTACAGGCTTCTTGGAAGCGAGCTTCTTTTTTTCCTAAGCAAGGTGGTTAAGGGCCTTGGACAGAAACTTGCTCAACAACTTATTGACGAGTACGGAGAGGAAGCCCTTATTGATATCCTTGACAATAGGCCAGAAGAGCTTCTCCAGGTAAAGGGAATAAAGGAGAAGAGACTTGCCCTCATAAAAAAGTCCTGGCAGAAGCATCGTTCCCTTAGGGCCCTTGCCACATATCTTGGTGGAAGGGCCAAGATAACCCCAAACCTTCTTGTGCGAATATACAATTACTTTGGTGATGACAGCCTTGAAATCATAAAGGAAAATCCATACAGATTGACAGAAATAAGGGGAATAGGTTTCAAGACGGCAGACAAGATAGCCCTTGGTCTTGGCATAATGTTTGACTCTCCATGGAGGGTAAAGGCGGCTGTGAACCACCTTCTTGTTGAGGCAGCGGAACAGGATGGACACTGTTATCTCCTAAAAGACGATCTTGTTGCAAGACTTAAGGAACTGCTATCAACGGATGAGCATGAGATTGATCAGGGCCGCATTGAAGGTGTTCTCAAAAAGATGATCCTTTCAGAAGAACTCACCCTTTGGCAGGGAGAAAGGATAGGTCTTAGCTCATACCGATATATGGAGGAGTGGATAAAGGCCTTTTTTGAAGAAAGAAGCAGGAATGAGCGAAGAAAGACCCTTTCGGAGAAGGAAACAAAGGATTTCATAAAAAGGTATGAAGAGAAAAAGGGGGTAGAATTCTCAAAGGAGCAGAAGGATATCATCAGGAAGATAGCAACGGAAAAGGGGCTTGTCTTTGGCCTTGCAGGCTATGCAGGTACCGGCAAGACAACGGTTTGCAAGGCAATACTCGATCTTGTGGGAAAATATTATGCTGCTCGAGATGAAATGGTCTGCTGTGCCTTTACAGGCATGGCATCGGCAAGGGTCAGGAAGGCCACGGGCTATGAGGCGCTGACCATACATTCGCTTCTTAAATACAAGGGAGATAACAGCTTCGAGTATGGCCCTGACAATCCTTTGCCCTACAAGGTGGTGCTTCTGGATGAGGCATCCATGGTGAATCTTTCTCTGTTTTACAGGCTTGCAAGGGCCCTTAAGCCATCCACCCTCTTCATCCTTGTTGGAGATCCGGCCCAGCTACCGCCGATCGGGGCTGGGAATGTATTTTCAGACCTTCTTGAAACCGGGCTTCTTCCATGCGTCCACCTGAAAAAGATATTCAGGCAGAGGCAAGACAGTCGTCTTGCCCTTTTTGCCAATGAGATAAGAGAGGGCAAGGTGCCAGATGGGGTTGACAGGCCGGATTGGCACGATTTTTCCTTTGAAAGGGTGGAAAAACACAACATTTTTGCACTAAAACGCCAACAAAAGAGTGAAACAGAGCTAAAGAGGTTCAGGGAAGAAAACAACGAGGCCATAAAAAAACGAATACTAACTCTTGCGAAGGAATATTCATCAAGGCTCTCCCATCCTGCATGGGAATTCCAGGTGCTTACTCCCATGCGCATCGGTCAACTTGGGACAGAGGTGTTAAACAGCAAGCTTCAGACCATTCTCAACAAGACAAAAGGAGAGTCTGTGAGCCGGGCGGGACTTGTCTTCAGGGATGGAGACAAGGTGGTTCATCTACAGAATCGGGACATGGAGGTTATGAGCTGGGAAGACTTTGTCACCCAAGGCAAGAGATTTGAAAGCCAGGAAACCAGGCGCATATTCAATGGAAATGTAGGATTGGTTACAAAGATTGATAAGGAAATGGAGCAGTTCTATGTGGTCTATCCTGAAAGGATCGTAGTTGCTTACGATTTTGACCACATTGGAGACATTGTAGAGCTTGCCTATGCCCTGACTGTGCACAAGGCACAGGGTAGTCAGTATCGCATTGTCGCAATACCCCTTTCAAACTCCCATTACATAATGCTTAACAACAAGTGGTTTTATACGGCCATCACCAGGGCAGAGGAACGGGTTCACATAGTTGGCCAGGGCTTTGCCTTGAGTCGTGCCTGCAAAAATATACAAGGAGTTCAGAGGCTTACGTGGCTGAGGGCCTTGGTAGCCCAATAATTTTTGATTGTTCCCTTAATTGCTTGCCTTGAAAATAGTGCAAACCAATCTTTATGTCGTGTAAGCCTTGGAAAATCTTACTTTTTCTTGACCTCCAAAGTGGCGGGTGTTAAATAATTTAGGTTAACCCCAATAAAGGGAAATGGAGTAAGGTGTAACATAATGATATTGATTTTGAAGGCAGACATAGACAAGGACGGAACAGAGGTCAAAAGGGTTCACGAATTTTTGGAAAACTTTCCAGGCCTCAACATACGCATGGTTGAGCTTGAGGGAGAGACCCGCACTGTTCGGGAAATTCATCTCATTGGTCCAACCCACAACGTCCCAGAAGAGGTCTTGGCAGCCATGCCAGGGATAGAGCGGGTGGTGCGTGTTTCTACCAAATACCGCCAGATAGGACGCCATGACGTAAGCTTTGTGCCTGTGGGATTTACCTACAATGGCATAAAGTTTGACCAGGAGGGGCTTCACATATTTGCAGGACCGTGTGCAGTGGACACACCAGAGTATGTGGAAGAGACGTTCAAGGTACTTAAGTCCCTTGGAATATCCACAAGTCGCATGGGTGCCTACAAACCAAGGACAAGCCCATATGACTTTCAGGGACACGGAGCAGCATGCCTTCCTTGGGTGTTCGAACTTGCCGGCAAGTATGACATCAAGGTCATTGCCATGGAGGTCCTGAAGGAGCGGCACATAGATGAGATAACAAAGGCCCTTGAGGATGCTGGTCATCCAACTGGTGTTATGCTCCAGATTGGCACAAGAAATGCGCAAAATTTTGAGTTGCTTAAGGCCGTTGGAAACCAGAGTGAGTTTCCAGTGCTTTACAAGCGAGGCATGGGGCTTACCATTGAGGAATCACTAAATGCCTGTGAGTACATTGCGAGCGAAGGAAACAGAAACATTGTATTTTGCCTAAGGGGAATAAAATCCCAGATGAGTGCCCCTCACAGGAACCTTGCAGACTTTATTCATGTGCCGGTTATTCAACGTCTGACAAGACTTCCTGTTTGTGTTGATCCGAGCCATGCAGTTGGCTCAAAAGACAGGGCTCCCAATGGTCTTATGGACATCTTCAACGCTGCAGCCCAGGGTGTGATAGCCGGAGCGAACATGATATTGGTAGAGTGTCATCCTGAACCAGAACGAGCGCTTTGTGACGGTCATCAATCCCTTACGCCAAAAGAGCTTGAGATGTTCATTCAGGATATGGCCATTGCCAGAGATGCCTTTGAAAAAAGACAAAATGCTTATTCGCAAAAGATCATGAAAGAGATGGTGTCATGATCTTGCAAGCCTCAGGAGGGGTTAGGGAAAAAAGAAAATAGATAAGGAGGTGATAGGGAAAGAAAAGAGATTTTAACAGAGGATAGGTTTTTATAGGGATGTTTTAATTTATTTTGCTTCATAAATTAAGGAGGGAAATTATGAAAAAGATTTCAATAGCTTTTGTCTCTGCAGTGTTCATGCTGCTAATGACAAGTTTTGCTCAGGCTGGTCCAGGGACTGTGGAGGTTCAGACCCTGGGAGACATCACAGTCAGAATGGGTGCCCAGGTTCGTTTGGTACCTACAACAGAAATAAGTAGAGATTTTGGAACATCCAGTGATCTGTCAAAAGAACAGGAGCAAAAGGCCGTTGGGATAATGAGAAAGGTCGGAGTGCTCGGAAGCAGCTTGAAGGATCACCTAAACGAGGCCGGTGGTGCATTAAAGGACGGCTATATTCGCGGCGAGAACAGGCTCTTTTTCAATTTTGCCCATGATCAGGACTGGGATGTGTATTTCGCACTGGAATCCGATACCACATTGGATAGGACAGCAGTTGATCGTACGGATTTTGCCTATGGCCTTCAGAGCCAGCAGTTTGGTATCGAGCGTCTAAATGCATCTTTCAACGTACCTTTTCTTCATTCCAGAGTTAATGGAGGCTGGGATGTAAAGGGCGCTGATGTAAAGTTCGGCGGTATGATCTATGGTGATGACGACCCAGGAATAGGTCTGACAGGTTGCTATCAGGGATTTAAATGGGAGGCCTGGTACATAAAGAAGGATGAACAAGAAGCAGGTTATGCAGGAATTGACCCCGTTAAGAGTAAGGTGAATCCGATAGGTCCGCCAACCCAGCAAAAGGGCACTGATCGTACGTTTTACATGGGTAAACTTGGTTACACCTTTCAGAAGAATACATATGTGGAGGGTGTATTCTTCTACGATCAGAATTACCAACAGGGCAATCATATAGATATCGATCGCTTCTTTGGTGGCCTGAACTACAAGGGTGACTATGGCATATTCCATCCAATGGCAGAATTTGCATACGTTGGTGGAACCATGGACAACGATCGTGAGATCGACTATGACATCAGCTCCTATGCATTCTTTGGTGACCTCCTTGTAGATCTCCATGAAACAGTTGGAATCAAAAAATTCGAGGTTCATGTAGGTGGTTACTACCTGCGCGGTGATGACGATCCAAACGATGACGATCTGGAAGGCTTTACACCAGCAGTTGGTATAACCAGGTTCACTCCAAGGTTTGGAAGCGAGCAGTCAATTTCTCATGATGGAAATCCATTCTTTGGTCAGATACTCTACTCCATGTTCCCTGCATACTACGGTTCCGTCCGGGGCGGTGGTATCAACGGTGGTGCTGCACTTGATAACCCTGGTTTCAGCATGATAGGTGGTGGTATCAATGCCCAATACGGCAAGTGGACATACATCACCCACGTTATGGCCATGTGGTTCAACGAGACAGAGGCTGTAGAAAACTACTTCAGCAACATGGGCGTTGCAGGAAATGTTGACATTGACAGCTTCATGGGTGTTGAGTGGAACAACGAAATTCGCTACAAGGTATTCAAGTCCGTCACACTAAAGGGCGGAGCAGCCTTCCTATTCCCAGGAAGTGGTGCCAAAGATATTACCAAGGCTGTCAATGCCTATGGTCGTGACGTGAGCTTTGAACAAGGAAAGAAGAGCGACGACGTATCCATGCGCTTTGCTGCAGAACTTCTCTGGCTCTTCTAATCCTTTCCATAAAGCACGGATAATCATGGGCCTGGAGGTAAGACTCCGGGCCTTTTTATTTACTTGTGATTGTGTCTTGTTGAACAAGTCCTTGTTTGTATAATATCTTCCTTTTAAAAAGCAGCGTTATCTACTAAATTTCAGCAATTCTCATTTTGCCATAAGGTTCGGCCTTCAAAACTGCGAGACGGGAAAAGAGATTCTTATACAGTGGACAAACAGACCATTTTATCCAGACTAGATGAATCCATAGAAAAGGCCATTTCCTGGTCCATGCGTAACCAGGATCAGGAGGGGTTTTGGATAGGCGGAGTGGATTCAAACTGCTGCATGGAGGCAGAATGGATAATGGCCATGTATTTCATGGGCCTTGAGAACGACCCCAAGATGCCAAAGGTAGTACAGGCCATCTTGAATGAGCAGAGGGCAGATGGTTCCTGGGAAATCTATTACCAGGCCCCAACAGGGGACATTAATACCACCGTTGAATGTTATGCTGCCCTTCGCATCGCAGGCCTTGATCCTGCCAGCGATGTACTAACAAGGGCAAGGGAGTGGATTTTCAAAAACGGTGGGCTCAAAAACATAAGGGTATTTACAAAATATTGGTTGGCCTTGATGGGAGAGTGGCCATGGGAGCATACGGCCAATCTGCCGCCTGAAATAATATTTCTTCCAAGCTGGATGCCTTTAAACATTTATGATTTTGCAAGCTGGGCAAGGGCGACCATCGTCCCCCTTTCCATTTTGTGTTCAAGAAGGCCCAGTCGTCCGCTCCCGCCAGAAAAACGTCTTGACGAACTTTTTCCTGGAGGAAGAGAGGCCTTTGACTTTTCCATGCCATCAAAGGCAAAGGGTTTTGGCTGGGAGCGTTTCTTCCTGTTAATGGACAAGGTCCTAAACAAGTATGCATCCTTTCCCCTAAAGCCTTTTAGGGAATGTGCCATAAAATATTGTGTAGACTGGGTAATCAAACATCAGGATGCAGACGGGGGATGGGGAGGCATACAACCTCCATTCATCTATTCCATGATGGCGCTTTTTAATGAGGGTTACCTTCTTGAGCACCCAGTGCTTCAGGCTGGTCTTCATGCCTTTGATACCCACTGGGCTCGGAAGAAGAAGGGGGGGCTCTATATAAATGCCACTGAATCCATTGTTTGGGACACAATGCTAACCATGCTTGCCCTGCTGGACTGCGGTATAAGCCCTTCTAACTCAAAAGCCTTCCAGAAGGCCCTTAAATGGTTGCTTGGCAAGTTTGTCGAAAAACCCGGGGATTGGCAGATAAAGGTTAAGGGCGTTAGGCCAGGTGCATGGTCTTTTGAAAGGGCAAATACATGGTACCCAGATGTGGATGACACTGCAGTGGCCCTTGTTATGCTCTCCAAACTCCTCGAAATGTTTCCTGATCACCAAGAACTTCATTATAAGGTTAAAAGGGCAACAGACTGGATGGTTGCCATGCAGTCCAAAAACGGAGGCTGGGCAGCATTCGACAAGGACAATACGAGTCTAATCGTCACCAAGATCCCGTTTTGTGACTTTGGCGAGGCGCTTGACCCACCGAGTGCTGACGTTACCGCCCACGTCCTCGAGGCCCTTGGCTTGTTGGGCTGGGATGTGTCAAGTCCTGTGGTTCAAAGGGGGCTCAAATATCTACTTTCTGAACAGGAAAGGGACGGAAGCTGGTTTGGCCGCTGGGGTGTAAATTACATATATGGCACCTGTGCATCCCTTTGTGCACTCAAGGCCCTTGGGTTTGACATGACCAAAGAGCCCATCAGGAAGGCAGGCAGGTGGCTTGTTGACCATCAGAACCAAGATGGCGGATGGGGAGAAAGCTGTGCCTCATACATGGATGATTCCTTTAGGGGAAAAGGGCCATCTGCCCCTTCCCAAACCGCTTGGGCCATTATGGGGCTTTTGTGTATTGGATCTTCCGACTATGACAGTGTCATCTTAAAAGGCCTTGATTTTCTACTGAAGGGCCAGATGGAAGATGGGACGTGGGATGAGCCCTGGTACACAGGGACAGGCTTTCCCGGTTACGGGGTTGGAGATCGTGTCGATCTGTCCTCGTGGGCAGACAGGCTTGATCAGGGGGCGGAACTTTCCCGGGGCTTTATGGTAAATTACAACCTTTACAGACACTATTTCCCACTCATGGCAATGGGAAGGGCGAGAAGTCATTTTCTTAAAAAGGCCCAAACATGAAAAATCTCATCAACCATTCTCCCCTAAGATCTCACATACATAAGAACTTGGCCAAGGTTGCCCTCAAGGAGGAAGAGGCGGATCTTTGCCTGACTGGAGGCAAGGTCGTCAATCCCTTTTCATGGTCAATCGAACGGCAGGATGTTGCCATAAAAGGTGACAGGATTGCAGGAGTGGGGCTTGGTTTCAAGGCAAAGAGGTTTTTTGACTGTAAGGGGCTCTATATCTGCCCTGGCCTAATAGATGCCCATATCCACATAGAAAGTACCATGCTTTCTCCAAGGCAGTTTGCAAGAACGGTGGTTCCACATGGAACAACCTGTGTTGTTGCAGACCCTCATGAAATCGCCAACTGTTTGGGGATAGCAGGCATCGAGTTTATGATTTCCCAGTCTGAGAATATCCCCTTGGATATATTTTACACGGCCCCATCATGTGTTCCTGCAACGCATCTTGAGACATCCGGTGCGGAACTTGGCGCAAAAGAGATAGAAAAACTTCTCAGACTTCATAAAATAATTGCCCTTGGAGAGGTTATGAACTTTCCAGGGGTCATATATGGAGACAAAGAGGTTGGGCTTAAACTTGAAATAGCAAGACGCATGGGGATCCCTATAGATGGCCATGCCCCTGGCCTTAGTGGTGATGCCCTTTGTGCTTACATCAGTGCTGGCATAGACTCAGATCATGAATGCACCACCCTCTCCGAGGCTGAGGAGAAACTTTCAAGGGGCATGTATCTTTTTCTTCGTGAGGGCACATCAGAGCAAAACCTTGAAGAGTTGGCCGGTGCGGTTACCCCTCATAATGTGCATAAATGTTGCCTGGTGTCTGATGACAGGTCTCCAGACGATCTCTTGGAAAAAGGCCACATGGACTACAGCCTTAAAATGGCAGTAAGGGCGGGTATTGACCCTATTGGCGCCATTGCTATGGCCACAATAAACCCTGTTTGCAGGTTTAAGCTTTCTGAAAGAGGTGCTGTTGTGCCAGGTTTTCTGGCAGATCTTATCCTGTTAAAAGACCTTAAGGACTTTCAGGTGGAGGCTACCATTTTCCGTGGAGAAGTAGTAGCACAAAAGGGCAAAATGGTAGCAGATATTCCTGAATCTCCTTTACCCAAGTTTGTTTCTTCATCCATTAAGGTAAAGCAGGATTCCCTGGATTTTTCCATCAAGGCTATCTCAGACAGGCTACGGGTCATTGGAATAAGGCCGGGACAAATCGTTACAGACGAGCTGGTTCTTCCTGTAACTGAGGAATCAGGCATGGCCGTCAGTGACCCGAAAAGGGACATTATCAAGCTTGCAGTTGTTGAACGTCATCATGCAAGCGGAAATGTGGGGCTTGGCTTTGTAAAAGGCCTTGGCATAAAAAATGGGGCCTTGGCAAGCACGATCTCCCACGACAGCCACAATATCGTTGTTGCTGGTACAAATGACACAGACATGCTGGCAGCCGTTAAGGCCCTAATGGAAATAGGTGGAGGTATTGTAGTTATCAAGGATGGACAGGTGCAGGCTTCTCTTTCCCTTTCCATTTCAGGCCTGATGTCAGACAAAAAGGTTGAGGATGTCAGGGCCGAATTCAGTGGCGTGAAAATGGCGGCAAGGACCATTGGTACAGCCCTGGACAACCCCTTTATGATCCTTAGTTTTCTTGCCCTACCAGTAATCCCCAGGCTGAAACTTACTGACAAAGGCCTTGTTGATGTGGAAAAATTTTCCATAGTTCCCCTCTTTTTCCACTGAAAATGGGCAAAAAAACGCCCTATTGACAGGCAGTTTTAAGCGATTAAAGTTTTGAGCATGAAGTTTAAAAAAGGTGTCAGAAACATAATACCCCTGTGGCTTGCAGGCGCTTGTTTGTTATTTCTTTCTGCATGCCAGGAGGCAAAGATAACCCAGGGGTTTGATAACAAATATTCAAAGAAAGAGATTGAACTCATGATGCAATATCATGGAGCCCTTGTTGCCAAGTATGACGGCAAACAGTGGTGGTGTCTACAAGGTAAGAGGTGGATCAAGATAGACAGCGCCAATGCAGCCAAGTTTGCCCGCCTGAGACTTTCCAGACAAAACTCTTAACTCCTTGTAATAATCAACAAAACTTGCAAATAGTTGGAGGTCATCTTTTTAGTGACGAGCTTTTTTGCCTGCATCATTTTATTTGCCATTGGCCTAAAACTTGGCGATGTTGCAGGCAGACGCCGGCTCCTTACAAAGAAAAGGATTCGCCGGTTGTTTCTAAAGGCAACAGGAGGGCATGGCCCTTGGTCCATAGGAATACTTGAAGGCAGCTCACCCTTTGAACTTACGGAACATGGGCACATATCCAATCCAGTTTTGAGCGCCAAGGATGTTACAGATCTTGATGCACTTTTTGTGGCAGATCCGTTTATGCATGGAGAAAACGGACAATTCTACATGTTTTTTGAGACAATGGGAAGAAGGGACGAAAAGGGCAGGATTGCCGTGGCCTCAAGCACTGACGGACTAACGTGGCAATATGAGCGTATTGTTCTTGAAGAAGGTTTCCATCTTTCTTTTCCAAACGTCTTCACCTGGGACGGAAAGATTTACATGGTCCCGGAAAGCAGTGACGACTGGTCTGTAA
>JALSQG010000018.1 GCA_026985565.1 Deltaproteobacteria bacterium
AAGCAGGCGGTAAGTGCCATGGGTCTTGAGCAGTTTCCCAAGGACCCGTCTGAGGCAATAACCGTTATCAAGGCACCAGAAGGTGTGAACGGTCAGGATGTTGTTAAGATACTTAGAGAGGATTATGGTATCACCATAGCTGGCGGACAGGCCCACCTTAAGGGGAAGATCTTTCGTATCTCCCATTATGGTTACCTTTGTGAATGGGATATGATCATCGCAGTTGCAGCTGTTGAGAGGGCGCTGAATGAACTTGGACATAAGGTGCCTTTGGGTTCAGGAGTTGCTGCCTGTCAGGAGTATTTTGCAAAGAATTAGGATCTTGAAAAGGAAAATGAAAAAATGAAGGTACTTATCACTAATCCAATAGCGCAGGAAGGTATAGACATTCTCAAGGAAGCAGGGCTTGAGGTTGAGGAGAAACTTGGGCTTTCTCCCGAAGAGCTTAACGAGGCAATAAAGGGTGCAGATGCCCTGGTCATTAGAAGCAGCACGAAGGTGACACCAGAGCTTCTTGAACATGCCAATAAGCTCAAGGTAGTTGGTAGGGCAGGCACGGGCCTTGACAACGTTGATATAGAGGCATGTAACAAAAAAGGTGTGGTGGTTATGAACACGCCAGGCGGCAACACCAATTCTGCTGCCGAGCACACCATTGCCATGATGCTTGCCATGTCTCGCCATATTCCCCAGGCAACCATGTCCATGAAGGCTGGAAAGTGGGAGAAAAAGAAGTTTCTTGGACAGGAGGTGGCGGGCAAGACCTTGGGTATCATTGGCAGTGGCCGGATTGGTGCCATAGTTGCTCAGCTTGCCAAGGGCCTTAAAATGAAGGTGGTTGCCTACGACCCCTATATGAATCCGGAGATGGCCGAAAAGCTTGGTATAGAGCTGGTAGATCTTGATACCCTTCTTGCAAGAGCCGATTATGTCTCTGTTCACACCCCTCTTACCGATGAGACGCGAGGCATGCTCAATAAGGAACTGTTCGACAAGATGAAAGACGGTGCAATGGTTTTAAACTGTGCAAGGGGTGGAATCGTTAACGAGGCAGACCTTTATGAGGCCCTCACATCTGGAAAGCTTTCTGCAGCAGCCCTTGATGTTTTCGAAAAGGAACCTACCACATTGGAAAACCCGCTTCTTGGCCTGGACAATTTTATCTGCACGCCGCATCTTGGCGCCTCTACCAGAGAGGCACAGGAGAATGTCGCCGTTGCTGTTGCACGTCAGATAGCAGACTATCTGATCAAGGGCGAGGTGAGAAATGCAGTGAATGTGCCTTCTGTAAGTGGCGAGGCCCTCAAGGTGCTTGGCCCTGTACTGAATCTTGCTGAGAAAAGCGGTGCCTTCGTGGCCCAGGTACTTGACGGGGCGCTAAAGCGAGTGGATATCTCCTATCAGGGCGATCTTGCAGATATAGATACGGCTCCTGTTACAGTGACTATTTTAAAAAGCCTTCTTGCCCCTGTTCTCAGAGAAGATGTGAATTTTGTAAACGCCCCAATTATTGCAAAGGAAAGGGGCATTAAGGTGGTTGAGTCAAAGAGTGAGACGTGTGAGAACTTTAACAACCTCCTTGAGGTCAAGGTTACAACAAGCAGTGGTGAGGAGGTGCTTGCAGGTACAATCTTTGGAAAGACAGAGCCACGGCTTGTAAGAATAAATGATTTTACCCTTGAGGCAGTGCCTGAAGGCCACATGCTTCTCATCTACAACGAGGACAGGCCAGGGGTAATCGGGCGAATCGGCCTTACCCTTGGTGAGGCGGGCATAAACATAGCAAGAATGCAGGTGGGCCAGGATCCAGGCCATCAAAGGAATGTGATCCTACTTACCACTGATGAAAAGGCGTCTGACGAGGTACTTGAGAAGTTGGCAGCTCAGGACGGTGTTTCCAGGGTGATCCCAGTAGAGCTTTAGATGCGCTCTATCTAATTGACAAGATTTGTGAAAGGGGGTTCTTTGCCCCCTTTTTATTTAATCCCTCGGAACCTGCATCATTCTCTCAACGGCCTTAAATGCCCTGATCCTTGTTTCTTCCGGCACCTTAACCACAGGCTCTTCCTGCTCAAGGGCGCGTAATATCTCTTCAAGCCCTGTCTTTTTCATATCTTTGCATATCATGTTAGGCGATGCAGGGTAGAATCGTTTGTCTGGATTTTGTTTCTTGAGGGGGTGAAGAAGCCCTGTTTCAGTAGCAACGATATACTCCTTGTAGTCCGTTTCCTTGGCATATTTCAGCATGCCACTTGTACTTCTGACTACATGGGCAAGCTCAAGCACCCTCTCTGGGCATTCGGGATGGGCCATTAGTACCGCATCAGGGTGTTCCTTCATGGCCTTTTTAACTTCTTCCACTGTCAGTTCGTCATGAATAGGGCAGTATCCGTCCCAGGAGTAAATGGTCTGCTCCGTATGCCTGCGCACCCATTGGGCAAGGTTTCTGTCTGGAGTCATGATGACTTCTGGAGCCTTTGTCCATTTCACAACCTGTATGGCGTTTGCAGAGGTGCAACATATGTCGCTTTCTGCCTTGACCTCAGCAGTGGAGTTTACGTAGGTGACAACTGGCACACCAGGATGCTCTTTTTTGAAGGCCCTTAGTTGCTCTGCTGTTAGCATGTCTGCCATGGCGCATCCGGCCTCCTTTACCGGTATAATCACCTTTTTGTCTGGGCAGACTATGCTTGCAGCCTCTGCCATAAAATGTACGCCACAGAATACGATTATATCTGCATCTGTCTTTGAGGCCTGAATGCTTAACGCCAGGGAATCACCGGTCAGGTCAGCAAGATCCTGCACTTCAGGAACCTGATAGTTGTGGGCAAGTATGATTGCATTTTTCTCCCTGGCAAGATCCCTTATCCTTTTAGTAAGCTCCTGTATCTTATCCACGTCCTTCACCTCTAATTAGCATTGAATACTTCAACCCCTTTAGGGATCCTAAAAGTGAAAAGTTTTTTGCCCAGATTTGCATTGATCCTTATGTCATTGAATGCTATGACGGTCTTACTTCCCATCTGGTCCTCTATCTCGGTTTTCTTTACGAGGAATCGGTCTTTGTCAATGGTAAGTCGCAGGGTTTTGAGCTGAGGAATCGGCTCCCTTGGCTGAAGCTCAAGGACCCATCCATCTTCTGTAAGGGTGCAGCCAATCACCTTGAAATCCCTTTGTATATCCCCTTTTCCGAAAAAGAATGCCCTGCTGACCTTGGTTGACAGGAACTGTTTCCTTGAAAGCACGTTCACCTGTTTTGCTTCTATCTCATATACATAAACCTTTGAACCACTGGTGACTATGAGCTGCCTTTCCGGTGTTTCATAGTCCCATCTCATCAAGTAGGGCCGTTTGAAAAAGACCCTGCCAGATGCCCTGACAGGTTCAGGGTCTCCAGGGATTATGGTCTGTTGGACAAAGGTGGCAGAGATGTCTTTGAAGGATTCGTAGCTTTTTTGCAATTTGTCAGTAATGAATCTGCATGCCCTCTGGTTCGTTTCTATGGTTTTATCATTGGCAGATGAAAAGGAAGCTGTGCCAAGTCCAAAAACTATTGTCAAGATTGCTAAGGTTACAAGATGGCATTGTCCTGGGTATTTATATGAGTACAACACTATTCTCCTTCTGGTTCGAGTAACTTAAAGCCAAGCTGATTGTTGAGTTTTCTGACTGGATTTACATCTTCTATTTCAAAGACTATGGCCTCCACGATATGCCAAGAAATTACGCCATTTCTAATACAGCCTGTGACAGTTTCGGTGCCGCGCCCGCAGGCAAAATGCATGTGCAAAAGTGGCTTTCCCTCTTCGTCTTGGAATATGGTGCCTGTGCCAACAATTTCATGAGCCCCTGACAACATTGCGCTTGTGGGGCAGATGGGACCTTCTCCCCTTGTAACTTTGGGGCCTGTAACGAGGGTGCTGCCACTGTCTGCACCTCCAACTGCTATCACTGCTGCTGCCTTTATTGCCTCTTTCCTTGCGAGCTCTTCAAGGCATTTGTGTACCACATCCCCGTCTTCAAGACGTACGATGAATATGCGTCCTTGCCTACCTGCCGAGTATTTCATAATATTCCTCTGGCAGTTCGTCTGGAATGGTTGAAATGCCTGCAAACATGGGCTCATGAAGGGGCAAGACAATGTCTGCTTCATTCTTTAGTCTGCTGACCAGATCGTAGGCCTGGTATGCGTTTACATGGGTTCCAGGCGGAATCACATCCATTTCCATGGCAAGAATCTGTCTTGGTGGATAAAAATTTTCGAGAATTGTGCAAAAACCGCTGATTGCTGCAGTGCCCTTTTCCGTTTCAATGAGCACAGACATGCCTCCCTTTGTGTGTGCCGGCATGTGAACCATGCGGATTCCAGGTACTATTTCCTTATCCTCGCTGAGATGTACCATCGAGCCCTGCTCATCGAGTTCTTCAATGAAATCTGCCATATATCTGAAATCCAGGGGATGTGGATTGTAACATGATTCAAACTCGAGCTCATGGGCAAAAAAGGTGGCATTTTCACATTTGAAGTCGTTTTCACAATGGTCGTTATGAAGGTGGGTGTGAATAACAATGTCAATGTCCTTTGGCTCAAGCCCCCATTTTGAAAGGCCCTGCTCGAAGGTGTAGATCTTGCCGCCAATGGCCCTTTGCCTGTCCTCAGATTGAATGACCCCCATAAGTCCTGTATCCACCAGGATGGTCTTGTCACCGCCTTCTATGTACCAGCTGTAAATGGGTATGGTGTATTGTTGTCCGTAGTCATGTTGAAAGGTCATCATACCCTTATCAAAGATTTTTGTGCCAATAACTATGGGATGAATCTTGTATGTCCTGCTCATCTTTCCTCCATAAACATTCTTTTCTAATTTAA
>JALSQG010000019.1 GCA_026985565.1 Deltaproteobacteria bacterium
GCTCGTAAGGCATGCCAAGCTCCTTGGCTACCTTTCTTACCTCATCCTTGAAAAGCTCCCTCAAGGGCTCTATCAGAGCAAGCTTCATTACCTCTGGCAATCCTCCAACATTGTGATGGCTCTTAATGGTGGCAGACGGCCCTTTGAATGAAACGCTCTCAATAACATCAGGGTAAAGGGTTCCCTGGGCGAGAAAATCCACCTTACCAATCTTTGAGGCCTCTTCCTCAAAAATGGATATGAACTCGTTTCCTATTATCTTTCTCTTTTTTTCAGGGTCCTCAACACCCTTTAGTTTTTGGAGAAAACGCTCCTCAGCATCAACATATACCACATTCAGATTAAACTGTTTCAAAAAGGCAAGTACGGTTTCTGGTTCATTTTTTCTAAGGAGTCCGTTGTTTACAAAGACACATACCAGCCTTTTGCCAATGGCCTTATGGATAAGAAGTGCCGTAACTGTTGAATCCACCCCACCGGAAAGGGCACATATCACCCGGCCATCTCCAACCTTGTTCCTGATGCTCTCAACAGTTGAAGAGACAAAAGATTCCATTGTCCAATCAGGCCGGCAATCACATACCCTAAAAAGAAAGTTTGACAGGACGTCCATGCCAATCTCGGTATGGGCAACCTCTGGATGAAACTGCACCCCATAAATTGCCTTGTTGGTGTTGGCCATTGCTGCAATCGGACAGGAGCTGCTATGGGCAAGAACGGTAAATCCCTCTGGCACCTTCTCAACCTTATCACCATGACTCATCCATACCTGATGGCCAGGCTTTCCTGTTAAAAGCCCATGAAAAAGCTCATCAGGTTCATCTATGATAAGTTTGGCATGCCCATATTCCCTGTGATGGCTCCTTTCAACACTGCCTCCAAATAGATAGGCAGTTAGCTGCATGCCGTAACAGATCCCAAGAATAGGTATGCCAAGCTCGAATAGCTCCTTAGAGATCCTTGGTGCGCCTTCATCATAGACACTTGATGGGCCTCCGGAAAGAATGATGCCCTTTGGGGCTATTGTCTTGATCTTCTCAATTTCTATATTAAATGGATGGATTTCGCAGTAGACCTGTGCCTCCCTAACCCGTCTTGCAATAAGCTGGGTGGTTTGGGAGCCAAAATCGAGGACAAGGATATTCTGTTTTTCAGTAAATTGCATAACTACCTCGAATAATTATATTTTTATTCACAAAAACTTTTGCGAAAAACTTAAATCGTTCTGAATAGTAACTGAAATCATGGAAAATAAAAAGTGCATAAAGTTGAGAAGAAAAATCGACTGTGGTAAGGTGACCCTTATGGATGATCATATGAAACAGCCTGGTAGGGCTGATATATCCAAGGAAAAGAGTAATATTCAAAAAGATACCCCAAACCACATAAATGGCGGATCTAATGGCTCTAAAGCATCTTCAGATTCAGTCAAGGAACCGGCTGAAAAAGATATTTCCAGGAAGCAGGTGCGGTCCGGTGACGAATCTGAAAGGCCTTTTCCATCGCAAAAGACATTGGAAAAAGAGATCAGTGAATATCTTGCCAAAAAGTACGGTGGAAGGGTGAAGGTGATTTCGCAAATGGTATTTCCCGGCCAGACAAAGACCGAGCAGGATGAGCCCAACGAAGGTGCCAAGAAGAAGTCTGGCACGATAAATTTTTCCATCAAGCCCAAGGAGCTTGAGGCATATCTTAATGAGTACGTGGTTAAACAGGATGAGGCCAAGGCAGTGTTGGCCACCAAGATCTGTACCCATTTCAACAAGATTGCCTACCTTGAAAAACGTGGTCGCAGCAAACAGCCTGTTGGCAATATAAAGAACAACATCATTCTTATTGGTCCTACAGGTGTTGGGAAGACTTATCTTATCAAGCTTATTGCCGCAAAATTAGGTGTCCCATTTGTAAAGGGTGATGCCACCAAGTTCAGTGAGACAGGATACGTTGGTGGTGATGTTGAAGACCTGGTCAGGGACCTTGTTAAAGAGGCAGATGGAGATATAGAAAAGGCGCAATACGGCATCATCTATATAGATGAGATTGATAAGATTGCCTCCACAGATGGTCTGCGAGGTCCAGACGTTTCAAGGTCAGGTGTTCAAAGGGCCCTTTTAAAGCCGCTTGAGGAAACAGAGGTGGATCTGAAAACACCTCATGACCCGATCTCCCAACTTGAGGCCATAGAGCACTTCAGGAAGACTGGCAAACGCATGAAGAAGACCATTAACACCAAAAACATTCTTTTCATAGTTAGCGGTGCCTTTTCTGGTCTTTCTGAAATCATAAAAAAGAGACTTTCCAAGCAGGGAATAGGCTTTGGCGCAGAACTTGACGTTAAGGATGAACAGGAGTGGCTTAAGGAGATCAAGCCGCAGGATCTTGTAGAGTTTGGTTTTGAAAATGAGTTCATTGGGAGACTGCCAGTCATAGCCGTACTTGAAGAGCTTACGGAGGATGACCTTTTTGAGATACTGAAAAATCCAAAAAGCCCAGTGATAGTGAGCAAAAAGCACGACTTTAAGGCATACGGCATTGATCTTAAGTTTGAAGAAGACGCACTTAGGCTTCTTGCCGCTCAGGCCTATCAGGAAAAAACAGGTGCCAGGGCACTTGTGAGCGTTATTGAAAGGGCCCTTCTTCCCTTTGAAAAGGCCCTTCCGTCAACCGACATCAATTACTTAGTGGTTACCAAGGAGCTGGTGGAAGATCCTGCAAAGACACTTGAGCAGCTACTGTCATCACCCCACAGCCAAGAAAGGCTAAAGCGTTATGAAGCCATTTTGCATCATGAAAAACAACAAATAATAAAAGGCCTTGATATAGAACAGCTCCCATCCTGGAAGGAGCAGGGCGTAGTACTCAATGAAAACAGGAAGGATCTAATAGCGCATCTTTGTCTCAAGGAGGATATGACAACTGAGGAGGCTGCATCCAATGTCCTTTTCTGGATTCAGCAGATAAAGAGCTATGAGGCCTCTTTCTACAACCGTTGTGAGATAGAGATAACCTTTGATGATGCTGCCATTGACAAGATCCTTGAGGCGTGCCGTTTCGACCCGGCTAGCCTGTATAGCCAGTGCGAGAGACTAAGCAGTATACTGGAATATGGATTGACCCTTATAAGGGAACGTACAGGCCAGGCTGAGTTCAACGTGCCATCAGACGCAGTGGAAAATCCCGAGCTTTTCATAAATCGCCTGATCCGTATTTGTTACGAATCAAAAAAATAGGAGAATGCCATTTATGGGTAGTAGCAAACCTGTGGTTTTATTGGTGGATGACAAACCCGAGGGCAAAAAGATCTTTTCCCGGATAGCTCAGGATTTTCCCTTCGATCTCCTTGTTGCCGAAGACGGCCAGGAGGGTTTTGACATTGCCAGGGAACAAGAGCCTGATCTTATTGTTATCAGAAAGAATGTCCCTATTCTAAATGCCATGTCGGTAAGTGTCCTGTTGAAGCAGTCTGCCAACACAGACAAGATCCCGATCCTTGTCATATGCCCAGACTTTTCACCTGAAGACCAGGAAAAGTTTCAGGACGCAGGATGTAACGATTGTATCAAAGACCTTCAAGAGACAGATATCGTTATTTCAAAGCTGAAGGAGTGGCTGGCCCCATGATGTTTCCAGAATACAGACCAAGAAGGCTTAGGCAGACAGAGAGATTTCGAAGTTTAATCAGAGAAAACTATGTGTCTAAAAATCATCTAATTTATCCCTTGTTTGCTGCCCCTGGAAAGAAGGTAAAGGAACCCATTTCCTCAATGCCCGGGGTCTATCAGATGTCTGTTGATAATCTGGTGGAAGAGGCCAAGGAGGTATTTGACCTTGGGATCCCCGCAGTACTCCTTTTTGGCATACCAGAAAAGAAAGATTCAAAGGGCTCTCATGCCTGGATTAAGTCTGGAATCGTTCAGCGGGCGGTTTCGGCCATCAAGAAGGCAGTTCCAGACCTCCTTGTAGTGACTGACGTATGTCTTTGTGAATACACGTCCCATGGCCACTGCGGAGTGGTGGTAAAAGAAAAAAAGGGGGTCTTTCGCATAGACAATGACGCAACCCTTGAGCTTCTCCAGAAGGCAGCCCTTTCACACGCAAGGGCAGGAGCAGACATGGTTGCTCCATCCGACATGATGGATGGGAGGGTAGGGGCCATACGTGAGGCCCTTGACGAACACGGCTTTGAGCATGTTCCCATCATGTCTTATGCGGTTAAGTACGCATCAAGTTTCTATGGCCCTTTTCGTGACGCAGCAGAGTGTGCGCCACAATTTGGTGACAGACGATCCTATCAGATGGATATAGCCAATAGCAGAGAGGCGCTAAGGGAGGCCACTCTTGACATGGAAGAAGGTGCAGACATCCTTATGGTGAAGCCTGGGATGCCATATCTTGACATTATCAGCATGTTGCGGCAGGAATTTTCCCTACCCATTGCTGCCTATCAGGTAAGTGGTGAATACTCCATGATAAAGGCAGCGGCCCAAAACGGCTGGCTTAGTGAAGAACATGTTGTGTACGAATCCCTCATGGCATTTAGAAGGGCCGGTGCTGACATAATAATCACCTATTTTGCAAAGGACTTTGCGAAGGCCTCAAGTTAAACCGGCCGTACCAAGGGGGCTATCAAGCTTTAGACACAAGGGCTACAGGATCTTTCTCATGGGTCAGGCCCTGGCCCTTATTGGCACATGGGTACAGGGCACAGCCCAGAGGTGGCTCGTCCTTGAGCTTACTGGGGATCCGTTCCATGTGGGAATACTTGGTGCGGTGGCTGGTTTTCCCATTCTCCTTTTTTCTCTTGCAGGAGGGGTTCTTGCCGACCGAATTCCCAAGGTATCTTTTCTCATTACTATTCAGGGGCTCATACTGGTCCAGGCCTTAATCTTTGGCCTGCTGGTAGATACCGGTGCCATAACATTTTTTGCCATTTTGTGCCTGGCCCTCGTTCTCGGTACAGGAATGGCCTTTGAGGTGCCAGCAAGACAGTCTCTTGTTTTCGATTTGGTTGGCAAGGAAGACATCACTAATGGCATTGCCGTCCATTCCGTTGCATTCAACATAGCCCGCTTTGGAGGCCCAGCCATAGCAGGTTTTCTTATGGAGGCTGGGCTCATGGCAGAATGTTTTTATCTAAAGGCCATCTCTGCTCTTGCTGTTATGGCAAGTCTTATCTACATAAGGGCAATGTATCCAAGATTCAACAGGCCCCTTAAATCTGGGCAAAGATCCATTCTTTCCGACATGAGGGAGGTAAGGGCATTTTTGAAGAAAAGACCGCTCCTGCTATCCATTCTTCTTAACATAATGGTGTTTGGTATCCTGCTTCTGCCATATTCCATACTACTTCCTTCTCTTGGAAGGGACGTACTTGGTCTTAATGCAAAATTTTACGGATTTATGTGCGCTTCTAACGGCCTGGGTGCCCTTTTGGGTGCGGGCTTTGTTGCACAGTACGGCCACAGCAGGAACAGGAAGCGGTGGTGGCGTCTTGGCTCGATCCTCTTTCCTGCATCCATAGTGGCAGTTTCATTAAGCAGAACATTTTATGAAGCGTGTTTTCTTCTTTTTCTTAGTGGATTTGTCATGGTCATCTGTTCAACAAGTGCAATAAGTCTTCTTCAGATAGAGTCAAAGGATGAGCTAAGGGGCAGGATGATGGGGCTTTTTACCACATCCTTCATGGGGCTTTTCCCCCTTGGAAGCCTTGTTCAGGGACGTCTTGCCTCAACACTTGGTATCAGGCAGACGCTTCTTTTTTGTGGGATCTTGGCCCTGATTGCAACTTTTGGCCTTCTCTATTGGTACAAACAAAAGAGAAACTGAGCAAAAATCAGTAGCGCCGATCCTATCCATCCAATTAGTAGAGTCTTCTTTTGAACAAAAAGCCTGCAATGGCAAGGGAGACAATACCAATTAGCGCCATTGGAACATACTGGGTCCATAAGAGGTTAAAGCCAGCGCCTTGAAGGAAAACCGAACGGACAATCACAAGGATGAAGCGCATGGGATTTAGAAGTGTTAACTCCTGAACGAGCCTTGGCATGTTGGCAATGGGGGTTGCAAAGCCAGAAAGGACAACAGATGGTACCAAAAACATGAAGGCCCCCATAAGACCCTGCTGCTGGGTAAGAGAAATAGACGATATCATCAGTCCTATTCCGATTGCAGATAGCAGGAATGTGAAAAGACCTGAGTAAAGTACAAGGAGACTGCCCCTTAAGGGGATTTCAAACCAGAAACATGTTACAAAGATGATAAAAGTCCCTTCTATAAGACCAATGATAAGACCTGGAAGCGATTTCCCAACAAGTATCTCAAAGGGAGTCATGGGGGTGACAAGGAGCTGGTCAAAGGTCCCTGCCTCTCTTTCCTTTGCCACTGAAAGTGCCGTTACCTCCAGGGTGACAACTATGGTCAAGAGGGCAACTATGCCAGGAATAATGAACCAATGAGAGTCCAGCATCCTGTTGAACCAGGAACGAACGACAAGTCTTGCTGGAATCCGTATGTTTCTGTTTTGGTGCATCCATTTCCTGTTGAATTTGGATAAGATGGTGTGTACGTAGTTCAAGGCAATTAGTGCCGTGTTGGAGTTTCGTCCATCAAGTATGACCTGTAGCTTGCCTGTGGCGCCTTTTGCCATATCCTTTGAGAAATTTTTGTGAAAGTGAAGGACAATGAGTGCCTTTTTAAGATTTATTACCGGTGCAATCTGGCCGTTTGATTCAAGGTTGCCAATTATGTGAAAGACCTTAGAGCCCTGGAAACGGGCGACTATCTGTCTTGAGATCTCACCGTTGTCTTCGTTGTATATGGCAACCGGGACGTCTTTCAGATCAAAGGTTGCCGCATATCCGAACACTATTATCTGAGCAACTGGAGGAAGTATAAGGACCATCCTGCTCTTCTTGTTTTTAAGGATGCCTATAAATTCCTTTATGGTGAGGGCAAGGATTCGTCTTAACAAGGTAACTCCTACACAAGTCTTTTATGGGACTTCTTTTTGATAATGAGAAAAAATATGAGTGCCATAACAGCAAGCCACAGACAGTTGACAAGGTATATTGGCCAGATATTACCTGCAAGGAACAGGCTCTGGAGTATGCTTACGAAATATCTTGCTGCAACGATATGGGTTATGACCTGAATGGGAAAGGGCATGGAGTTTATGTCAAAAACAAAGCCAGAAAGCATGAAGGCAGGTAGAAATGTTATGACAATAGCTATCTGGCCTGCCACGAACTGACTTCCCGCCGCTGTAGATATGATAAGGCCAAGGGCTATTGCAGTTAACATGAAGAGGGCTGAGGCAAAACCAAGGGCCAGGTAAGATCCCCTAAAGGGCACATGAAATATGACAATGGAGATGAAAACAGAGAGGGTCATGCCACCCATTCCAAGAAAAAAGTAGGGTATCACCTTTCCAAGGATGATCTCTTTTACGCGCACAGGAGTAACAAGAAGGGCCTCCATTGTTCCTCGTTCCCACTCTCTCGCAATTACCATGCTTGTTAACATCCCTCCTATGAGGGTCATAATAACTGCAATAAGTCCAGGCACAAGAAAGTTCCTGCTTCGTACGGCTGAGTTGAACCATATCCTGTGCTTGACCTCTACAGGTGCCATTATGTCCAAACCGTGACTTCTTGCATAGGATACGAGCCATTTCATCCAGACACCTGTGATGTAACCTTCTACGATCCTTGCCTGATTGGCATCCACCCCGTTTACGATGACGCCAACTGGGGCCTCTTTACCCTTGAGAACCTGCCTTGCAAAGTCGTTTCGAGTCCAGACGATACCCATGATGCGCCTTTGGATCAGGGCGTTTTCTGCCTCCTGAATGCTCCTGAAAAAGACAGGGTCGAAATATTCCGAGTCCTTAAAGCCTGAAACGAAATCGTTGGCCTCGGGGCTAGGCTGCTCTATAACTATTCCAAGGGGAACGTGCTCTGCGTCAAGTGAAACCCCGTATCCGAAAATAATGAGAAGGATTACTGGAAGGAAAAAGGCAATTCCTATGCTTGAAGGATCTCTTAGGATCTGCCTTATCTCCTTCTTTATCAGCCCACTTAGGCGCATCCTTGATAGAGACTTCTGACTGGTTTTCACTCTTTCAACCTGCCTCCTGTTCTATCAAGGTGATGAACGTATCTTCCATGGTGGGATTTTCAACGCCTGGTGGATGAAATTTTCTTTTTAGTGTCTCAGGGGTGCCTTTGGCAAGGATACGTCCCTGTTTCATAATGACTATTCGGTCGCAATACTCTGCCTCTTCCATAAAGTGTGTGGTAACCATTATTGTGACCCCTGCCTCTGCAAGGGTATTTATATGTACCCAGAACTGACGTCTTGCAAGGGGGTCAACGCCTGATGTGGGCTCATCGAGAAAGAGTATGTCTGGTTCGTGCATGAGAGAGGCGGCAAGGGCAAGTCTTTGTTTGTAACCAAGGGGAAGATCCCGGCTGATGCTGTTTGCCTCATCCTTTAATTCAAAGGCATCAAGTGCCCAGCGCACACGCTCTTTTTGCCTATTGCCATATAGGCCATAGGCACTTGAAAAGAAGCGAAGATTTTGCATAACAGTAAGGTCTTCATAAAGAGAAAATTTCTGTGCCATGTAACCCACTCTTTCTCTTGCCTTTGCCCTTGCTTTCCTCAAGTTTTTTCCGGCCACAAACAGTTCACCTTCAGAGGCGGGTAAAAGGCCACAAAGCATCCTAAAAGTCGTTGTTTTACCAGCACCATTTGCCCCAAGAAGCCCGAAAACCTCCCCCCTTTTTACAGAAAAGCTTATGCCATCAACGGCATAGAAGTCACCAAATCTGCGTTTTAGATTTCGTACAACGATTACGTCCTCATCAGGTGGTCCTGCAACCTTGTGGTGAGATATAATCTTGAATTTCACACCTCTTCCAAGGTTTAAAAGCCTTTTCTTTAAAAGCCATATAAATGCATCTTCCAACCTGGGTGAGGATTCTTCCACGGAAATTTCCTCACCAAGATGAAATGTGTTATGCACTTTTCCAGGATCCAAGGCATCCATGGTGACAAGCCTTATTTTTTCGCCAAGGATCAATGAGTCTATGACCTCGTCCCTGTTTGCAAGGTCTCGTTGAAGACGTCTTTTTTGCCCTGAAGGAGGCCCAAGCATAAAACAGTGGCCCTTTAGAGGCTCACTGAAGCTTTGTGGTACTCCCTTACCAAGGACATGTCCTTCGTGCATGAGGATGACCTGCTGGCACCTTTCGGCCTCATCGAGATAGGCAGTGCTAAGAAGCACGCTCATGCCATGTTCATGCACTTGAGAATAGACAATATCCCACAGTTCCCTTCTTGATACAGGGTCAACCCCAACGGTTGGTTCATCAAGTATGAGTAGTCTTGGGGGCTTAAGAAGCGTACAGGCAAGGCCCAACTTTTGTTTCATGCCGCCTGAAAGCCTTCCTGCAAGCCTGCCCATAAAGGGGGCAAGCCCTGTCATGGCCATTAAGGAATCGTATCGGGCCTGTCTTTTGGTAACTGGGATACCAAGCAGGTCTGAATAGAGCTCCAGATTTTCCCTTACGGTTAGATCTTCATATAGACCAAATCTTTGGGGCATGTAGCGAATGTTTGTCTGGACATGAAGAAAATCTTTTGTGGCATCGTAGCCAAGTACCTCTATTTTCCCCTGGTCTGGCACCAGAAGGCCTGCACAGATGCGCATGAAAGTGGTCTTGCCGGCCCCATCAGGGCCTATCAATCCGGTGACTATTCCTGATTTTACCTTGAATGAACAGTCATCAAGGGCAACTATCTGTTTCTGCCCGGATGTAAATCTTTTGGTGAGTCCTGATGAGACAATGCAATACTCATCTTCCCTTTTTGGAGGGCTTGACATGCGTGCCACCTACTTGGTGGAGTTTCCCTGTTGACAGATCTCAGAGGGCCTTATTGGGCCGGAGTGTCTCTTCCCGTTCAGATCGATCTTGACTGTTGCAGGCATCCCAAGTCGCAATTTGTTTTCACTATTACATACATAGATCCGCACCTGGTAGACAAGACGCGTGCGAAGATCTGGGGTTTCAACATTTCTTGGGGTAAATTCAGCCGTTGGTGAGATGTAGCCCACCCAACCCTTAAATTCGTGGTCAGGGTAACTGTCAACAAACACCCTAGCCCTCATGCCAAGTGCTATCTTTCCAAGATCAGGTTCAGGCACGTATGCCCTTACCCACATGGGGTTTGAAAGGGCAAGGGTGAAGACCGGTTTCTGTGGAAAGGCCATGTCTCCAGGCTCAAGTATCCTGTCCCTGATTATTCCATCAGACGGACTATAGAGTTTGGCGTCTCTAAGCTTTTCCTTTGCCAGTTCAAGGGCATGTTTTAGGGACTGAAGGCGGGCCTCTGCTGCCCTAATATCTTCCTTCCTCGGCCCTTCAAGGGTGAGAGAATAAAGCTCTTTTGCCTCATTAAGCTGTGCTACCGCCATATTTAAACGAGCCCTGGCATCATCAAGCTTCTGCTTGGAAACAAACTTGGTTTTTGAAAGCTCTTTGATCCTTTTGAAGGTTATTTGGGCATCGGTAACGGCTGCCTCTGCCTTTTTAACCCTGGCCCTTGCTGCCCTTATTTCCTGAGGTCTACTTCCAGCATGCATCCTATTGACCACCTGCTGTTGTGCCTCAAGATCCTTTTCGATCTTGAGCATTGTTGCCCTTAGCCTCGAATCGTCAAGGATACCAAGAAGCTCACCAGCCTTTACCATTGCGCCTTCGTCCACAAAAAGCCTTTTGATCCTCCCTTCATCGAAAAAGGCGAGCTGGACCTGCCGGATATCTATGTTTCCATAAATGGTCAGGTATCCTTCGTTCCTGCCTTCTTCTTTTTTCTGATAAAAAAAGTAACCAGCCGAGGCTATCAGCAATAAGACTATCGCCAATATCAAGATCTTCTTTTTATTTTGCGCCATGGCTTCCTTCCCCTTTTTGTCCATCAGCCACAAGCAATGCCTCTATAGATTTTAAATCCCTTTCCGAAATGGTACCAGAGGCACTCTTTAGGAGGATCCTTGCCCTTAAGTGATCATAGAGGGAGTGTAGGTATCTTTGTTTGGCAACAAGGTACTTATCCGTCATATCAAGGACATCGATAACGTCTCTTGTTCCCACCTCGTAGCCTTTGTTTGTGGCATCCATGGAAACCCTCGCTGATTCAAGGGCCTTCTTTGCGGCATTTATCAAGGCAACGCTGTCTTTTAGCCTTGAAAAGGCGTTTGTGGTTTGAATGGTCACCCTGTCCTCTATCTGTTCAAGTCTGTGTTTTGCTGCAATTGCCTCTTCTTCTGCCCGTCTCGTTCTTGCACCAATAGCCCCACCAAGATAGAAAGGAAAGGTTATTTTGAACACCCCGTGGGCCTCACGGTAGATGACATCTGGGAGAAACTGTCCATTTGCATAGTCGGCAACGGCCTCAAGGTCCACGCGGGGCCATCTTGCCCGTCTTTCATGTTCTATGCTCTGTTTGGCAAAGACAAGCCTTTTTTGAGCCTTTTTCAGTATGGGTTGATTGTCAAGGGCCGCCTTTATCCATGCATTTTTATCATCAGGATCAGGCAGAAGAGGGATGAAACGATTTATGTCTGCAACTTTGCCCACTGAGGTCTTGGTTATAACAGAAAGATTTGTCCTTTTTATGGTTACAAGATTTTTTGCCTTAACAATTCCTGCCTTTGCTGAATCAAGTCTCGCCTCTGCCTCCCTAACAGAGACGATATCTCCAGTGCCAACCTTTAGAAAATCCTTTGCCCTTTCCACAATCTTGCTGTCTAACCTGAGTCTGTCTTTTGCGACCCTTAGTAGGGACTTGGCATCCAAAAGATCAATATAGGCAAGGGCAACACGCTTAATAAGATCCTGCCGTGCATATATCACCTGGGCCTCTTGGGCGCTTATGATGCTTTCAGCCATCTTTAGACTCACATACGCCTGTCCATTAAAGATGGGCTGAACAAGTCGCGCCCCATAGTTGTCTCCCCAGTAGTCCTTTTTGATGCCTTTTGGGCCAATGCCTGTTATGTTTTTGTCATAGTAGCCTTGCCCTATTTGGGCCTCTAAGCGGGGCAAAAGTTGGGATCTTGCAAGGGGCTTTTCCTGCAAGGATGCCTTAAGTTGTGCCTGCGCCTCCTTAAGTAGCGGATCCTTTTTTACCGCTTCCTGGTAGAGGCTCCATAGGGTATCAAGGGCAAAGGAAGCTGGCAAAGGCACAAGGAAGATAAGTATTGCAATTGTTAATGTAATATTGATAATGAGTCGGATTTTTGAATACATAGGTGATTAACGACCTTTGTTTAATCGTTTTCAAGAATTATTTACGCAATATTTATGCCCTATTTATTTAGACGCATTTTGTACTTAACAGTTAATGTTGATAATAAGTAGTCTATAGTCATATTTCAACAACTTTTGGTAACTCTAATAGTGATTTCTAAAAGTTCACCATATTCAACATTCATTTTGGTATTTCTCTTTTTTTACACCATTTCCTATGCCGCCTCGCCAGGGCTTCGTGTAGAGGTGAAGGGTGTAAAAGGCAGACTAAAGGATAATGTCTTTGCTATTCTTGAAATATATCAGGAAAGGAATGAAAAACCCCTAACAGAGGCGAGGATAGAGACGCTCTTTAAAAAAGGATTTTTAGATATTAAAAAGGCCCTCATTCCTTTTGGCTATTTTGATCCTGAAATTTCAGGAACCCTTAAAAGAGACGCAAGGGGTGGCCTTGTTGCAACCTACCTGATTCAAAAAGGCCCTGTTACGAAGATTGCCACCATAAAGGTTGAAGTCGTTGGACCAGGACGTGATGACCTTTTGCCAATAGAAAGCATGCCCTTTAAACCAGGGGAAAGGTTTAGGCAAAGGCGGTATGAAAGATTCAAGGACGGGTTACTAAAACGGGCACAGGGCCTTGGCTATCTTGATGCACATTTTAAGATTCATCAGGTGCTTATTGATGTCAAAAATCACAAAGCCAACATTCATCTACGCCTTGATACTGGTCCAAGATATCATTTTGGAAGGCTTACATTTAAGGAGACCACTTTATCTCCGCTCTTATTAAGAGGTTATGCAGATTTTAAAAAAGGTCAGCCATTTGATGTGACTTTGCTTGGAAGATTTCGGTCAAGACTTCTTGATTCTGACTACTTTAGAGACGTAAAGATCGACTACTCAAAAGGTAAGAATGCTTCTGGGAACTTGGTTCCAGTTGTGGTTTCATGTCCTATGAAAAAGCCGAACGTCTTTAGGTTTGGACTTGGATATGTCTCAGACGTAGGGCCAAGGGTAAGTCTTGAGTGGCGTCGTAGGTATTTTGGTAAAAATGGGCACCACCTAAGGGGTCAGTTTAGATATTCCTCAGAAGAAACCATGCTATCTGGTGAGTATTTCATACCGCTTGATCGGCCCTACAGCGACTATTTTTCCCTAAGACCCTTTATTGAGCACTACGACACGGATTCAAGAACCGGCTGGAAATATAACGTTGCCACGACCTATTCAGTTGTACTTTCAAACGGGTGGCGCAGAAACGCTGGTATAAACCTTGGCTACGAAAACTATGATGCAGCTGGTGAAAAAAAAAGTAGTGGCGAATTAGTGCCGTTTATCTCATGGTATAAGTCTGTAGCAGACAATATACTTTATGCAAACAGGGGATATTCCATAAAAATAGGGTTAAGTGGTGAAGTAGGTAATTTTTTTGCAAACAGATCGTATCTTTCATCCTTTTTAAACACCAAATTCATAAGGCGCTTAAATCCAAATTATAGGATCATAAGCCGATTGGATGCAGGGGCCATTGTTACTTCGGACGTGACGGATATTCCATCGTCTGCAAGGTTTTATGCAGGTGGGCAAAACAGTATCAGAGGCTTTTCCCTTGAGGAGCTTGGGCCAGTAAACAAGGAAACTGGCAAGGTAACAGGTGGAAAATACCTTGCAGTGGGCAGCCTGGAGCTTGAAAGGCACTTATACAAACAGGTAAGCGGTGCCCTTTTTGTGGATGCGGGAAACGCCTTTGACCCAAAGTATCAAAACAAGATTGAGGTTGGAACAGGCTTGGGCTTACGATTTAAGACTGTGCTTGGTCCTGTCAGGCTGGATTTTGGATTTGGTATAAGTCACAAATCAGTGCCCTTCAAATTTTATCTTAGTGTCGGGCCGGATTTTTGATGTCAGGGGAAATGGCAAAAAAGGCATCCATATCCTTTCTTATGGTGCTGTTTTTGGTAACAGCATTAATCTATTTCCTTTTTTGTACAAATGCTGGCCTTAGAGTTGGACTTGGGCTCATCCAGACATTTTCAGAAAAAAGCGTAAAGGTCGGGCCAGTTTCTGGAACTCTATGCCAAGGTTTCACCCTTAAAAGGATCAGCGTTAAAACCAATGATTACATGTTGAACCTTGAAAATCTTTCTTTAAGGCCTGCATTTTTTACGCTTTTGAAAAAAAGAGTTGTAATAGATGCAAGGATTGAAAAGACAAAGCTAATCCTTTCTGATAAAAAAACTAAGGGAGACAGAAATAAAACAACAAATATCAAGTTTCCCGATCTTCCAATAGATATTGGCCTTAAGCGGCTTTTTATAAAAAAGCTCGATATTGTATCAGGCGGTAAGGAAAAAACTGCCATAAATATTTCCCACTTGGACGTTGTCGCCTCCTTGGCAAAAAAAAATTTAACCATAGAAAGGATCTTTGGCATATTTTCCCGCCAACAACTTTCATTCAATTTAAAGGGAAGGCTTTGGCAAAAAAAGGGTATAAGAACGAGGCTTGACCTTAGTCTATATGTTGAAAAGTTTAATGCAAAAAATCCCTCTATAAAGATCAATACCTTCATCAAGGGTGACACTTACCACATGCATATCTTGTCAAAGGCCCAAGGTGATGTAAGTGGCAATTTAAAGGGCATGGTTCATGATCTTTTTATAAATCCTACCTACAATTTTTTCTTTTGTATAAATGGCCTTGATCCGCACATACTCTTTAAAAGGCTTCCGACTGGAAAGGTTTTTTTAAAAGGCAAAATAGCAGGTGAAAGAGACAAGGTAGATGTCGTTGCAAAGGGGGCGCTTTCTTTTAAAAAGATTCGGGTAAGATCTTTTAGGTTAAGGGCAGGTCTTTCAAGAGACGTTTTGTCCGTTAGGGAGGCAAACCTTAGACTCCTTGAAGGAAATGTAACTGCCAAGGGAACCTATCGCCTTTCTACAAAAGGCTTTAAGAGTCAGATACACGTAAGGGCCATCCATTTGGAAAAGATATGGCCAAGGCTTAAAGGCAGTGTTAACGGCACACTTAAGGCAAAAGGTGCATTAGGAGGCATTAAAGGCAAAAGGTGGGCAACTGTTACACTTACTGGAGTTGAAGCAGGGACAGAAAAAAGAAAGATAGCACTTAATGGTATCTTTCGCCTTAAGGGGAAAAGGCTTTTGTTTGAAAAAGTATTTCTTAACGGCAGGGCCACAACCGGCAAGCTTTCTGGATGGGTGGAAAAAACTGCCCAAAATGTGAGCTTTTCCTTAAAAAGTGAAGATCTTACGGATTTTCACCCTTTTTTAAAGGGAAATGTATTCTTAAAAGGCAGGATTACAGGCCCGAGAAAGGACCCCGGGGTGAATTTGGCTCTTGATGGAAAAGACATTTACTGTAAGGAAAGCAGGCTTTCTGACATCAAGATACGAGTTGATTCAAGTGGCATATTTCATTCAAGGATCAGAGGAGATGTCAAGCTTAGAGGTCTTAACTACAGCCATCTTGCCATTTATGACTCTTCTGCATCTTTTTTTGGAAAACTTTCAAGACACCAAATTAAGGCACAAGTAACTTTTAAAAATGGAAAGATCCAAATTGGTGCAACTTGTGGCCTCAAGGAGGGAGCCAGGTACGCAGGTCAGATAGAAAGACTTACTATCAAGCAAAAGGGACTTGGAAGCTGGAAACTAAGCAAAAAGGCCAATATAGAGCTTTTTCAAAAAGGTATTATCATCGCGCCACTTAGGCTCGTTGAAAGGGAAAATAACGGGCTATTCCTTCTTAAGTTAATTAACAGGGAATCTTTTAAGGAGATAGAGACAGAAGGCAGACATATACCTGTTGAGCCTTTTTTGTTTTTTACCGATGCGGGTTTTTCCATAAAGGGCAGGGCGAATTTTTCATTAAGGCTTTCAGAAAAAGGGAAAAGGAAAACACGGGGGCATGCCTATCTTTCCATAAAGGACGCAAGGATTTTACCAAAAGGTTACTCAAAAGGCGAGAAGATGAATCTTCTTGTCACATGCAGACTTTCACCAAAGGGCCTTTTTGGAAAAATAAAAGGGGATATTCCTGAAAAGGCAGATATAAGCGGAAACATATCCTTTCCTGGCTATCGTTTTGCCACTTTTATGGGCAATAACCAGCCTCTGGATATGAAAGTAAAGGTTGAGTCAAGGGACTTAAGATGGCTACATGAATTTTCAAGCGACATTTTCATATACAAAGGTTCCTTTGATGGAGAGGCAAGAATCACAGGCAGTTTTAAAAGGCCTGTTCTTATGGCAAAGGCGAGGCTTAAGGGCCTTAAGGCAGAATATCCTCGTTATGGAATACCCATTTTGACCAGGCAATTTTTCCTGGAAGTAGAGGATAAAACCATGAAGCTTAGTGGAACCTTGCAATCAGAAACAGGCCCTATTTTCGTAAAAGGACATGGAAGTTTAGATAAAAGGAATTTTGCCATTTTTCTGAGTGTTACGGGGAAGAACTATAGGGCAGTGACAATGCCCCATATGAGAATAAACATAAGTCCTGATCTTGCCATTTCTCTTGACAGACGTCTTTTAAGGCTTGGCGGCAAACTCCTGATACCATATGCAAGAATAAAAAGGATAGAGGTTTCAAAAGGGGCGATTCTTCCATCACCTGACATTAAACTTATAGGGAAGAAGGTGACAGCCAAAAGGTCACAGCCGGTACCGCTTGAATTGGGGCTCAGGGTCGAAATAGGAAAGGACGTAATAATAGATGCTTATGGCCTAAAGGGCAAGGTTCAGGGCAGGCTTGATCTTACACGCGGTAACGGTGGCAGGCTTTATGGGACAGGCGTACTTAAAATTAAGGACGGGGTCTATAGTGCCCTTGGTACCACTGTCTCGATAAAAAAGGGAAGGCTCTCCTATTTTTCAAGTCCAATTGACGATCCGGTGGTAGATATTGAGGCGGTTCGAAAGGTCAGTGATGTAACAGTGGGTTTTAGGGTAAGTGGTACCCTGAATAAGCCTATAGTTGAGCTATTTTCAGATCCGGCAATGCCCGAGTCTGAGATAGCAAGATATCTTCTTGGAGGTAGAAAGGGTAGGGGTGTTAGCACGAGTGATATTGTTGCAGGTGGTGCAAACCTACTTTTGTCCAAGTTGAGGGAAAGGCTTGGCCTCGTGGATCAAATCAAGGTGGAGACGGGGCAGGCATCTGATGATGTATCACTTGTTGTGGGCACATATCTTCGCCCTGATGTATATCTTAAGTTCATAAATGATTTTAACGACAAGGTCACAAGAGTCATGCTTCGTTATGACTATTCCCGTCACATAGAAATAGAGACAGAGACAGGAGAAAGGCCATCTGTTGACATCTATTTAAAAATGGAAAGGTAGGTCTTCTCATATTCCTGGTTTTCATGTTTTAAGGTTTGTTTTTGTTGGTTCTATTGGCCTTGTTAATGCACCTAAGTAGGTCTTCAACCTGTCCGCAAAGGGTAGGGATTATTCTGGTTGCCTTTATGGAGACCGATGTTCCATCTTTACCCTGCCGTAGCAGTCGGCCCTCAAGGGCAAGGATCTCGCTGGTATATATGATCTTTCCCCATCTGTTTTGTACAAAAGGTGTAACGGTTACATCGAAAAGCCCTGTTTCATCTTCAAGGGTGGCGAAGATTATCCTTTTCCCAGAACGGGTTGGAGGGGTATGGAAGAATATGACAAGGCCGGCAATTAAGATTAGGGATCCAGAAGGCATACGGGAAAGGCAGGAGGCAGAGACTGCCCCTTTTTCAGAAAGCCTCTTTCTAAGAAGGCTCATTGGATGGA
>JALSQG010000020.1 GCA_026985565.1 Deltaproteobacteria bacterium
GGAAGGCATTTTTTGAAAGGCCCTATCTTCAAGGGCCACAGGCCCAAATCGTTGACGGCTGTACTTTGACATATTAAACTTTAATTGTCACTACAAAAATTATTATGCTAAAAAAGAATGTTAAACTGATCTTCACCATTATAGGTTTCTTGTTTGGGCTTGTCATTGCCCATCCCTACGTGATGCTGGTCTACATGATAACCCATCCCAAAGGGTGGGGCCATCCAGGTCACGATCTAAGCGTAGTAGGCACCATAAGCCAGGTCTTTTCTGTAGAGATGGTTCCAATGGCTGCTGCCTTTGCCATTTTCTGCTCCCTCATCGGTCTCCTTCTTGCCATCCTCTTTGAAAGGAACCAGAAGTTGAACGAAATGTCCTTGGCCATGAAGCGCAGAAGACAGGTCATGGAGTCCATGCACAGGCTTTTGTCTGTCCTGTCCCACTTCATCATAAACTCTACACTGGTGATAGGAACCTTGGTGCGAAGGCTTGAGAAAAGGGACGTTAAGGGAGAGCTTAGGCAGGAGCTTGAAAAGATCTTGACAGAGGCAGAAAGAAACGAAGAGGTGATGAAGCTGGTCAATCAGTGCGAGTTTCTGGAAAACTTCGAAGAAACGGATGCCTCCATGCAGGAAGTACTTGAACTGACAAGGAAGCTGGAAGAGGGGCTTACAAAGTGAAATGTTCTCTGTTTTTGTTTTCCATCATCCTTCTTTTTCTTTTTGCCCTTCCAAATCTGTCATTTTCAACCACAGCGAAGGTGTCAAGCCTCAAGGCTGCCATAGGCCTTGCCTTATCTAACAATCCAGAGCTAAATGCCTTGCGCTCAAGGTATGAGGCAATGAAGAACGTGCCTTCCCAGAAAGGCAGCCTGCCAGACCCTGTCATTGGTTTTAATGCCCTCAATCTTCCTGTTGATACCTTTGATATTGATCAAGAGGCCATGACGCAGATGCAGATAAGGCTTTCACAAAAGTTGCCTTTTCCTGGAAAGTTGTCTCTTAGGAAGGATGCTGCACTTCGCGACGCCGAGGCACTTTGGGAGCGGGTGAGGGAGATGGAGCTTAGCATCTCAAGGCAGGTGGAAGAGCGTTGGTGGGACGTTTTTTATACAGAAAAGGCCCTGTGGATAATAGAGAGAAACAAGGGCAACCTTCAGGATATGGTGGATGTTGCAAAGAGCAAGTATGAGGTTGGAAAAGGCCTTCAACAGGATGTTCTTCTTGCCCAGCTTGAGCTTACAAACCTTTTCAATCAGGAGGCACAACTAAAAGGGCTACTAAGTTCATTGTTGTCAGAACTTAGACGTCTTGTGGGTGAAGCCAAGCAAATAGAGGTGCCATTTTCAAATGGGCCTTTTCTTGAGCCTCCACCAGCTGTCGACCCTGTTGTCAAAACGGCCTGTGAGTCAAGACCTCTTATACTTTCATACAAAAAAGAGATGGAAGCCATGGAAAAGAGGCTTGCCCTTTCAAAAAAGGACTTCATGCCTGATTTCAGCCTTGGTGCTGCCTACGGTTTCAGACAAGATGGACCAAACGGGATGAAAAGGCCAGATTTTGTCTCCTTCTCCATTTCCATGAACATACCCATCTGGGCACATTCAAAGCAGTCACGAAAGGTAGCGGAAAATTCTCTAAGACTTGTCGAAAAGAGGCAGCTTCTGACAGGTGCTTTCAATGAGGTGAAAAAGGAGGTGGAAAGTGCCATCTCCATATACCGGGCCTCCTACAGGCAGGCACAACTTTACAAACAGGCAGTAATTCCCCAGGCAAAACAGACCCTTGCATCAATGATGAGCGCCTATCAGGTAAATAGGGTTGATTTTCTTAACGTCATAAGGGCACGTCTTGCCCTGATAGGATATGAAAGGCAATACTGGAAGGCGGTATCAGAGGCCATGAAGGCAAGGGCACGCCTTATTGCAGCAGTAGGCGGACAGGATGTCTGGGATCGTATTCGTGGGAAAGAAGAGGGTCATGAAAAACGTTAAGCTTGTGGTCACGGCCATTTTTTTTCTGCTACTTGGTACGGCAGCAGGTTATCTCGTGGCAAAAAAGATGGTTGGTATTCAGGGCAAAGCCAGGCACGAGGCCAAGGCTGGAAAAACCAACAAGAGGAAGATCCTTTATTACAGGAATCCGATGAATCCTTCCATAACTTCGCCTGTTCCCAAGAAGGACGAGATGGGCATGGATTATGTGCCTGTTTACGAAGGTGGTGAATCTCAGGGGCCTGCAGGAACTGTTACCATTAATCCGGTTGTGGAACAAAATATCGGGGTTAGGACAGATGTTGCCAGGATTAGACGCCTATCACATATGGTCCGCGCCTATGGCCGGATAGCCATGGACGAAGACCTGATATATTCGGTTTATCCGCGTTTTAAGGGCTGGATAGAAAATGTGAAGGTCGCAAGGAAGGGAGACGTTGTGAAAAAAGGGCAGCTTCTTTGTACCGTATATTCCCCTGAACTTGTCTCTACAGAGCAGGAATACCTTGTAGCCCTTAAGGGGATGAAGATTTTGAAACATTCGGATATTGGGCCTATCAGGGAAAATGCCTCTTCTCTTGTGGCCTCTGCCAAGAGGAGACTTAGACTATTCGGGGTTGGTTCAGACGAGATAGCACGACTTGAGCGCACACTTAGCCCTCTTACAAGCCTTGCTATTTTGAGTTCGGTTTCAGGTACGGTCATGGCGGTAAGGGCGAGGCAGGGCCTTTTTGTCACTCCAAAGTCCATGCTTTATCAGGTGGCTGATCTTTCCACTGTGTGGGTACTGGCTGATGTTTATGAAAATGACGTTCCCTGGATAGGGATTGGCAATGATGCATGGATCAGCATAGAGGCTGCCAGTGGCCGAAAGCTCAAGGGAAAGGTGGATTTCATATATCCCTACGAGAATCCAAAGAAGAGGACAGTGCAGGTCAGGATGGTCTTTCCCAATAAAGAGGGGGTTCTAAAACCCCAGATGTTTGCCAACGTTGTGATAATGGCAAGTCCAAGGACAGTGCTTGCTGTTCCCTCAGAAGCCGTAATCCGCACCGGTATCAGGAAACTGGTCTTTGTTGAAAAGGAAAAGGGCCGTTTCGAGCCAAGGGAGGTGGAAACTGGTATCGAATCTGATGGATTTATTGAGGTGCGAAGCGGTCTTTCAGAAGGTGAGAAGGTTGTGGTCTCGTCTCAATTCCTCATAGACTCAGAATCCAGCCTCAGAGAGGCGACCCTCAAGATGAAGGCCCCCAAGAAAGAGATGGACGCCATGAAAATGGACAGCGGTAAGACAGGCCAGGCAAAGGTTGCTAAATGATAGGATCCATAATTCGGGCATCTGTAAAAAACCGTTTTATTATCCTCATGTTAGTGGCCCTTGTTGCTGCGGCAGGCATCTGGACCTTAAAACACATTCCACTTGATGCCATTCCTGATCTTTCTGATGTGCAGGTGATCGTCTTTACCGAATATCCTGGTCAGTCACCCCAGGTGGTGGAAGATCAGGTCACCTACCCTTTGACAACGGCAATGCTTTCAGTACCCCGATCCAAGGTGGTAAGGGGCTACTCCTTCTTTGGTCTGTCATTCGTCTACATCATATTCGAGGACGGAACCGATCTGTACTGGGCGCGTTCAAGGGTGCTTGAGGCCCTGAATTATGTGTCCTCGCGCCTTCCCCAAGGGGTCAGTCCGGCCCTTGGCCCGGATGCAACCGGAGTGGGCTGGATATACGAGTACGCCCTTGTGGACAAGACGGGAAGACACGATCTTTCACAGCTTCGTTCCATACAGGATTGGTATCTCAGGTATCCTCTTCAGACTGTCCCTGGGGTGGCTGAGGTGGCATCCATTGGAGGTTATGTCAAACAGTACCAGGTCGAGGTGGATCCCATGGCCCTTGCAGCTTACTCGATTCCAATACAAAGGGTGAGGCAGGCGATAAAGAGGTCCAACGGGGATGTTGGCGGAAGACTTATTGAGATGTCAGAGACCGAGTTCATGGTGAGAGGAAAAGGCTATATAAGATCCATTGCGGATCTGAAGAACATCCCTTTGTCTGTCACCAAGGATGGAGTTCCAATAAGACTGGAAGATGTTGCCAACATAAGTCTTGGCCCTGAGCTTCGAAGGGGCCTGTCAGAACTAAACGGTGAGGGAGAAACAGTAGGTGGCATTGTGATAATGCGTTTTGGGGAAAATGCCCTTGCCACCATAAAGGCAGTCAGGCGGAAACTAAAAGAGCTGTCCCTTGGGCTTCCAAAGGGTGTTGAGATAGTCCCAGTCTATGACAGGGGGAGTCTCATTGAAAGGGCCATTGAGAACCTGAAGGGAAAGCTTCTTGAAGAGTGTGTGGTGGTTTCGTTGGTGTGCGTGCTTTTTCTAATGCATCTCAGATCTGCACTTGTTGCCATAGCCACGTTGCCAATGGGCATACTTCTTGCCTTTATTGTGATGAGGTTTCAGGGCATAAATGCAAATATAATGTCCCTTGGAGGTATTGCCATTGCAATTGGTGCAATGGTGGACGGTGCCATCGTCATGATAGAAAATGGTCACAAGCATCTTGAAAAGGCCGAGTCCTCAGGCAAGCATATTGATGGCCCAACCAGGTGGAAGATAATGACAGAGGCGGCCCGGGAGGTTGGTCCTGCACTATTTTTCTCCCTTTTGATAATAACCTTTTCCTTTTTACCCATATTTTCCCTACAGGCCCAGGAAGGAAGGCTGTTTAGCCCCTTGGCCTTTACAAAGACTTACTCCATGGCAGCGGCAGCCCTTTTGTCTGTAACCCTGGTTCCCGTCCTCATGGGATATTTCATAAGGGGAAGGATCATGCCGGAGGCCAAAAATCCAATAAACAGGCTTCTTCAGTTTGTGCATGGTCCCTTACTGGAGCTGTTCATAAGCTGGCGCTGGTTGGTGGTATTGATAGCGCTCATCCTGCTTGCCGTAACCTATGTGCCTATTTCAAGAATTGGAAGCGAGTTCATGCCTCCACTCGATGAGGGGGACATACTGTATATGCCAAGCACCTTTCCAGGTCTATCCATCACGAAGGCAAAGGAGCTTCTTCAGCAAACAGACAAGATCCTGAAACAGTTTCCAGAAGTTGCGTCAGTTTTTGGAAAGGTTGGAAGGGCGGAGACCGCCACCGACCCAGCTCCTCTTTCCATGATAGAGACTACAGTGCGTCTAAAGCCAAGGGACCAGTGGCCTGATCCGTCAAAGACTACTCAGGAGCTTATGAAAGAGATGGACAGGGAGCTTCATTTCCCTGGTCTTGCAAACACGTGGACCATGCCCATAAAGACAAGGATAGATATGTTGTCAACTGGTATAAAGACGCCCGTTGGCATAAAGGTTTCAGGGCCTGATCTTGATACCCTTCAAAAGGTCTCCAAAGAACTTGAAAACATCATGAAGGGCCTTCCTGAAACAGTGTCTGCCTATGGAGACCGGGCCGTTGGTGGGTATTTTCTCGATATTGATATAGACAGGAAGGAGGCGGCACGCTACGGCCTCACAGTAGGTGCGGTGGAGGACGTGATAATGTCTGCCCTTGGCGGTATGAAGGTGTCCGAGACCGTGGAGGGCCTTGAACGTTACCCCATAAACGTGCGGTATCCAAGGGAGCTAAGAGACAGCCCTGAAAAGATAGGAAGGGTGCTTGTGCCTGCGCCCGGAGGCAAACAGATTCCCCTTTCCATGCTCGCCAAGATACGGCTTGTCAGAGGTGCCCCTGTAATAAAGAGTGAGAATGCAAGACCAAATGCCTGGGTCTATGTGGACATTAATACTTCAGACATAGGCGGCTTTGTCAAAAAGGCCAAGGAGGCAGTAAAAAAAAGGCTCCATCTACCTCCGGGCTATACCCTCAGCTGGTCTGGTCAGTTCGAGTACATGGAACGGGCAAAAGAGAGGCTGAAACTGGTAGTGCCGGTCACCTTGCTGCTCATATTCTTTTTACTCTATTTCAACTTCAAAAACCTATATGAACCCGTAATCGTCATGTTTACCATACCCTTTGCGCTGGTAGGCGGGATATGGCTTATCTATATCCTTGGATACAACCTGTCTGTGGCAATAGTGGTAGGTTTCATTGCCCTTGCAGGAGTGGCGGCAGAGATAGGGGTGCTTGTTCTTACCTTTATCGATCAGGAGCTTGAAAAGAAGCGGATGGAAAAGGGGCGCCTTGACAAACAGGATATATTTGCGGCAGTTCATGAAGGCACTTCCGAAAGGGTAAGGCCAATCGTAATGACAGCCGCTGCCATTGTCATAGGCCTTCTTCCCATAATGTGGGGCAGTGGAACCGGCTCTCAGGTAATGCAAAGGATTGCAGCCCCAATGGTAGGAGGCATGATTACCACCACCCTTTTGTGTCTCCTCGTCTTGCCTGTCATTTATGCCCTTTTCTTACAGCTAAGGGAAAGAATTAGTAGGTAAAAATGGGGGTATAAAGCTAAGTGCGGCGTCAAGGGTCAGGAGCGCCTCATGGGAATTGCAAAGCTGAACAGGCTCCCTTTTCCTGGAGTGCTCTCTGCCCATATTATGCCCCCGTGCATGGCCACCAGGTTTTTACAAAGGGCAAGACCAAGCCCTGTTCCCTTGTATTTTTTGGATCTTGAGGAATCCACCTGTTCAAAGGCATCGAATATTCGGGTGAGATGTTCCTCTTCCATGCCAATACCAGTATCCTCAACGGATATCATCAAGAAAGGATCCTTTGTCTTTCTGCTGTTAATTATCTGTCTGTCCATGAAGGGTTCAGGAACGTTTTCAACAAGCCACTTTCCATCTACTTTGGTTGCACCAAGTTCGATTCTTCCGCCCTTATCGGTAAATTTCACAGCATTTGAAACGAGATTGTAAACTATCTGTCTGAGTTTCTGCTGATCCGCTACGATGATATCTGGCACGGAATCGTCCAGTTTGAGGGAAAGCTCGATGTTGTGTTTCATGGCCTTGTAATGGATCATGGTGAGGCCAGATTTCAAAACGTCTTTTATATTTACATCTTCAAGGTCTAACTCCACCTTTCCGGCCTCTATCTTGGAAAGATCCAGAATATCATTTATGAGTGCCAGAAGATGGCGACCACTTTCGAGCACGTCGGTAAGATAGTCCTTTTGAGTATCATTTAGCTGGCCAAAGTGTTCATCAAGAAGCAGCTCCGAAAATCCAATGATGGCATTTAGAGGGGTGCGAAGCTCATGGCTCATGTTTGCCAAAAAGTCACTTTTCATCCGTGATGCCCTTTCAAGTTCCAGGTTGCTGTGCTTCAGTTCTGCCGATTTTTTGACAAGGTCCTGGAATGTCATGGCATTGTGAATTGCCACACCAAGCTGCTTTGTTGCATTCAGAAGAAATGTAACCGAATAGTCATCGGGTATCTGGTGGACAGCAATGACAAGGGCACCAATGTCTCTTTCATGGAACCTTATCGGAAACGCCATAAGCTCTATATCAAGGGTTCCATCCTCACCCCTTTTACTGTTTATGGACTCAATCACGAACCTTCCAGTGCCCTTAACTTCCTTTGCCTTTTCTTTTGCAAGGCCGCTTAGTTGTTGCAAGAATCCTTTATGTGCATCTTCAATGCTTCCTATGGCCCCTAAGGATATGATTTTTCTTGCCTGAGGTTCTCTTGTATCTTCATCATGAATAAAAATAGCTGCCCAACAGGCTCCCATTACTTCGGCGATTTGGTTTAAACAGGTATCCACCATCTCATCCACGTCCACAGAGTTCATTCGGCTTACAAGCTCTCCATATGCCTGCTGTATCCTTTTTTGTTGCCACAGTTTCTTCTTTTGGGCCTCGCTTAGTTTGAGTGCCTCTGTGCGAAGGGCAACCTGCCTTTGAAGTTGTTCGCTGTTTTCTTTGAGCCTCTGGTCGCGTTCTTGCACCTGTTGGAGCATGTTATTGAATCCATCCATGAGCATACCAATTTCGTCTTTACCACGGCCTGAACTTACTCTTATAGAAAAGTCGTGTTGGGTTTTGACCTTTTGCATGGTCCTTGCCAGGATCTCTATTGGCTCGGAAACGATTTTCTGAAGCCTTGAGGATATGAAATATGATAAGACAATAAGAACAAACATTATCCCAAGAAGCGTGAGGGCAAAAACCTTTATGTGGGCAAGTATCCATCTTTGGTCCACCCGCATAAACACAGCCCCTATGATTCTCCCCTTGAGTCGTACGGGACTCACTACATCTAAGAAGTCTGGAAGAAAGCTGCTGGAGTCTCTCGAATAGACATAAAGGCCAGGAGCTATGGTCTTGGTCCTGAAGATTTTTCTTAGACGAAGTTGTTTGGGGATGACTTCATCCTGAATCGTCTTAATCTTGACAAAAAGTTTCCCGTCTTTGTCATAGAGTGCAGCTGCGACTATATGGGGTTCTGCCTTAAGGGCATTTAAAAGCTCCTCTCCTGTCTCAGGATCGTCAAAGCTTAAGGCTGCAGTTGAGTTTCTTGCAGCAATGCCTGCAATTGTGGATATATTGGAAAGGACCGTCTGCTTTGTAGACAGGACTTCATTGATGAAAAAGATCATGGATATGATGATTATCATCAGACCAGAAGTAGCCAAGATGATGAGGGTGAGTTTTTGTTTTAGGGACAGGTCCTTAAAATTCATTTCTCCAGATTTCCCTCTCCAGCCTCTATGTGGTAGATCTTGGCCACTTTTAGGATCTTGGAGTTAAAGGATATGTCTGCCAATTTTGCCATAGAGTCGTTTATTGCAATGCCAATCCTGTTGCCATTTGTCACAAGCCCGACCATTCCGCCTTTTTTCAAAAACTCTAAGCTTTCTCCCACAGTAAGGATGCCTTGGGATGCCATCTTAGTGAGCTGTTTTGGGCCAATGGCGTCCTCTACACTGTTAGACACAAAAACCATCTGCGCCTCTTTAAGGTCTTTAGAATCCTCAAAGAAACGCACCTCTATTGGTCTGCCCATAATGGTTTCGCCTTTGGTGAGAAGTTTCAGGTATGTTGCGATCTGACTGCTTCCAATTATTGCCACTACAAAAGGGCCATCATCATGTCTGTTTTGCCAGCGGACAAAGTTTGGAAGGTTGTATAAATATGCCGCCTTTATCTGGTCTGGTTTAAAGGCAGCACCTGCCTGGTGATAAAAGGTTGCACCAAGCAGGACCACCAAAAGTGGCAGCATTGTCAGAAGAACAAATCTTTTGTTCCTCTTTTCCTCTATGTCCTGTCTTAGAAATGCCACGTTACCTTTCCATAAAAGCTCCGGGGAACCTCTGATGCCCTCAATTTGTCTATGCTCATGTATTCAGGGTGACGGTTGTCCAAAAGATTTTGAAGCTTAAGACTTAAAGACAGATTCTTTATTGGCGTCCAGCCAAGGCGTATGTCCAGCCTGCTATAAGAAGGGACGTCCATGTCTGGCAGATCATCCACATAGAAGAACATGGTATCCAGTTGAAGGTTGTGTGGCAGATCCATGTAGCTTCTCAGTGAAAATTGATTTGTGGGAATGGTCCCTTCACTAATCTCCCTGCTTAAAACCAGCCTGTGGCTGTGAATATGAAGTTTCAGCCAGGAATAGCTGAAAGATGTCTTCCACCAGTCGGTTAACCCAAAGGTGGTGGAAAGCTCTACTCCATAGCTGTCCTCATGGTATCTGTTTATGATTTTTATTGGGAGTACATGTACGTCTTTCCCAAAAAATGGTGTTTCTGCCTCTTTCCCAACAAATGTGGTGGTGCGAATGTCATGATACACGTTATAAAAAGCGGCTACGTCAAAGGAGAAACGTCTTTTTGGAACAAGCCTGTAGCCAATCTCGTATGCAATGAGCTTTTCAGGTTTAAAGTGGCTATTTCCCTCAAGGAGTACAATCTTTTTGACACCTGCCACATCAAACCTATGGAGGACGAAATTCAGGTCATGGTCTGCCCTTGAAGGGGTTCTAACAGCCCTTGAGACAGCAGCCCAGAGGGTTTGATATCTGTCTGGTTTGAATCTTAACCTTATGCTTGGCTGTACCTCGAAGCCGCTGTAATCGTTATGTTCAAGTTTCGTACCCAAGGTAAGATCAAACCTGTCCTTGATGATAGAGATCCGGTCTTGGATGAACGCTGAATAAAGGTTGTCTGATCTGCTTTCAGGATTGAAATAGAGTACGTCTGTATGCGGGATATCGTCATGGGTAAAGCGATACTCTGCACCCCATAGGATATTGTGTCTTGAGAAGAGGCGAAAGGAGTGTTGAATGTCTATGTCAAAGGTGTCTCTTGTCTCTTTCATGTAAACGGAGTTTCTTTTTGTCCTGTCGTAGTAGAGCTGTAGGGTGAACTTGGAATCCTTCGAAAGATGATGATGCCACCTTCCAAGGATGTTTCCGCCATTTAAGTCACTTGAAACCTTGCCATTAAGGAGTTTGTCAGGTAGCCCGATAGTGGTTTTAAAGCGATCGTGGGTCTTACCAGTAAATATGTCACCCTGGAGGGTAAAGCCGTCTTTGAGAGAGGGCTCAAGATCCATCCTGAAACCAGCCCTTCCCATGTCCCACTCGTCCTTGGAATCGTGGCCAGTGGATGTTTTGAAACCATCTCTGTTAAAATATTTGGCATAGGCCCTGTACCAACCGTTTTCTCCAATTCTTCCTCCATATCTTAATGCACCGAAACCTTGCTCTAAGTTTCCTCCGCCTGCCTTTAAGAGCCCTCCCTGTGTATCTTTTGCATTTTTTGTGATAATGTTTATGACACCATTTACCGCATTTGCACCCCAAAGGGTGGCACCAGGCCCTCTAATTACCTCTATCCTATCTATGTCATCCAAAAGGGTGTCTTGGCTATCCCAATATACGCCGGAGAAAAGGGGTGTATATATGCTTCGTCCATCCATTAAGACGAGAAGCTTGTTTGCATACCAGGCGTTAAATCCCCTGGAGCTTATGGCCCATTTGTTGGCATCTATGTGCGCAACCTGCATGCCTGGCACCATTCTTAGAAGTTCAGGAATGGATGTGATGCCACTTCTTCTTATATCCTCAGAGGTAATGACATAAATGGCCGCATCTGCATCTGCCATCTTTTCCTCTTGTTTGGATACGGTTGTTACTTCAAGGGAAGAAAGTTGAGAGATGGAAAGATTCTTCAAATAGAACAGATCACTGTCTTGGTCTCCGAGACTATTTGCAGCGTTAAACCAAATAACCAGCAGACAGATAAGAACACAATTAGCAAGTGTCCTGATGATTGCGTTTATCGGGTTCATTTGTCACCTTCAGGCAAAAAAACTGGCAATTTTTGATAAAAAAGTCCTAGTAT
>JALSQG010000021.1 GCA_026985565.1 Deltaproteobacteria bacterium
GCTTTAGCCGTCCCTGTTCCATTCGGTAGATGTCAAGAAGTCCCTGGATCATTTCATTTAGATAAATGCATTGGCGGCTTGCATTTGAAAGATATTTATTTATCTTTGAGCCACTTTCAGTCTGCATGAGACACATGTCTATATTCATGCTGATGTTTGTGAGGGGACCTCTTAGGTCATGGACTATCATGTGGGTAAGGCCTTCCTTTGCCAATTCAAGTCGTTCGAGTTCCCGGTTTTTTTCTTTTAGTACCTCATAGCTTTCCAAAAGCTCATCAGAATATGTCTTGATCCTTATAAGGGACTTTACGCGAATAAGAAGCTCTATGCGGTCTATGGGCTTGCTCAAGAAATCATCAGCACCTGCCTCCATGGCCTGCTGTCTGTGAATCTTGTCTTGAAGAGCAGTTACCATGAGTACAGGTATCATCCTTTTGTCCTTCTGGGCCTTGATCCTTTTGCACACCTCTAATCCGTCCATCTCTGGCATCATCACATCCAAAAGGACGATATCTGGATTGTCTGTATTGAGTTTTTCAAGGGCCTCCAGACCATTTTGGGCAGTAAAGACCTCATAGCCTTCAGGAACAAGCATGGCCTTCAATATCTTTAGGTTTAAAGGTTCATCATCAACCAAGAGAATTTTATTCACACTCATGAGTTTTCCCTCTGGATTTAGTTTTTAAAATCGGCTTAAAGACTATATCAGATAAAATTTTTCAATATAAAATCAAGAAAAAACTACAAAAGCATGTTGGGAAAATATAGAATGGGTTTGGAAGGCAACTGCCAAAATGGTATGGGCCGAAAGTGGTTATAAAGGAGTTTCCATGTTCTTTAATCCCTTTGGTTTTCTATTTTTCCTTCTCTTTTTTCTTTCCATAATATTTGTCATTGCCTTTATTCACATAGGGCTTATAACCATAGCCTTTGAAAGGCTTGGGCTTAGTGAATCACAGGCCTTTGGCTTTCTCATTCTCTCCCTTCTTGGAAGCAGTGTAAACATACCCATAAAGAAGATAGAGATCCCTTCCTTTGGGCCCATGGAAGAAAAGGTGCGTTTTTTTGGCATGGTCTATAACGTGCCCAAAAGGTTGAATAACCAGATGGTAATAGCAATAAACCTGGGCGGGGCCATTGTTCCTTTTGTATTATCTTGCTATCTCATGTGGAGAAACGGGCTTTTTTTTGAGCCAATCGTTGCAGCCCTTGCGGTTGCAGGCCTTACATATTTTTTTGCCAAACCGGTGCCAGGGGTTGGCATTGCAATGCCAATGCTTATTCCACCACTGATTGCAGCCATAGTCGTCTTCATCCTTGGGCCTGTCAGGCATGGACCTGCCATTGCGTACATTGCCGCAACCATGGGCACCCTGCTTGGAGCAGACATATTTCATCTAAAGGACATAAAAAAGATACAGGCGCCCCTTGTCTCAATTGGAGGTGCTGGCACCTTTGACGGAATATTCCTTGCCGGCATAATAGCAGTCCTGCTGGCTTAGGTACTGCCTTTATCAATCAGAAAGGAGGGGACAGATAACCACCTCCATGAATTCAGCTATTCCGCGTTTTGTTTTGGCAGACACAACAAAAGGCCCGGCATCAAGATGTGGAAGGAGTAGAAGCGCCCTTTCAAGGTTTGTCTTTAACTTATTTGCTGAAAGTTTGTCCGCCTTGTTGAAAACCACCCAGGGGGTCACCTTTATGGACTGGAGATAATTTATAAGTCCCATGTCCAGCTCGCCAAGGCCCCTTCTTATGTCAAAAATGCACACCACACCCTTTAGACATCGTCTCGTTGTGAGATAGCCCTCAATGAGTCTTTGCCACCTTTCAACGGCCTTTTTTGGGGCCTTTGCGTAGCCGTATCCTGGAAGGTCAACAAAGTGGGCCCTGCCATTAACCAGGAAAAAGTTAAGAGACTGGGTGAAACCAGGACGACTGCTTACCTTCACATATTTTCTCCTGCCGAATATGGCGTTTAGAAGGGAGGATTTGCCAACATTTGATCTTCCAGCAAAGGCGATTTCTACCGGAAGTTCTGAAGGAAGCTCTTTTAGAGAGAAAACGCTTTTAACAAACTCTACATTTTTGATGCAAGACGTATTCGCCTTTCCCACCTGGGCTACAAGACCTTGTTTAAAGAGTACTCGATTATGCCCTGTGCACCTGCCTCCTGGAGCCTTGGAACCAGCTCCCTGACGTTTCCTTCATCTATGACCGTCTCTATGGAGCACCAGTCCTGATCGTAAAGGGGGGAGACAGTTGGAGCGTTCAGACTTGGAAGTATTGACACCACCCTTTGCACCCTGTCTTTTGGGCAGTTCATTTTGAGACCAACGAGTCGGTCTGCGCGCAAGGCCCCCTTCATCAGAAGGGCAATCTGTTGTATCTTTTTTCTTTTCCACTCATCCTGCCATGCCTCCTGATTGGCAATGAGCTTCGGGTTTGACTCCATTAGCTCCTCGATGATGACGAGGCCGTGGGCACGGATGGTTGTCCCGGTTTCTGTTACTTCCACTATGGCATCAGCAAGTCCAGAGACAACCTTGGCTTCGGTTGCGCCCCAGGAAAATTCCACCTTCACGTTTATGCCCCTTTCGGAGAAGTAACGCTTTGTGAAATTAACAAGCTCGGTTGCGATTTTTTTACCATCAAGGTCTTGTGGGCGTCTGTACGGGGAATCTGCAGGAACGGCAAGGACCCATTTGGCAGGCCTTCTACTTACCTTGGAATATATGAGGTCTGTGACCTCATGGACCTTGGACTCGTTTTCAAGGATCCAGTCATAGCCAGTTATACCAACGTCGAGTGTGCCATTTTCAACGTACCTGGACATCTCCTGGGCACGACAGATACTACACGATATTTCTGGATCATCTATGTCTGGAAAGTAACTTCTGTGATGAACGTTTATTCTCCAGCCAGACTTGGCCAGAAGTTCTATGGTTGCCTTTTCAAGGCTTCCTTTGGGAATGCCAAATTTTAGTTTTTTCACTTCTTGTATATCTCCTTCGGATCGAAAACAAGTTCTCCAGTCTCCTCAAGCTTGTCCTCATTTACCCTGTGGAAGAAACAGGTTCTGTGGCCAGTGTGACAGGCAGCGCCACCAAGTTGTTCCACCTTGAGTAGTATGGTGTCAAGGTCGCAGTCAACATAAATATCTTTGACTATTTGGACATGGCCGGAGGTCTCACCCTTTAACCATAGTTTTTGCCTGGATCTTGACCAGTAATGGGCCTTGCCGGTCTCAAGGGTTTTCATCCATGCCTCCTGGTTCATGTAGGCAAGCATGAGAACGTCTCCACTGGCGGCATCCTGTGCTATGACAGGAATAAGACCACCACATTTTTCAAAGGCCAAATCCTTTGCCTTTTTCATGAATATCTATTCTCCGACGAAACGAAATTTAAGGGGCAAAATTACTCCTGCAATGTCTGCTTTTCAAGGCTTTGGCCAAAAAACAATCCGGATCGAATTGTATCCTTTATTTTTCACTTTGCTTAATAACCCACGCCTTGTAGTCGCTAAGGGCATTGTCAACATCTATTGCAACTATCTCAGGCAGTTCGTAGCTGTGGTGTCTTTTAATAAACTCGCATGCCCTTTCAAAGTTTTCACTTGGCATCTTTAACAACACTTGCCACTCTTCATCTTCTTCCAGGTTGTCCTTCCACCAATAAAAGCTCTTGATTGGTCCCAAGACCTGGGCACAGGCGGCTATTTTTTCATTTACCACAAGTTTTGCAAGGCCTTCTGCCTCCTTGCGACTGCCGCACGTGGTAAGTACGACAATAATCCGACCGTCATTTCCTGACATGGTCAAGTCCTCCACTTGGCTCCTGTGGGTGGTGAAAAGGATAGTCTGTCTCGTCCTTTGACAAATTACTTTACTGCCGTATAGCTTATCAAATTAAGGCTACTATCTCAAATGAAACAGTTGCCCACGTCTTGCTGATGAAGTAGATTTTTTCTACAAAATCTCTTTCTACCCTCTGGAGTGGAAAAATGACAGCTCTGGTAAAGGCAATCGTGACAACAGGTTACGGAACCAACTGCGAAAAGGAAATGGCCCATGCCTGCAAGGTGGCTGGCGCCGATGTGGTGGATATCGTTCATCTTAGCGATATACTTGACGGATCTGTGAGAATAACGGACTATCATTTCCTGAACCTGCCTGGCGGATTTCTTGACGGAGACAACCTTGGCGCAGCCCAGGCTGGTGCTCACAGATTACGCCATGCAAGGATAGCAGGAACTGGCGACAGGCTCATGGATCAGATCCTGGAGTTTGTCAACAAAGGAGGTCTTATCCTTGGGGTGTGTAATGGCTTTCAACTCATGGTCAAGACAGGGCTTTTGCCAGCTCTTGATGGGGATTACCAAAATAGGGTGGTGAGTCTTACTTATAACGATTCTGGACGATTTGAAGACAGGTGGGTAAGCTGCAGAACGAATCCATCATCTCCATGCGTATTTACAAAAGGGCTTGATACCATTGAAATGCCGGTACGTCATGGGGAAGGAAAGTTCGTTGGCCTCGATGATAGCATAATCTCCGAGCTTGATAAGAATAATCTCGTTGTTTTCCAATATATAGATCCTGCAACAGGGGAGCCTACGCAGGACTACCCACTAAATCCAAACGGCTCTACCCTGGCCATTGCAGGGATATGTGACCCTACAGGACGTCTTATGGGCATGATGCCGCATCCAGAGGCCTATCATCATTATACCAACCACCCTCAGTGGACCAGAAAGACCTTTGAAAAAGAAGAAGGTGCCGGAATAGCCCTCTTTAGAAATGCAGTGGAGTATATCAGGGAAAACATTGTTTGAGTCTGAGGGCCTTTGGATGAGGCTTATATGAACCTTTCATGAATGGGAATGAAACTTGGTCTGCCAACACCCGTGGCCTGGCAGACAGTGAGGATTCAGTAGTAAGAAAAATCGCCCTTTTTCTCTATGGATTCAGGCGTTTCATCCTTGAGATAATCATTTCCTTTTTTGTCCTAAGCTTTGCCTTTTACTGGTTTGCACCAGACATCCTTTTGTTCCTTCAAATGCATCTCGACCAGAAGCTTGCCTTTTTTGGGGTAATGGAACCCATTGTCTCTTTCGTCAAGATAGCCTGTGTTGTGGCATTGATGCTACTTATGCCTTGGATACTTTTTAGACTCACCCAAGTCCTTGTTGCAAGTTTTGGCCTTACCCGTGGCTTTGGTTTTGGCCTAGTCGTTGCGTCACTTTTGCTATTTTACATTGGGGCCGGGTTCTGTTTCTTTATAACCTTGCCCTTTGGCATAAATTTTTTGCTTGGCTATCAGTCAGAGCATATAAGGCCAGTTATAAGTGTAGGAAAGTTCGTAAATTTTGTAGGGCTCTTCCTCCTTGGTTTTGGGCTGATTTTCGAGCTTCCGCTGATAATGACAGTTTCGTGCAGGCTTGGCCTATGTTCCTACGGCTTTTTCAAAAAAGGGCGTCGCTATGCAGTGTTGGTTATAGCTATTTTGGCAGCCATACTAACTCCCACACCAGATGTGGTGAACATGGCCCTCATGGGTCTTCCACTGTATCTTCTTTATGAGCTTGGCATAGTGATTGCGCGTCTTTCAAGTAAAAAATAGGTTTTGTTCTTGCCTTACTTGACAATCTCAAGGCAGGCCATATATTGTGTCATTTCTGATAAAAATAAGTATAGTTGTTTTTTGCCAAAGGGCAAAAAAACGGAAAAAATGAAGAAAGAAACACGTGTTCAGGTAGCAGATATCCCTGAAGAGGGGCTTTTTTTAAATTTCTCCCAACTGGCAGACCTTATTCCGCCAGTGGATGATTACGTCCAAATAGGAGATACAAGTGGAAGGCTTGAGATTCATAAGGCCGGTGCAAATATAGAAATAAGGGGCTGGGTAAAAAGTATAGTTCATCTTTGTTGTGACAGATGTCTTAAGGTTTTTCCCAAGGAGGTGGAAACCGATTTTTTTTACCTCCTTCAGCCCAAATCGGATTTTGGTGCCGATCTTTCTCCGGATCACCAGCTTTCAAAGGATGAGATAGATGTTTATTGGTATGAAGACGGTGAGATAATGGGGGAAGAACTCTTCAGGGAGCAGATACTGCTTCAGTTGCCCATGAGGGTGCTCTGTTCCCAAACGTGTAAGGGCCTTTGCCCGGGTTGCGGGGCCGATCTTAATGTTTCTGAATGTACCTGTGGAGAGAAAGAGTCTCACGGGCCGTTTGAGGTCCTTGCACAGCTGAAGGTGTAAGTACAAAAAAATAATAAGAATTCAAAAATCGGAGGAATATAGAGATGGCTGTACCAAAGAGAAAGGTATCCAGGGCGAGAAGGGGCAACAGGCGCTCCCACGATGCCCTCAAGAAACCGGCAGCTTCCATGTGTCCGCAATGCGCAGAGCCCAAGGCTCCTCATAGAATCTGTCCACATTGTGGAACCTATAAAGGTAAGGTGTTTTTGGGAGAGGATGTGGAATAACAAAGTATGACTATTGCTCTTGACGCAATGGGGGGGGACAAGGGGCCTTCCATCCTTGTACAAGGTGCTGTAGAGGCAGCA
>JALSQG010000022.1 GCA_026985565.1 Deltaproteobacteria bacterium
GGAGGTAGTACCTATGTATTGGAGCCTGTCTTTGAAAGATCAAATCTGATATCTATTTCCTCTGGCCCCTGGCCCAAAGATGGGGGCATGGGAGGAAGGGGAACAGAATCCTTTATTGCCTTTATGACAGATCGGTCAAATGGTGCAAGACCAGAATATTTCTTGACCTTCATATCAAGAAGCCGCCCGTCTTTGGTAATGGTAATGGTAACGATGGCAACAAGGTCTTTCCTGTCTGAAAGGGCTCTTGGAAAATGCCAGTTTCGCCATATCTTTGATTTTACAAAATTTCCATAAATCATGGCCTGCTGATCGCTTTGTCTTGCCCCAGTTCCTTTTCCCATACCCGCAACTGAAGCCCTCCCTCTTTTCTTGCTTGCAATCTCTTTAAGCCTTTTTTCCAAATATTCCTGTTCCCTTTTGGCTTCAAGGCGTCTTTGGATCTGTCGAATCCGCTGTTCAACCTTTTTTTCCCTGGCCTTTTCAAGTTTATCTTTATTTTCTGCCCTTGCCCTCTTTACCTGTTTCTTTTTGTTTTTTTTCTTAAGAGATACGACATCTTTTTTGGATAGCGACTTCTTGACGGCCTTTTTCTTTAAGACCTTATGTCTTTTCTCCTTCTTAGGCACCTTGGAAACCTTTGTATTTTTGGTTTCCTCCTTGCTGGATTGTTTTTTCTCTATTTTTTTTGCCAAAACTTTCTTAGGAACGTCTCGAGAAGTACCCTTCACACCAGAAGGCTCAACGAGCCTTACCGTGTAGGGAGTGATCGGCCTGTGTTTAAAATCAAGTATTGAAGGCCCCACTATGGAGGCCACGAGAATACTTAAATGAAAAAGTAAGGCCAGAAAAAAGGCCTGTTTCACCCACGGATTTGACCAGATATTTGTCATAAACGGGAAATCACTTCTTCCTTTGTCGTGGAGGCTCAACCTTTTCAGGGGCAGTAACGAGTCCGAGATTTTCTATACCCGCCTCCTTTATTGCAGCCATGACACGGGCAACTGTCCCGTATGAAACGTCCCTGTCTGCCCTCAGGATGACCTGAGAGGCCTTTCCACTTTTCCTGATATTCCAAAGCTCTTTTTTTAGGGTGGCATCATCTGTGGCAATACCGTTTAAAAATATCTCACCTTTGTTGGAAACGATTATCTCCACATGCCTTTTTTTCTGGGGAAGGACCTTGGCTGAGGTCTCTGGAAGCTTAACATCTATTCCCCTTGTCATCATTGGCGCTGTAACCATAAAAATTATGAGAAGAACCAGCATAACATCCACAAGGGGAGTTACGTTTATTTCAGAAAGAAGCCTTTTATTGCCACCTGATGACATTGCCATAATGACAACCTATCCTTCGCACTCTGAGATCCGGCTTGCGGATTTTCTTCTAAGGAGTTCTCGCTCAACCTCGTTTAGAAAATCTGCCCCAAAGGCCTCAAGTTCCTGCTCTTTGTTGTTGGTCTGGCTCATAAATACGTTGTAGGCTATGACAGCAGGTATTGCTGCTGCAAGACCAACTGCTGTAGCAATAAGGGCCTCTGAGATGCCCGGTGCGACTGTGGCAAGGCTTGCACTGCCCTTTAAACCTATGTCGTGAAAACTTCTCATGATCCCCCATACGGTTCCAAAAAGCCCAATGAATGGAGCAGAATTACCAATAGTGGCAAGAAGGGGAAGGGCTGCCTCAAGCTCCTGAATCTCAAGCTTCACTCCCTTTGAGACGCTACGGGAAAGCACATCAATCCATGCCTTTCTGTTCAGGGGGGCATTTTCAAGTTTTACATCCATTGTTAGCCTTTTGTAATCTTCGTAGGCTGTAGAAAAGACATTTGCCATGGGCGAGTTTGTCATTCGTCTTGCCCTGCTTGCCACTTGAGACAGACTGGGGCTTTCTGAAAAAAAGATCTCAAACTCCTCATCTTGAGATGCCACCTTTTTAAAGACCCTTGTCTTAAGAATGATTATGGTCCAACTGAGAACGGACATTAGAACAAGAAATGCCAAAACCCCCTGAACCACCGGGCCGGCATTCATGATCATGGTCAACACGCTTGAATTGTATGTCATTTATCATCAAGTCCTTTCTTCTGTTTCTGATAAAAACTCTTCAAGAAAAATGGGGCCTTCCACTTTTGTCTCCATCAAACCCGCAGCCATTGCCCTTTGAAACAGCATCCTTACTGCGCCCCTTCCCTCTGTGCCCATTTGGTAGGAATATTCATTCACATATAAATCTATGTGTTTTTTCTGAACCTCTGAAGAGATCTCCTGGGCATGGTCTTTAACAAACAAAGACACCTCATGAAAGTTTTCTTTAGCAAATGTTATGCTCTTTTTTATCGCCTCCTGCATCAGCTTTAGCTGTTTTGACATCAACTTTCTCTTTGCAATTATCCCGCCAAGTGGAATCGGCATTCCAGTTGTCTCTTCCCACCATTTACCGAGGTCTTGAACCTTGACAAGGCCAAAATCCTTATATGTAAACCTGGTTTCATGTATGACACAACCTGCATCCACGTCACCACTGCAGATTGCCTGGACTATTTTGTCAAAGGGCATTTCAACAAGATGCACTGCTTCTGGGGCATAAAGCTGCAAAAGAAGTGTGGCAGTAGTGTTCTTGCCAGGAATAGCAATAACCGAATCAGACAGCTCATGGTAAGGGATAGGCCTTTTGGAGAGTATAAGCGGACCACATCCTCTTCCAAGGGCAGCTCCGCTTTCAAGGATAATGTACCTGTCAAGGACCCTGCCAGCAAGGGCAAAGGAAACCTTGCTCACATCCAGATGGCCAGCAAGGACCATCCGGTTCAGCACTTCCACATCTTTTATGATGGGCTCTATGTCAAAATGGAGCCTCTGGCGCTTGAGCAAATGATAAAAGATGAAGGTGTCATTTGGGCAAGGAGATATGCCAAGCCTTATGTCTTTCATCACGACTCTTCCAAAGAGACAATGATATCAAAAAGCTCTTTAATGCCGTCACACAACAGGCGTAAAGAACTCTCTGTTTCCCACTTGGACATATCTGTTTCACCTGCAAGATTGCTCACAGAGCGTATCTCAAAGAGCCGAACATTATAATTTTCGCAAACCAAGGCTGCCGCAGCCCCCTCCATGTTTTCTATTTCAACTCCAAAAAGCCTCCTTATTGCCTGTGCCCTTTTAAGGCTACCACTTGAGCAGGAGACCGTGGCCATTGATGCAAAGGAAAGGAGGGAGCTTGCCCTGATCCTTTGAAAAATCATGTCCTTTTTATGAAACAGGGGAAAGTTCCTCCTAATCTGCCCTTCTTCCATGCCAAGAGGCTCAAAACCCCTTTCACTACAGCGTCCAAGGTCTGCAAGCACTTCGCTTTCTGCCACGAATGCCTGCCCCCTTGAAAGGAGATCTTCACTGTAACTTCCTGCAATTCCAGCAAGTATTACCACAGGCACCCACGAACGCTCAAGAAACCGAGTTATGAAGTGAGCACTTTGCACAGGCCCTATACCACAAACATGAGATGGAAGACCAATATGATCTGCAACACGCCTTACGTATTCATATTCCATTTCAGATGGACAGAAAAGAACCGCATTCATCCCTTTAAAATGTTCCTGCTATAAAGTTATTCCCTGTTTGAAAAGAAATTGCCTGGTGAAGACCTCAAGTTTCCATCCGGCAAAAAGCTCTGCCCCAGACTGGGCCCTTAAAAGATCAAGATCCTTTTGATCAAAGGCATCATAGATTCGTTTGCAAAGATAGTTGACGCAGAAATGGTACCTTGCCTTTAGTGTGCATCCATCCCTTCCAAGGAATCTGCAACAGCCTTCATAATATCCCTCATCCTGAAGCCCAACATCCATCATAAGATTGATAAAAAGCAGAAATGGATCGTACCAGGTGGCAACAGTGCTCCCACAACATCCCCCACCAGGTATCTTGGTTGCACAGAAAGAACACATATTTGGAAGACCTATCTCTTCCATGACCTTACTGCTTTTTTCTATTTCAGCAGCATATCTTGCCAAAAGAGACATAAATTCCGGCTCCCTGGAAAGTGTTGAGGCAAAATCTCTATAAAGGTTCCTTGCCAAGGATACATTGACCTCTACATTTTGATTTTCCTTCATGATTAAAGATCACAAATTTATCCAAGATACATAGACAAAAACCAACCCAAACACAACATACTACAACTTGCCCGTTGGAGGAAAAATCTCATAAAGTCATGATCTCAGGCTTTAGCCTGTTTCCTGAAAGCAAACATTTTATCACAGTGGCAGGGCCTCTTCTTGGCAGACAAACACTTCCAGGGTTCAAAAAAAGGACCGATCCCTTTTCCTCTATGGTCACCTGGTGGGTGTGGCCGAATATTACACAATTTACAGAGGCGGCTACAGGGTCTATATCGATATTGTAAGGTTCGTGGACCAAATAGAAACACATCTTTCCTGCCTCTATCATATCTTTTCTTGGAAAACGCCTTGAAATGGTACCACCATCCATGTTGCCGCTTACGGCATGAACCGGTGCCAGGCTCTCAAGGGCTTCAATAACCTCAAGAGAACCAATGTCTCCTGCATGGAATATCAAATCCACATCGTCAAAAAGGTCCAAGACCCGTGAAGGCAGCCTGCCATGAGTATCAGATAAAATGCCTATTTTCATAATCTGCCAATATACTAAAGAGTGAAGATCAAGACCACTGTGTAATGAATCGACAAAAAA
>JALSQG010000023.1 GCA_026985565.1 Deltaproteobacteria bacterium
CAGAAACTAAAGAGGTGGGGCGTTCAGTGAGTTGTGACGTTGGCATAGTTAGTTTCTGCTGTTTCGACTGTTTAAAAAGATGTCTTGAAAGCCTATACAGATTTGACCAAGGAAGTTTTAAACAAATCTTGGTTTTTGAAAACGGCCCTGTAGATTTCCCAGGCTCTCTTTTGAAGGAATTTCCCAAAGTAAGATTTTTCAAGAACCATAAAAATCTTGGCTTTGCAAAGGCGTGCAATCAGATACTTGAAAAATCAAGTTCGGATTATGTCTGTTTTCTCAACCCGGATACGGAACTTAAGGCCCCATTTCTTAAAGAGGCGGTGGGATGGCTTGAAGAAAACAGGCAGGTTGCGGTCTTGGGTCCAAAGATCGTTGATCCAGATGGTACTGTTCAGGGTTCAGCCCGGGGTTTTCCAAACATCATGACCTCTTTTTTTGGTCGCACCTCCGTACTCACAAGACTTTTGCCTCAAAATCCCATTTCAAAAAAAAATATCAAGGTGAAGCCCGATGCCTCGTTACCAAGACGGGTTGACTGGGTAAGCGGGGCCTGCATGGTAGTTAGAAAAAAAGCGGTGGATGAAGTAGGCCCCTTGGACGAGGGCTTTTTCATGTACTGGGAAGATTGTGACTGGTGTACAAGGTTCAGGTTGAGGGGGTGGAAAGTCGTGTACCATCCGGCCCTTGGCCCAGTAACCCATTATGCTGGCAGTTCTAGCAAAAGGACGCGTGTTAAAAGCCTTTACTGGTTCCATAAAAGTGCGGTAAGGCTATACTGTAAATATGACAAAAGCCCGCTTCGACTTGGTTCTGCCCTTGCGGTGGCAGGCGGAGTGGTCAGGTTTTTCATTTATCTTCCCCACACGATTCTTTCAGGTCGATAGAGCCGGTTTCAGGCTCTTGCCAAAAAATAGTGTTACGAAATTTAAATATTGACTACCAAATCCTATTGGCTTATCCTGAGGAAAAGGCCAAAGGAGTTATCACTTAATGAAAAGGCGTCTCATCTTGTCTTTGCTCGTTTGTCTTGCTGCTTTTATTGCATCGAGCCACATTGCATTTGGCCACTTTGGAGTGATAATGGTCTCCCGTCCTGTTGTTGATGATTCGAGTCAGTCACAGCTCGAGATCAGCCTTCAGTTTATGCACCCTTTCGATTTTGAATTCATGGACCTTGAAAGACCGGAAAGATTTGGGGTGGTAATTGGTGGAAAGAAAGTGGATTTAACTGCTACCTTAAGGCCAGCAATAGTAAAATCTCACAAAACGTGGAGGGCCAATTATAAGGTAGTGTCCCCTGGCGACCATATATTTTTCATGGAGCCACAGGCCTATTGGGAACCTGCTGAAGATAGCTACATAAAGCATTACACCAAGGTGATAGTAGGTGCCTTTGGCCTTGAAGATGGTTGGGATAAGCCCATTGGCCTTAAGACGGAGATAGTTCCCCTTACAAGGCCCTATGGAATCTGGAAGGGGAACCTTTTTTGTGGAAAGGTATTACTTGATGGAAAATTGGCACCATCTGTTCCTGTTGAGGTGGAATATTACAATGATAAGCAAGATCTCAAGATTCCTTCTCCTGCATTTTCCACCCAAACCCTCAGAACCGACAGTGATGGCACCTTTTGTTACTCCATACCAAAGGCAGGCTGGTGGGGGTTTTCTGCACTAAATACGCTTTCTAAGGCCATGAAACACCAAGGGAAACCAGTGGATCTTGAACTTGGTGCTGTCATATGGGTCAATGCCCATGACATAAGGTGATGAAATGCATATAGCAGAGGGCGTATTAAGCGTTCCTGTTCTTGTAACAGGTGCAGCCGTTACATTAGCAGGGCTCACAGTTGGCATCAAAAGGGTCGGCCCAGAGGACATACCAAAGGTTGCCCTTCTTACTGCAGCCTTTTTTGTTGCCAGCCTGGTTCATATACCAATTGGCCCATCAAATGCACATCTGGTTCTAAACGGTCTCCTTGGGATCATCCTTGGATGGGAGGCATTTCCTGCCATTTTCATTGCTCTTTTATTGCAGGCGGTGCTTTTTCAGTTTGGAGGCCTTACCACTCTTGGGGTGAACACTGCCAATATGGCGGTTCCCGGAGTGGCCCTTGGCATCCTTGCTAAGAGATTTATGTCTTTGAAAAGGCCTGCTCTTTCTGCAACGGTTGCAGGAGTATTCAGCGGCTTGTCCGTCTTGGGTGCCGGGTTTTTGGTTGCCCTGTCACTTTGGTTTTCTGGAGACAGTTTCTCAGTAGTTTCAAAGATAATATTTTCAGCCCATCTGCCCATTGCCTTTGTGGAGGCCCTTCTGACAGGCATGGTGGTAAGATTTCTTTTGAGGGTAAGGCCAGAGATCTTGGGCTGCAGTGTAAATTTTGCAGGCCATAGCCTTGATGGAAAGACAAACCTGATATGTTTGGTTTTCATAACTTTGTTTCTTTTTCTGCCTGCGGTTTCCCACGCACACAGGGTCAACGTTTTTGCCTGGTTTAACGGTGAAAAGGTGGTTGGAAAGGCGTACTATTCAAATGGAAGACCGGCTGAACACGCAAAGATAGAGATCATAGGAACAAGGACTGGATCAAGGCTAAGTTGTATCACAGACGAGAAGGGAGGTTTTTCGTTCAAACCCCCAGGGAAGGATACATACAGGCTCATACTGCACGCAGGGCAGGGACATAGGGCAACCACATTGGTTAATGTAAAAATTGATGAACAAACAAAAAATCAGGACAACTCGCATAACAAAGGAAAGGGTCTTTCTAAGTTGCAGGGAAACGGTGGTTTTTCTTCAGTTGAAGGTGTTAGTAAGGACACCTCTTCATGTAAAGACATTGAAAAGGCTGTGGACAAGGTGCTCAAGGTGCGTCTTCAGCCCGTTTATAAGGCCATTGAGGATATGGCCATATCCCAGTCCAGGGTCAAGGTAAAGGATGTTGTTTCCGGGCTTGGATACATAATTGGTATAATGGGCATATGGGCCTACATGTCATCAAGAAGGAAACCGTGAGGTTTGATAGATGACGTGTGAGCTAATGGCAAGGGGGGACTCACTCCTTCATAAAGCAGATCCAAGGGTCAAGCTTATCTGTGCCCTTATTATCTCTTTTGAGATAGTCTTTTTAAGGTCTGTGACAGCCCTTTTTTTCGCCCTTTTTTTTGCAATTTTGACACTTTTGCTAAGCCGTCTCGATTATAAGCTCATCCTCAGACGCCTTCTTGTGGTAAATGTATTTGTGCTTTTCATGTGGTTGCTGATTCCCTGGTCTACTCCTGGAGATTTAGTTTTTTCAGTAGGGCCACTTTCTGTTACTAAAGAGGGCCTTTCAACTGCCCTTTCGATCACCATGAAATGTAACGCAATAGTTATCTTCAACATGGCCCTTCTTTCCACATCAACCATTTTTGCCCTTGCCCATGCCCTTGACCATTTGAAGGTTCCCTCTGTGCTTGTACAGCTTTTTTTCTTTTCATACCGCTACTTACACGTGCTTGAGGATGAATATTTGCGGATAAAAAGGGCTGCCGTTGTGAGGGGTTTTAGGCCCGGCACGAATCTTTTAACCTACAGGACCTATGCAAATATTCTTGGTACGTTGTTCGTAAGAAGCTATGACAGGGGGCAACGCGTCTATTGGGCCATGACATGCCGCGGTTTCAACGGAACCTTCTGGCTCCTTTCCCACTTTCATTTGCAAACAAGGGATTTTCTTCTAATGCTGCTGATGGTAGCCTTTGTCACTTTTTTACTGATATTTGAATGGGGTACGATTTGTCACTTATAGAGCTGAAAGATATACGTTTTGGCTATCCAAACTGTGGGCAGGTCTTGTCTGGAGTGAACTTTAAGGTTCGAAAAGGAGACAGGATTGCCCTTCTTGGCGGAAACGGTGCAGGAAAGAGCACGCTTTTTCATATAATTCTTGGCCTTTTAAAACCAAACTGTGGCACTGTGAGACTCTTTGGAAAAAAGTGTGTGAAGGAATCTGATTTTCACGAGCCAAGAACCCGGATTGGTCTTCTTTTCCAGGATCCGGATGACCAGCTTTTTTCTCCATCTGTCATAGAAGACGTCTCTTTTGGCCCATTGAATCTTGGCCTTTCGGCCCGTGAGGCCCTTGATGTTTCAAGAAGGTGCCTCAAGAGGCTAAACATACTTCATCTTGAAAAAAGGGTGCCCTACGAGCTTTCAGGAGGTGAGAAACGGCTTGTTGCCCTTGCAACGGTTCTTGCCATGAAACCAAGGGTGCTCCTTCTTGATGAACCAATGGCAGGGTTAGAAAAAAAGGCCGTTGATCGATTTGTTTCCATCATAGATGAGACCGAGCTCGATGCCCTTGTCATAATCACCCACATGCCACAATTCGTTAAGGGCCTTGTAAACAAGAGTTTTTTAATGGAAAAGGGAAAGCTGAGGGAGGTTTCATAATGCCTTGTTAAACTGCAGGATTTCATCGAATCTGACACCGGTTCCACCAAAGATATCAAGGGCGCTTCCTATGGTAAGGTCGATGCGGCCTTTGCCCCTTTCTTTAACCATGTAGGCATCCTGAATTGACCGTGCTCCTCCTGCATATGTAGTGACAATGGGCGATGCCTTGGCCAAAAGCTCAACCAGTGAAAGATCAACGCCCTTGCATTTACCCTCAACATCTACACCGTGCACAAGAAATTCACTACAGTATCTGCTAAGGCTCTCAAGGGTTTCGGCATTCACCTCTACCTCAGTAAGGTTCTGCCAACGGTCTGTGACAACGAAATACCTGCCATTTCTTTTTCGACAGCTAAGGTCAAGGACAAGATGGTCTTTCCCCACAAGTGTGCTGAGTCGTGTCAGACGGTCCATGTCAATTAGCCCCTGGTAAAAAACAAAAGAGGTGACTATTACATGGCTTGCACCTTTATGTAGCCACGATTTTGCATTGTCAAGATTTATACCACCGCCTATCTGCATTCCGCCTGGCCAGGCAGATAGGGCCTCTGAGGCAGCTTTTTCATTCCCTGGCCCAAGCATAATTATGTGGCCGCCAGTAAGGTTGTGTTTTTTAAAAAGAGATGCGTAATAGCCAGGAGATTTGTTTGATACAAAATTTTCTCTTGGGCCCTGGTTCACATGGTCTTTAAGGGTGGAGCCTACTATCTGTTTCACCTTTCCATCATGTATGTCAATACAGGGTCTAATCTTCATGTTCAATTCTTCCTGTAACGTTATTGTGATCCTTCCCGAGATAGAAATTGAGCCATGATGACTTTCTGTCAAGGGCCCAGTCCCTTGGAGGAATTACTGGCTGGTCCTTAAGAATTAGACTTGAGTCCCATCCGGCCCTCTTGAACTGCCTTACGAACATACACCTTTTTTCCTTGGGCCACACCTCGCACCACCCATCATGGCTTCCGCCACACGGCCCATTAAGAAGCCTTTTGGCACACTGTGACTGTGGGCAAATAAATTCCATCTCCCCGAGATAGCAGTCTCCGCATCTGTAGCAGTCATAGAGCATCTCCTTGAAAAAATATTCTATGGATGTAAGCAATCTGACACATCTCGAATTTTGCCCGCACCTAAGAATAAGTTTTTTTGCCCTTTGAAACAGGCCCTTGTCTGGTTCAAAAAAAAGTCTGTGTATGCATTTCCCAAGTAGAAATCCAGGCCTTAGGGAGACGGCAAGGCCTTTTGGTGCTTTTACAAATGTGCCTTTGTTAAGCCCGGTTTCTTTATCCCTTTCAAAAATAAATGAATGCCATTCCTCCTGGAATAGAAAATCCTTTACATGATCCTGCCAGTTTGAAGCATAGAATTCAGCCCTCTGTATCACCTCCCTGACATGCTTGTATTCAAGGCCAGGGCCGCTAAGATGAACTCCCTCGTATCCAAGACCATATATGACGGAGATAAGCCTTGCTGCAGTGTCGATTCTAAGCTCAAGGGCCTTTTTCTCAGGCCATTTTTCCATTTTTTCAAGGAGCCTAAGTGGCATGGTGCACCCTGGAATTATGTTTTTGTGTATTATCTTTGCAAGCCTTAGTGTTGGGATAAGTACAGTTGCAAGAAGGGGCACATTAATTGAAAGTTTGTCCAAAAGGAGCCTAAGCTCATGAAATTTTCTAACGTCGTAACCCATCTGGCTTATGATGAAACGGGCTCCGCAGGCGATCTTTTTCTTTAGCTTTACATATTGAAGTACCTGCTCTGGAAAGGTCTTCTTGAAAGGGGAAACAACACAGCCAGAATAAAAGTCCATTACTGGAAGCCTGATGCCACCGCCAGGGGCCTTCTGATGAAGCAAAAGACCCTTTCTCATCTCCTCGATCATTGCAAGTACAAGCACTGAGTCAAGATCGAATACCGGCTTTGCCCGTCCCTTGTAGCCATACCTGGGATTATCTCCTGTGAGCACCAAAAGGGTGTTTAGACCGGCCCTGTCCAGTTCGAAAAGTTGAGACTCTATGAGATTCCTGTTTTTGTCCTTGCATGAGAAGTGGATGATGGGGGCCATACCGAGGGACTTTATCTCAGTTCCAAGGGCCTGGGGGGTAAGGGCAGGATGTCCGCCAGCGTTGTCTGTGATGGATAAGGCGCAGATCCTTTTGTGTTCAGCAGCCTCCTGGGCAAAACGTATGGTCTGGTCTATGGCCTTGCCTTTTGAGGCCCTCGCCGGCACAAGTTCGAATGTGAACACGAACCTTTGAAAATCAGGGGCTCTTCCATTTGATCCATGGACCAAACACTTTTCAAGGGCGTCTTTCAGCATTTACAAAGTTGCTCTTTTCTCAAGCTTTTGAACGAAGCCTTCTTTTATCGCCTATCCTGATTGTAACCTTTTTTGAATCAAGATATTCAAGAAGTGGAATCATGAACTTCCTTGAAAGGCCATTACAAAGGCTCCTGAAATCACTGACCGACATCTCGGGATTTTTGGTAAGAAAGTCCACAACCTTTTTTTCTATCTCATGGAGGGCATCTGGATGATAAAAGATTCCTTCTTTTACCTTGACCAATTTTCCTTCCCGCACAAGAAGATGCAGGAACTGTCTTGCAAGCTCTTTATCCTCTTTGTCCTTGGCTGCCTTTGCTATAGCCTCGTCCACTGATGGCGGCAGTAAAGAGGCCTTCTTGAATATTTCCTCTATCTTTCTTTTAAGACGCTCCTCATCGCCCTTGAGCCTTATCCTGTGGGAAGAAAGCCTGACGCTGTCCTTGTCTGACACAACAACGCCCTGTTTGGAAAGTGCGTCAAGGAGCTTGTTGAACAGGCGCTGGATGGCAGGAACGGCCGTTGGAAAAAGCTTTGATTTTAGCTCTTCCTTTGGCATGGCTGCTACGAGGGGGTTTCTTAAATGGTACTCTTTCAATATCGTGACGGTTTTGTCCATCATTTCTTGAAACACCGTTTGAGAGATGAACCTTTCTTCTCCTTCAAACTTCAGTATCTTTTTTGCTCCAAGAAGCCTGTCCAGCAGCCTTTTTAGCGTTTTTCCAAATAGCCCTGTCCTTATGCCAAGCTCTGTTTTTGATAGCCCCCTATAGCCAGCATTCTTAAGATGAATTTCCACCATCTCTTCCGGATCACCCTTTGCAAGACGTTCAAGCTCCTTCCACATCCATGCCTTACTACGTTTCCTTTTCCTTGGAACCGGATTAAGAATGCGCCCGCCTCCTATGGTTCTTATGGGTGAATAGGACCTTATGACATAGCGGTCATTTGGAAGCACTGCAACAGGCTCTTGGAGCTTGATCTGGCAGTAGTTCATAGTCCCTGGCATGATCTCATCATCCCGGAAAAGTATCCTTCCAATAACCTCTGCAGTGCCTACGTGGAATCGTACCGGTGCCCTGTTCTTAATGGGCCTTCCTGCACTTTCAAGGTAATAGAATTCTATATCTATAAGGTAGCTTGGCTGAAGGGATGAAGGCTGCGCAACAACCATTCCCCTGTGAACCATCTCCTTGGAAAGGCCCTGAAGGTTTAAAGCAGTGCGAAGCCCTGGCACAGTTGTTTGTGATTCCGTTCCATGGATCTGAATGGTTCTTATCCGGCCTTCATGGCCTGGTGGATACACTGTTATCTCATCACCAACAGAACTGCTTCCCGATATGACAGTGCCAGTTACAACAGTGCCAAAGCCTTTCATGACAAAGCTTCTGTCAACAGGAAGCCTGAATGGTCCTTTTACCTCTCTTCCGGGAATCTGTGCGATCTTGGAATCTATCTCCTTTACAAGCTCATCAAGGCCAGCACCTGTTACAGCAGATACAGCAACTATGGGACTGTCCTCAAGAAATGTTCCTGAAAGAAACTCTTTTACATCATCTGTAACGAGCTCCAACCACTCATTGTCAACCATGTCCGCCTTGGTGAGTACCACAATTCCGTGCTGCACCCCAAGTAGTTGGCATATCTCAAGGTGCTCCTTGGTCTGGGGCATCACACCCTCGTCAGCGGCAATTACAAGTATCACAAGGTCAACTCCTGCAACACCCGCCACCATGTTTTTTACAAACCGTTCATGCCCTGGCACATCTACTACGCCAACAGATACGCCTGAGGGAAGCTCGAGTCTGGCAAAACCAAGCTCTATGGTTATGCCCCGTTCCTTCTCCTCCTTGAGACGGTCTGTATCCGTGCCAGTAAGGGCCTTAACAAGGGTGGTTTTCCCGTGATCAATGTGACCTGCCGTACCTATTATGACGGTCTTGGTGTCCAATTTCAGCTCACCTTAGCACCAGGTTCTGTTTCAGGGTCAACCTCAAGAAGGTGCAAACCGGCTTCATCCTTTGCCACAAGAAGCATGCCCTGGGAAGTAACGCCTCTAAGTTTTACTGGTTTAAGATTGGAAACTATGATGACCTTTTTCCCAACAAGAGAATCAGGAGAAAAGTGTTCGGCAATACCTGCCACAATGGTCCTTTCCTCAGGGGCCTTGACTGTCAGCTGAAGCAGCCTGTCTGCATTTGGATGTTTTTGTGCAGATACGATCTGGGCAACCCTCAGATCCACCTTCTGGAAATCCTCTATGGTTATTAGCCCATCTTTTTTGTCTTTACTATCCATACTGACGTCCTTTTCTTTTTTTATGTCTTCCCTTTTTTTCTTTATGTTTTCCTTGGCCTCTTTTCTTGATGGACCTATGCGTGGAAAAAGCGGAGGCACCTTCTTGATGAAGAGCCCTTGATTCAATCGGCCCCATTTTAGGCCATTTTCAGAAAATTCTACATCTGGATCAAGCCCCATACTGTTTATTATCTTTTCACTTGCCCTTGGCATCACAGGGCTTATGAGAACAGCAGACAGTCTAAGGGTTTCCATCAGACAGTAAAGCACATCATCAAGAAATACCTGTTTTGATTCATCCTTGGCAAGTTTCCAGGGGGCAGTAGTGTCTATGACCTTATTGGCCATGTTTAGGACCTTCCAAATCTCGGAAAGTGCGTTGTGTACCTGAAAGCCGTTCATCAGTTCCTTCCATGTGGGAACAAGGGCTGAAAAGGCCTTTCTCAGCTCATCCTGTGGGCCCTCCATGCCGGTTTCATTTGGTACTGTGCCCTTTCTGAATTTGTGAAGCATGGTGGTAGAACGGCTAAACAGATTTCCAAGGTCATTTGCGAGATCGGCATTTATCCTTGTAACAAAACCGTCATAGCTGAAGGATGCGTCAAGACCAAAGCTCATCTCCCTCATGAGGCAATATCTTGTGGCGTCACTTCCAAAATTTTCAACAAGCCAGCCTGGTCTGACTATGTTACCAAGGCTTTTTGACATCTTTTCTTCTTTTATCTTCCAGTAACCGTGCACGTGGAGGCTCTCATAAGGCTTAAGCCCAATTGCATGAAGCATTATGGGCCAGTAGATACCATGGGGTTTCAAGATGTCTTTTGCGATCACATGGTTTGCTACAGGCCAAAATTTTTGGAACCTTTCTCCATCTGGATAGTCAAGACCGGTAAGATAGTTGATGAGCGCATCAAACCAGACATAGGTGACGAAGTCTTTGTCAAAGGGTAGGGGAACACCCCAGGTCAGCCGACTGACTGGCCTTGATATGCAAAGATCTTCAAGCGGCTCTTTCAGAAAGGAAAGCACCTCGTTTCTGTATCGCTCAGGCTGAATAAATCCCGGATTTGACCTGATGTGGTCAATGAGCCAATCCTGATATTTGCTCATTAGGAAAAAATAGTTCTTTTCCTTAAGCCTTGTTGGTTTGGTTTTGTGATCAGGACACATGCCATCTTCAAGTTCCCTTTCAATAAGAAACCTTTCGCATCCGAAGCAGTAAAGACCCTCATATTCTCTAAATTCGATGTCCCCTTTGTCATATACCTTCTGTAACACCATCTGGACGGTCTTTATGTGTTCAGGGTCAGTTGTACGAATGAACCTATCAGGTCGGACATCAAGCAGGGGCCATGTGTCCCTGAACTTTTTACTTATCTCATCAGTATATTCCTTTGGTGAAAGGCCCATCCTCTCGGCGGCCTGTACTATCTTGTCACCATGCTCATCAGTTCCTGTAAGAAAGAAGGTTTCCTGTCCAATAAGCCTATGAAACCTGTTTTGAACATCTGCCACAACAGTTGAATAGGCATGACCCAAGTGGGGCTCTGCATTCACGTAGTAGATTGGAGTTGTAATGTAGAATCTGCTATTCATTCGACTGGTCCTTGCCTTTCTTGTTTTGTCGCTTGCTGTTTTGACGTCTCTTTCCCTGGGATTTTCTCTTTGCTCTTTTCTTGCAAGCCCTTTCTTTTTTCACTTTCTGACCCTTTGAGCCCTTTTTCTGTTTTTGTCCTTTGGCCCTTTGGGACTTGGTGGAAGCTTCCTTTTTTTCTATCTGTCTTTTCTCTTCTGCTTTTGTTTCGTCTGCCTTTGAAAGTCCATTTTCATTAACAGATTCTTGTGGTTCAGAAGGCTCAGGTGGGGTCTTGCCTTCCAGTTCATCAACAGTGTATTCGATAATGGTTCCATCAGGCATGGCCACTGTAACTGCCTGCTTGAAGATGTTCTGTCTTATTACTTTTCCCTGGCCAGTCGGGGTCTGACAGGCCTTTCCAAGGGTTGGTAGATTCTGGGCCATTTCCTTGTAAGTCTCATATTCGTAAGTGAGACAACAAAGAAGCCTGCCGCAAAGACCCGATATCTTGTTTGGATTCAAGGGAAGGTTTTGGGCCTTTGCCATCTTGATGGATATTGAGTCAAAGGTGGTCAAAAATGTGGCGCAACAAAGCTCCCTGCCACAACAGCCAATTCCGCCAACGAGTTTTGCCTCGTGTCTTATGCCTATCTGTCTCATCTCGACACGCATTCTAAGATCTTTTACAAGGGATTTTACAAGCTCCCTGAAATCCACCCGTCCATCAGCGGAATAATAAAAGATTATCTTGGAACCATCGAAGAAGCTCTCGACCCTTACAAGTTTCATCTTCAGACCAAGCCTGTCAATGTGGCCTTGGCATATGGTCCACGCCTTCTTTTCAAACTCGAGATTCTTGTAATACTCTTCGATCTCGCTTGTGGTAGCAAGCCGTTCCACCTGTAGGGGCATGCACTTTTTAGGAAGCGTAACCTTGACGGGTTTGGCTATTATTTGGCCAACCTCTTTTCCGTGCTGGGTTGGAACCACAACCCACTCTCCCTCTTTTAGGTAAAGCTCACCTGCACTGTATGTTAATGCGGCGCTTTGTGGTCTGATACGCACTCTACAAAGCACGCAAGACACCAAATCGTCACCCTTTTCCTCTTTCTTTTCCACAACTATATCATTCATGGCAAATCAATTTTTCTGAGTCGCTTAAGCCAAAAAAGCAAAAGGAAATCAGCAATCATTTCAGGCCGTACGTTTCTTTCGAGCATCATTTCAGCCTGACGGAGTCTTTTTTCATAAGATGTCAAGGTATCATAATCAAGAGCTTGAGCCAACCGGTCAAGAAGCTGCTCATGGTCTTCATTTATAATGCCAGTGGTGTCCCGCTCACTTTCAACGCCTTTTAAAAGAAAAAGATCCCTCAAAATAAGTCCTAAGATTGAAATGCAAAATTTCAGTTTTTGAGGGGAGGAGGCCACAAAAGCACTTGTTTCAAGAAAGCAAAGCCCAAGATCTTTGTTGGTCAAGAGGGAAAACAGCTTATTTCTGACCTCGATTATCTGTAAAAGGGCATCCTGCTCTGAGACGAAAAGCTCGTCCAAAACAAAATGTGATACAGGAGCTGGTACTTTCTCCAAGGTCGCTGACAAAGTTTCAGGGACCTCCTTTTCCCTGTATATGTGACCGCGTTCTATCAACACCTGGCATCTTGATTTTATAGTTGGAAGCACCCTTCCAAGATCAGTTGTAAAAAGAAGCAGGTACGTATGACCTGGAGGCTCTTCCAATATCTTCAAAAGGGCGTTTGCAGCACTTTGATTCATCTGTTCAATGTTATGTATCAAAACCACCCTTCTTTTTGCTTCAAGGGGAGCAAATCTTACATGCTCGTGGAGGGCTCTTATCTGCTCAATTCGTATGGAAACCCCCTGAGGTTTTATTTCAAGAAGATCTGGATGGGCATCCTTTTCGACCTTTATGCAATGCGTGCAGGCCTTGCAAGGATAAAGGATGCCCTGTTTCTTTGAAGGCGATTTGCAAAGAAGGAGTTTGGCCATGTCCTTTAAGACAGCTGCTGCATAAGAAGAGTCCTGACACAAGATGAGATAGGCATGGGCAAGTCTGTTTGAAGAAGCTGCCTTTGATACTATGTCAATGGTAGTGGCCCTGGTTGCCATGGGAATTTAAGAATTAGTTTCCAAGATGAAAAAAGGAGCCAATGCCCTTTAACCAATCTGGTATGTTTTGAAGTAGGCCTGTTTCAGGCTCAAGGGGTGGAAGGCTGTCTCGTCTAAGTGCCTCCCATACGACCTGGGACATGTTTTCTGAACTGGGTGTAACGATTTGGCCGGTTCTTTTGTCAACTGGTACAAAGGCCACGCCATCTGGGATATCATAGGTGGTCTTGGTAAGATCCTTTACAGTAAATTTCATGAATTTGGTCCAAACCGGGCAGGCAGCCCGTCCTCCAGTTTCAAGACGCCCAAGGGATTTTTTGTCCTTCCTTCCTATCCAGACCCCGGTGACGACCTCTGGGCTGAATCCAACGAACCATGCATCGCGGTAATTGTCTGTTGTTCCGGTTTTTCCTCCAACTGGTATCCCAACAGCACGCGCCCTTCTTCCTGTCCCATTTTGCACCACTCCCATGAGCAGATAGGCCATCTGAAATGCAGTTACAGGGTCAAGGGCCTCATGAAATTCTGGGGTCAGTATCTCAAGGATTCTGCCATTTCTGTCTGTGATCTGTTCAATATATTGTGGTGTTACCACCTGTCCGTTATTCACAAAAGTGCTGTATGCAGTAACCATCTGCACAAGTGGCACTGCAGAGGAGCCAAGGGCAATGGAAAGATCGTGGGCAAGGGGCACAGTTATCCCCATGAGCCTTGCCTGTTCTATTACTGCGTTTATCCCCACCATTCTTGCTATTTTCACAGATATGACGTTTCTCGAAAAGGTTAGAGCTGTTCTTATGGTTATAGGCCCCATATACGCCTTATCAAAGTTTTGGGGCTGCCACGGCTTACTGTCTTTTGTTCCTGGGAAGGATATGGGCTCATCAACAATAATAGAGTTTGGTTGAATAAGCCCTCGCTTCATGGCAGCAGAATAGACCACTGGCTTAAAGGAGGAACCAGGCTGCATTTTGCCTTGTATGGCAAGGTTGAACTTGTTCTTACTGAAATCTTGCCCCCCTACCATGGCCCTAATGGCCCCGGTCTGGGCATCAATGGAAATGAGGGCCCCCTGTATGTTTTGCCCAAGAAGCTTATCCCACCTGTGTCTTTTTACCACCTTTTTAAGCCCATCACCAACTGCTGCGTATGCCTCCTCCTGCCACGATGAGTCCAAGGTGGTATATACCTTGAGGCCGTCTGTAAAGAGCCTCTTTGTTCCGTATCTTCGAATGAGCTCCTTTTTTATATCCTGCAGAAAGTATTCACACCCTTTGGGCGGGCTTATCTTTTCGTTTTTGAAAACGAGCCTTTCCTTTATTGCTGCATCCCTTTCCTCACTTGTAATGAATCCTTCTTCAAACATGCGTCTTAGCACATAGAGCTGTCTTTTTCTTGCCCTTTCAAAGTGTCTTAATGGGTTGTATTTGCTGGGGGCCTGGGTCAGCCCGGCAATAAGTGCGCATTGGGCAATGCTCAACTGTCCTACGTGTCTGTTGAAGTAGGTTCTGGCAGCAGCCTCGACTCCGTATGCACCGCTTCCAAGGTATATCTGGTTAAGATATATGTTTAATATTTGGTCCTTGCTAAGGCTTCCATCTATCTGCCATGCGAGGATCGCCTCTTTTAGTTTCCTAAGCCAGCTTCTTTCTGGAGAGAGAAGCAAAGACCTGGTCACCTGCTGGGTTATGGTGCTGGCACCCTGAACTATCCCTCCTGCCTCAACGTTCTTTATGGCCGCCCTTATGACTCCCAAAAAGTCTATGCCTCTGTGCTCATAAAATCTTGCATCTTCTGCGGCCAAAAAGGCATAAATGAGTCTCTTAGGAATCTTCTCTATGGGAACTGGCCATCTTTTTTCCTTGTACCAGTAAGCCAGTATTTTCCCGTCACTGCTATAGACCTCTGTTACCATTGGGGGTCGGTAATTTTTAAGGCTCGATATGGGAGGAAGCTCAAGCATCATGTACCCCACCATTGCTGCTGCAGCCAGGCCAGTTACTATCAGGCAGGACGTCCAGATGATGAGTATGAGGGGCTTGGCGTCCCAGATGCGTTTTTTTGCTTTTTTGCTTCTTTTCATAGTCATTTTTATTCTGTTCTGAAAAGTGGAATTTAACTGACTACAACCATGCACACAACTTGTTTTACCCCTTGCCCCTTCACCTTTTATCTTTTAAAGACTAATGTACTTATGGATGATCCTTTGATATAATAAATTTCTAATGAGAATAATTTACAGCAAATCTATCCTTTACGTTTTTTGTGGGATGGTGAACCGATGAAAAACATCTTAGTCTTTTCCGCCTCACCGAGAAAGGGAGGGAACACAGATCTTCTCGCTGATGCATTTATATCCGGTGCAAAAGAAGAAGGGGCAAGTGTTGTCAAGATTCGGCTAATAGAGCTTAAGTATTCGCCATGTATAGAATGTGGAGGCTGTGATGATACAGGTGTATGTGTATTGAAAGACGATCTTACACCAATTTACTCGAAAATCGAGTGGGCAGATGTTGTCGTTGTGGCCTCGCCCATGTTTTTTTACAATATAACGGCAGGTTGTCAGGCCCTTGTGGAAAGGTCTCAGGCCTTTTGGGTACGGCAATACCTGCTAAAGCAAGGGAAGATAGGCGGCAAAAGACGTGACGGGATATTTCTTTCCTGTGGTGCAACAAAGGGTAAGCTTCTTTTTGAGGGCAGCTTGCGCGTGATGAGATACTTTTTCGACGCCATAGGAGGCAACCTGGTTGCTGCTTTGCTCGTAAGGGGGGCTGAAAAGAAGGGCCAGATCAAGGAGATTCCTGGTGCGTTGGATCGGGCCGATTCCCTCGGAAGATGTGTTGCCAAGTCTGGAGATTTTGGCTCCTTAGAAGGGATATGGACGCCAGGAGGTGAAAAGCGGTGAAAAAAGACTTTGTCTTAGGGGAGATAGATGGCGTCATTTTGAAAGATCTTAGAAGGTTTCTCGATCACAGAGGATGGCTTTGCGAGCTTTATAGAAGCGACGAGATTTCTGAAGAAATTCTTCCTCAGATGGCATATTGTTCCCTAACGTATCCGGGAGTAGCCCGTGGGCCTCATGCCCATAAGTACCAGACGGATATTTTTTGTTTTGTGGGGCCTGGCAACTTTGAGGTAAGACTTTGGGATGACAGATCAGATTCTTCCACCTACGGTGTTATGCAAAGATTTTTTGCTGGTGCGGATCGTCCCATGTCAGTTGTGATCCCACCGGGCGTAGTACATGGGTATAAGGTTGTCGGCACTGAGCCTGGGGTGGTATTTAATTGTCCCAACAGACTTTATGCCGGTCAGGGACGAAAGGAGAAGGTGGACGAGATAAGATACGAAGACAAACCGGAATCCCCATTTAGTTTCGATTAGTCCAAGGGACCGTCGCAGGCCTGAAGATGCAACAGGATCTAAGTCAGGTTAAGAAGTTTCTCGAACGGCTCCGTCTTCCGTGTCTTTTGGTGGAAGAGTCTGGAAACATCGTTTACGCAAACACTTCAGGCGGTGGCCAGGAAGACCCGGAGGTGCTTCATACCTATGAAAAACTATTTTCACCCATCCTTTCAAGGCTCTCATCTGAAAAAAACTCTTTTTGCGACATAGACCCTTCCATTTGTTTCGAAGTGGACCCTAGTATATTTGGAGTGGGTCCTTTTCTAAAATGTAACCTTGTTCCCATTGGTCTAAACCATAATGAGAATTACTTCATTCTCTTTTTTTCAGACGCTACCTGTGCAACTGTCCTTGATCATTTGCCAATCGTGTCCCTTTATTCCCCAGTTGATGACATTCTAAACATAAGGTTTGCAACCTCAGGCCTTGAAAAGTGGACTGGTATAAGTCTTGACAGGTTCATCAAGGACCCGGATACATACAGGCTTCTCATCCATCCAGAGGATAGGGCCAGAGTGAATGCCTTTTTGCAAGGCATTTCATCAAAAAAGGATGAGGAAAGGGAATGGACGGTCTCCTACAGACTCACCCATACAGATGGTTCTTACAGATGGATAGAGCACAGGATCATGTTAAGTCCTGGCTCAAGGGGTTCTGGTGACTGCTACTCCATGCTAAGAGACATTACAGTAAAGAAGCAGATCGAGTTTAGGCTTTCAGATTCCGAAGATCGCTGCAAGCTATTTTTCGAAAAAGGCCCTTTGGGCTTCCTTTGTATAGACAGAAATGGCACCGTCATAGACTGCAACAGGCGACTGGCTAATCTAATTGGTGTAAAGACAGAAGATCTTATTGGACTCAATTCTTTGTCTTCGGCAAATCCGACCTTCAGAGACTGGGCGCGGGAGGTGCTGCGTGGAAATGAGGTAAAGTTTACAGGCAGATATGTCACTGCCCTTACCGATAAGGAGCTCTTTATATCTCTTTTTGGTTTCCCCATAAGAAACGATGAAGGGGTCATAATTGGGGCCTATGCCTT
>JALSQG010000024.1 GCA_026985565.1 Deltaproteobacteria bacterium
AAACTCCATTATCTTTCCCGCACTTCTCTCATTGAAATTGCTTATAAGCACTACGGGTGCAGGCGATTTTATCATGATGTGTTTTAGTGCCACATCTCCCGCCATTACAGGCATGTTGATATCCAGGGTTATAAGATCTGGAGTTTCCTTGGACAAAAAATCCAGGGCTTCCCTGCCATTTAAGGCCTCCCCCTGGATCCTTGCACCGAGATGACCCTCAAGGAAATCGGTCAACCGGGATACAAAAAATCGAGAGTCATCCACCACAAGTATATTCGCCCTCGATGTTTCCTTGCCCTTGTCCTTTTCCTGGAGCTTTTTTTCGTCTTTAATCCTAAGGGCTTCTATGAGAAGAAAATTCCAAGGAATTTCTATGGTCCTGGTATCTGCTGTCCCTTCCAGGAATTTGAATGTTCCACTGTTCCAGGCCATTATTTCATAAAAGGCCTCTTCGCCACTCTTGTTTCCTGTTTGGCTATGTACCACCTCGCCTTTACTAAAATAGATTTCTCCTGAACAATGTCCAGACAGAACCAGAAGCTTTCTATCCTTGTTCTCCAAACATGCAAGCTGCACCAGATCCCCCAGATTCACGTTAGATGCAAAACCGTTGAAACCGGCGGTCCCTTGCGCCTTTTCACAAGAACCGTTGCAGTCTGAAACGCTAAATTGTGGAGAAGAGTCAAATTTCAAACCCGTCATATCATCCATTCGTTGATTTTTTTTGCAAGTTCATAAGGCTCGGAACCTGGGGCTCCAAACCGTCCAATAACGGTTTCTGCATTACCTGGAGCAAGACAACCTGACGGTTTTTGGGCCACTACTGTGCCCTTGTTCCTAAGGACCTCATTTGCACCAGTGATGCCGTAGTAGCTGTCCCCGGAGACGAATATGGATAACACTCCATTTCCAAAGGCCTCACTGGCAGACAGAAGAGTAAGATCTATTGCCCCCTCCTTTTCCGATTCAATTGGTCTGTTCTTTACGGTCATTGCCCACACTTGGCCTGTCTTTTCAAAATGGGCAGCGTGATTGGCAGGAAGAAAATAGACATGGCGAGGATAAAGCTCCAAGGCTTCCGTTACGACTGAAAGGGGACACTGGCTATATGGCTGAAGATAGTCCACAAAGGCAGACAAATTCTCTGCACCCACCTCCATAGACACCACTACTGGCCCCTGTTGTGGCATGTTCAAAAAAGGAATTATAGATAGGACAGAAGAGTAACTGCCTGTGGCACCATAGATGATGGAGATCTTTTTTGCTAAGTTGGGCCCTGAAATCGCTTTGTTTGAGGACTTGTCTGCTTTTCCTGTAACAGGCTTCATTCTTAGATATCTTGCAGCTCCTACCTGTACCCTGGATGCCCTTTTGAGGCTGTCTCTTAAGAGATCTGCCTGTTCTTCTATCTCTTTGCCACCATTTCTCGCCGGTTTTTTGAAGAAATCTACGGCACCAAACCTAAGGGCCTCAAAGGTTATCTTTGAGCCATCGCCAGTAAAGGCACTCACCATCAAGGTTGGAAGCGGGTATTTGACCATTATATTTTTTAATACCGAAAGCCCGTTCATGCCCGGCATATGAACATCAAGAGTACAGACATCGAATTTGGTTGAAGATAAAGCGCTCAGTGCCTCCTTTCCACTAAGCGCCTTTGCACCAACCTCTATATCCTCGTCGTGGACCAGGATCTTCTCTATTGCCTTGCACATCATTGGGGAGTCATCCACCACCAGGACCCTTATGGGACGATTTCTTGAAGGAACGTGATTCATTGGCCATCCACCTGTTTATGCTGTTTCAATTTCTGTAAAAATAGCCTCCTTGAAAAACCCTTTATCCTCTCCCAGAGGTCAAGTTCACCAGTAGCTACATTTCCAATGCCTTCGTTTTCTATGTAACTGGGAAATGCACTACATGCGCACTTTCCAGGCTCCAGTGCCAAAATGGTGCCTCCGGTGGACAATACCTTTTTAAGAAAAGATGTATCCTTTGGGACTTGCCCTCCTAAGATTACAAGACATAGACGTTTACCAATCTTTTCTGCCATGGAACTGATGAACTGATTTAGATCTGAGGACATACCAGAAACCACCAGATGCGAGTCTTTTTTTTCATATTCCACACGGCTCGCAAGGCCATCCATACTCATAACCATACACTGCCTGGCCTTAAGGACGACCTCAGATCCGGAAAAGGGCACACATTC
>JALSQG010000025.1 GCA_026985565.1 Deltaproteobacteria bacterium
ACTGCCACCACCTCTATATCGTCTGACTTTGACAAAACCTCAACGAGCTGCTTTCTCATGAAAGCTGCATCATCCACCACAAGGGCCTTGATAGGCCTTGCCTCCGTCATATCAACCTCCCATGGCCTGGGACCACGACTCCTCCAGTTCGTCCTTGGTCTTCTTCATCTCTTTGGCTATTTCCTGAACCTGCTCTTTTTTAAGTGGCAAAGACTTTGGAAGGATCACTCCTTTGGGTATCCACTTGGTGGTCCAACCAAAGGAGAGCTTGTGGCAAAGCTGATCTGCAAGATATATAACGGCGCATAAAGGCTCATCCTCTCCTGCGCTTTTTGGACGGTGATGATAACGTACCGCACTCATCATCTCTTGACTTAACTGCCATTTTTGGACAAGAAAGGCCCCTACTTCTGAATGACTCAGTCCATATTCCTCTTCCGCTACTGCAAGAGGACATTTTTTTTCATCTTGAAGTTTCAAAATCCCTTCCAGATCCTTTTTGAAGGACCTGCATATGATGAATCTTCCAATGTCATGTAGCAGGCCCATAGTGAAACACTCGTCTGGATCAAAACCGTTTCCGGAACTCTTTGCTATCATCATGGAGGTAGTTGCAACCCCCATGGAATGAAGCCATAGATCCTTGGTCGAAAACCCCTCAATCCCCGACTCATCCCCAAAGGCCTGTACCAGGGAAAGACCGATCACCAGGTTCTTCACTTCATCAAACCCAAGAATGGTTATGGCATGAGAAATGGTATTGACCTTACTTGTTGCTCCATATAGAGGCGAATTGGCCATCTTCAGGATCTTTGCCGCAAGCACTGGATCCTGCGCAATAATCTTTTCAAGACTCTTGCTGTTTGCTGAAATGGAATCCATCTCCTTTAACACCATATGCATGGTGTTTGGCATTGGAGGCAGGTCCTTGAATTGTTCCAGTCTTTCTTTCAAAGAAGGTGGCATGGGCATCAATCTCCAGTTTTTACTTTCAGATTCTTCTTTATTTATCGACATTGTACGTCAGCGCTTTAACCCAGAGCGATTTATAGGAAATTTGAAATCTTCATTAATTTTTCCTAAAGCGAGTCCGATAAGGCCTATAGAACGGGTTTAATCCAAAAACTTTTCTCAAAAACTTTCGGGGTTAACAAATGGCAGATCTAGTATTGACTGGTCCAGCATTGGAAAAAGCCAGATCCCAGATAAACGATGCCTTGATAGAGGCAGGCGTACATACTGTATTACTTATCGATCAGGCTGGTAATGTGGTAGCGAGCTGCGGCAGAAACAGAAGGGACCTCGACGTTACTTCACTGGCTGCACTGGCAGCTGCCAACTTTGGTGCCACTTCCCAAATAGCAAAACTGATTGGAGAAGACGACTTTTCTCTCCTGTTCCACAAGGGCAAAAGAGACAGCATTCACTTTGCGAAAGTGGGCAATGAGCTAATCCTCGTTACCATCTTCGGTGACGAAGTCTCCCTCGGACTCGTGCGGCTACGGGTGGCTGAACTTACAGACAGTATAGAAAAGATCTTCGGGCAGGGGAAATAATCCATGGCACTTATCGACCTGAGCAAAAGAGAGGTCCACTGTAAAATTGTCTACTATGGACCAGGCAGGTGTGGCAAGACTACGAACCTCCTTTACATCTATAATTCTATGAATAGCAATGCCAAAGGCAAGCTGCTTACCATTGAGACAAAAGGGGATAGAACCCTTTTCTTTGATCTTCTTCCCCTGAATCTTGGTAAAATAAATGGTTTTGATATACGAATTCAGCTATACACCGTGCCGGGGCAGGCCATATACGAAGCAACAAGAAAACTTGTGCTAAAGGGCGTGGATGGCCTAGTTTTCGTTGCAGATTCTCTGCGTGTAAGGCGTAATAAAAACATAGAAAGCCTGAACGATCTGATTGTAAATCTAAAAGAGTACAACTTGGACATTGATTCCCTACCTGTGGTGTTGCAGTACAACAAGCGAGATTTAGTAAACTCACCAATTCCAACCCTTGATCTGGAAGAGCTCGAAGAGGATCTCAATAGCCGGCTGCAGGTCAAGACCTATGAAGCGGCTGCCACCAAAGGAATCGGAGTTTTCGAGACATTGAAAGATATAAGTAAGAAAACCGTAAGATATGTTGCGAGCAAACACTTGCTCAATCCAAAAAAACAGATGGAGAAGGCGCTGTGAAAGACAAAGAAAATATCCCTGAATCCGAACTCTTTACATCCAAAATAGAGGAAACCATTGACGATCTCTTTAAACCAACAAAA
>JALSQG010000026.1 GCA_026985565.1 Deltaproteobacteria bacterium
ATTTTACTGGCCCGCCCAGGAGGACTCGAACCTCCAACCTACGGATTAGAAGTCCGTTGCTCTATCCAGTTGAGCTATGGGCGGATGACAAATTTTTCAACGGCCTGTATAATCATTTTTCAAAATGTTGTAAAGATAAAGCTCGTAAAGGGCAAACCACTTTAAGAAATTTTTCATATAGAGTATAATGCACTCATCCCTTCAACAGGAGAAGTGACATGAAAGTAGAAAATGATACGGTTGTAGAACTCCAATATAAACTTGAAGTAAAGGACGATGTAACCCCACCTGAGCTTTCCAAAATATTCAAGGCCCAGTTTCTTTATGGCAGAGAGCCTGTGATACCTGCACTTGAAAAGGCGATATTTCAAATGGAGCAAGGCGATGAGGTTGAAGTGGATATTCCTCCTGAACAGGGCTTTGGCAAGCGTGATGAAAGCCTTGTAAATGAAATACCCCTTGAACAGATCAAAAACCCGCACAAGCTTAAGGTTGGTGAGTATCACGAGGAAATCACGGCAACAGGCCAACCTGTCCGTTTTCTGGTTAAAGAACTAAGGGACGACACAGTAGTTGCAGACTTCAATCATCCGGCTGCCGGAAAAGATCTGGTTTTGAAGGCCAAGATCCTGTCTGTCAGGGCCGCCTCTGCAATGGACATATTGAGGGCAGTGAATTTCAGCAGAGGCGGAGGGTGAGCCTGCTAAATCCCGGGGACGGTCCGTCCCCTTTCACCTTCTGTCTTAATAAAGGCGCAAATTCTAAACTTTTTAAGAAATTCAAGGGCTTTGTGCGCAAAAGAAGGCTGCTTGACGGCTCAAATTCCATTCTCGTCGCCCTTTCTGGCGGCCCTGATTCGGTATGCCTTTTACATCTGCTGTATCTGCTATGCAAAAGACAGGGCCTTTCACTTCAAGCTGCCCACTTTCACCACGGCCTTAGAGGCCGTGAAGCAGACAGGGACGCATCCTTTTCTGAGCAACTTTGCAAGGAAAACGCTATTCCCTTTTACATGGAAAGAGGTGATGTAAGGGCCTATTGCAAAGAAAAGGGCATGGGCATTCAAGATGGAGCAAGGCTTCTAAGATACGATTTTTTCAAACGATTAATGGCTCAAAAGAAAATCGATGTCACAGCCACAGGCCATACTGCAAGTGACCAGGCAGAGGAGGTAATTTTCAGGTTGATTAGGGGCTCAAGCCTTGAAGGGCTTTCTGGAATTCGGCCCAAAAGGCCTGACGGTTTTATTCGTCCGCTACTTTTTGCCAATAAGGAGGAAATCATAGAACATTTAAGGCTAATGAATATTCCTTATGTCACAGACTCGTCCAATCTTGGCAACAAGTATACGAGAAACAGGCTTAGGCATTCACTTTTGCCTATAATAAAAAAGGAGTTTAACCCCTCTATTGCCGAAACACTTTCAAGAAGCGCCTTGTTACTGCAGGATGACGAAGACTTCTTGATGTCAAATGCAACGGAGCTTTTTGCAAGTTGCATAACATTCATCAAAGGTGAAGATGAACGCCTCGATTCGGTACCGCCCTTTTGTGTTACCTTTAAAAGGAAACGACTGTCTCAAGCACATCCGTCCGTCCTAAGAAGGGTTCTTCTTCTTGGCCTTGAAAGATTAGGGCTCTATAGAAGCAAGATAGTCTCTGATCATCTTTTAAGGATGGAGGAAATCGTCAGATCAAACAACCCTTCTGGGCTTTACATGTTGCCAGAAGGCCTTTTGGCCATCAGGGCCTATGAAAGATTTTTGATCATTAAAAAGGCCCATTTAGATATGTTAAAAGGGCAAGGGCAGCAAATGCCCTTGACGGTAAAAGCTCCTTCCACGGTAAAAATAGGTGGCCTTGCAGGTTCCTTGGAGTTTCGGCCCGTTTTTGGAAAAGTAACCATGTCACTTGCCACAAAAGAACAATCATTTCCCAAAAGACTTTTTGTAGACCGTAACTCTTGTTCCTTTCCATTGAGCATACGATTTAGAAGACCTGGTGACAGATTCACACCTTTTGGTTCAAAGTCCCCAATAAAACTTAAGGATTTTATGATTGCCAAACGAATTCCCAGAATATTTCGAGACTCTATTCCTCTTGTGCTTAAGGGTGAAGAGATTGTTGCCGTATGTGGAATAGAGGTTAACGAACATTTCAAGGTCAAAAAAGATGCGGCTCTTGAGATGGCCTGGAAGCCACACGATCTTGTAAATGCCTTGATTTTCCCGTAACTTTTACCTTTAAATGCCTGACAGGCACGATCCAATCTTTTTTGGTTGCATTTACTTAATTGCATTGTTTAATTTAATATACGTTATAGACTGGGAAATTTCCCTTTACAGCTTGGATTTACCTTCAAAAGTCACAAATCCAAGAACCTAACATCAAATTAAACGGAGGAATTTTTTGAATACATTTTACAAAAATCTAAGTTTATGGCTTGTGATCGGCCTTGTTGTGGTCTTTCTTTTTAACCTTTTTAACAAGCCCCAGACAAACGTCCAGGAAATTACCTACACCGATTTTCTCAACTATGTTGATCAGGGCAAGGTTGCAAAGGTTGTAATCCAGAACGAAAAGGTGGATGGCGTGTTTGAGAACCAGCAAAAATTCCGAACCGCCATTCCTTATCAGGATAAGGACCTGATTCCAGAACTCAAGCAAAAGGGGGTAACGATTCAGGTCAAGCCGGTTGAGGAAACCCCCTGGTATCTTACCCTGTTGATCTCATGGTTCCCGATGCTGCTGCTCATTGGGGTTTGGATCTTTTTCATGCGCCAGATGCAGACAGGCGGAGGCCGTGCCATGTCCTTTGGCAGAAGCAAGGCAAAGATGCTTAACGGCCAAAACATAAACGTGACCTTTAAAGACGTTGCAGGTGTGGATGAGGCCAAGGAGGAGCTAACAGAGGTTATAGACTTCCTAAAGGACCCAAAGAAGTTCACAAAACTTGGTGGGCGCATTCCCAAGGGTGTTCTCCTTGTTGGCCCTCCTGGAACTGGCAAGACGCTCCTTGCAAAGGCCATAGCCGGTGAGGCAGGAGTTCCATTTTTTAGTATAAGCGGCTCTGATTTTGTGGAAATGTTCGTTGGTGTGGGGGCATCAAGGGTCCGTGACCTTTTCCTTCAGGCAAAGAAGCATGCACCGTGCATAATTTTCATAGATGAAATAGATGCAGTTGGCCGCCACAGAGGAGCAGGCCTTGGCGGGGGGCATGATGAAAGAGAGCAAACCTTGAACCAGCTCCTTGTGGAAATGGATGGTTTTGAGACCTCAGAAGGTGTGATAGTCATATCTGCAACTAACAGACCAGATGTCCTTGACCCGGCCCTTTTGAGGCCTGGTCGTTTTGACAGGCAGGTTGTTGTTCCGGTTCCCGATGTCAAAGGCAGAGAGGCCATTCTCAAGGTACATGCAGCCAAGACTCCCCTTGCCGAAGACGTGGACATCTCCATCATAGCAAAAGGGACACCTGGGTTTTCCGGCGCTGATCTCGAAAACCTCGTGAACGAGGCAGCCCTCATAGCGGCCAGGGCAAACAAGGAGAAGGTTGAGATGGTGGACTTTGAAATGGCCAAAGACAAGGTCCTCATGGGTGTTGAGAGAAAGAGCCTCATAATGTCCGACCAGGAAAAACGTATTACCGCATACCACGAGGCCGGCCACTGTCTCGTGGCGAAATTGCTTCCTGGCACTGACCCTGTCCACAAGGTCACCATCATTCCAAGAGGAAGGGCCCTTGGCCTTACCCAGCAACTACCTGAAGATGAACGACACACCTATCCAAGGTCGTATCTCATGAACAACCTTGCCATTCTACTTGGGGGAAGGGTGGCAGAGGAACTGATCTTTGAGGATTACACTACAGGGGCTGGAAACGACATAGAACGTGTCTCATCTCTTGCAAGAAAGATGGTTTGCGAATGGGGCATGAGTGACGATCTTGGGCCTGTGGCATTTCAGAAGCAGAATGATGAGGTGTTCCTCGGAAGGGATTTTGGGCACGTAAGAGAATACAGTGAAGCCACAGCCGTCAAGATAGATCAGGCCATAGAAAAGATAGTCACACAAACCTATGAAAAGACAAAAAGACTCCTTACTGAAAATATGGAGTGCCTGAACATGCTTGCAGAGGGGCTACTCGAAAAAGAGACCCTTGATGCTGCAGAAATTGACGAAATTCTGGCAAATTGCCGAAAAAATAAAGAAGATGCAAAAACACGAAAAGAAGAGGAAAGTGACGGTCCGTCTGATAAATGACCAATTTTGCCATAAAATGCAAAAATGTCGAATTTAACACCAAAAATCAAACCATAATAATGGGGGTCCTTAATGTGACCCCCGACTCCTTCTCAGATGGCGGACGCTTTCAAACCAGCGCAAGCATTATATCCCAGTGTAAAAAACTCATAAAAGGTGGTGCCCACATCATAGATGTTGGAGGAGAATCCACCAGGCCATTTTCCCAACCTGTCTCTGAAGAAGAAGAGCTTTCCAGAGTCATACCTGCCATAAAGGCGATTA
>JALSQG010000027.1 GCA_026985565.1 Deltaproteobacteria bacterium
CCCCTCGGCCGTTCCAGGCAAAAATCCTATGAGTGCATAACCTGCATGAGCAATAGACGAATAGGCAAGCATCCTCTTTATGGAGCTCTGGCAAAGGGCTGTGATATTGCCTATCGCCATTGTCAAGAATGCAAGAATGACAAGCACGGTCATCCACTCTGAGTGGGCATCTGGAAATGCTTGCATGAGCACACGACCAAGGGCTGCAAACCCAGCAGCCTTTGGGCCTACAGACATGAAGGCCGTAATTGGCGTCATGGCACCTTCGTAAGCATCTGGGGTCCACATGTGAAATGGGGCTGCCGCAACCTTAAAGCAAAAGGCTATGACCACAAGCCCCAAGCCAAGCATGAAAGCAGGATTCCCAGTCAGTTTGCCATTTGACATCGCCTTTGAAATGGCGTTCATGTCTGTCGTACCTGTGGTGCCGTATATATAAGACATTCCAAAGAGCAAAAGACAAGAGGCGAATGCACCTAGGAGAAGATATTTAACCGCTGCCTCAGACGACCTTTTGTCTGTCTTCCAAAGGCCCACAAGACAGTAAACGCTAAGGGCCATAAGCTCAAGACCAAGATAAAGCACCATTAGATCTGTGGCAGAGGCCATTATCATCATTCCAACGCAGGAAAATATCATCAGGCTGTAATATTCTCCCACCCTTTTAACACCAATAATGTCTAAGTGTTTAAAAGACATGAGAACAGTCATCATAAGCCCGAGGAGGCAAATAATCTTAAAAAAGGCACTGAAACTATCCACGGTATACATTCCGTTAAATGAGATACCGTGGGCCTTGGCTACCATCAAGACTGTCGCCGCACTACCTGCCATAGCAACTATTGGCACTACATATCTTTGCTCTTTCCAAATAATATCAGCCAGTATTACTGCACAACCAATAACAGCCAGAAAAATTTCAGGTCCAAGGGGTACGATATTGGGTAGCGTAAATCCGGTAACCATTTGTCTTCTAGCCTCCTATGAATCGAACCGCACATTCGATGATTGTATTGCTGTGGGCCTGCATATTTCCTGTTGACGCATGGACCTGTTGTAACAGATGGGCAACAGATGCATGCATATAGCTCAGGAAAATGTTGGGATATATTCCTATCCAGAATATTAACAACAACATTGGTAAGAGAGTTACAAGCTCCCTGCAGTTCAAATCTCTAAGCCCTAAGGACACCATCTTAGGATTTTTTTCCATGAAGAATACACGCTGATAAAGCCATAGCATGTAACCTGCTCCGATGATAATGCCTGTGGCTGCAAAAAAACCTGCCCAAGTCCTTGAGGCGAACCCGCCCAGAATAATTAGAAATTCACCAATGAATCCGTTAAGCCCTGGTAAGCCTATAGCAGCCATGGTAAACACCATAAACAGACCGGCAAAAATAGGGGTTAGGGTTGCAAGTCCTCCATAGTCAGAGATTTCACGGGTATGGGTCTGTTCATAAATAATACCTATTGAAAGGAAGAGTGCTCCTGTAACTACCCCATGATTAACCATCTGAAGAATTGCCCCTTCAAGACCTTGATAATTTAAGGCAAACATCCCCAGAGTTACAAAACCCATATGACTTACAGAGCTGTACGCAATGAGCCTTTTCATGTCATCCTGACCAAGGCATATCACTGCCCCATAAATAATGGCAATAATGGAAAGAACCAGCATCGGCCCTGCCATTGCCTGTGTAGCCTGGGGAAACATGGGCATGGAAAACCTTAGAAAACCGTATGCCCCCATCTTGATGAGAATCCCAGCCAGAATCACTGATCCTGCGGCAGGGGCCTCTGTATGGGCATCTGGAAGCCAGGTATGTACAGGCCACATGGGCACCTTGACAGCAAATGCTGCGAAGAAGGCCCAAAACAGTATCATCTGAAATTTAAGTGGATACGACTGAGAGGACAACTGCAATATATCAAAGGTATGCCCTCCCTTCAGATACAGTGTGATGATACCAACCAGCATCAATACGCTTCCGACAAGGGTATAAAGAAAAAACTTTATGGCAGCGTACAACCTTCCTGGCCCGCCCCAGACCCCGATAATCAGATACATGGGAATGAGCATGGCCTCCCAAAAGATGTAAAACAAGAAGAAGTCAAGGGAGCAAAAAACCCCAATCATTGCCCCTTCCAAAAAAAGGAGAGAGGCGAAAAATTCCTTCACCTTGTCTGTAATAGCCGTCCATGAAACAAGTACACAGAGAATGGTAATGAGGGTAGATAACAGAACAAAAAGAATACTTATGCCGTCAATACCAAGATGATAGTTTACATGCCACGCTGGAATCCACGGTGCTTTTTCAACAAATTGCATTAGATGGGATGATTTATCGAACTGGAACCATAGAGGAGTGGAAAGTAGGAACTCCACTATGGAAATTAGCAAGGCCATCCGCCTGACATCTGCTTCTTTTGACCGTGGGATGAAAAGAAGGGCAACAGCCCCGATCATTGGCAGAAAAATCAGGGAACTCAATATTGGAAATCCGTAATCCATGATTTGCTATTCCTCCCCTCGGTTACATGAAAATCCAAAGAAGAATGAAGGCACCTATAGCCATGACACTGCCATAGTGCTGAACCCTTCCCGTTTGAAATTTTGACAGCAACTTACTGAATCTTCCTATAAGACCTGGCACACCGTTGACTATACCTTCTATAATCTTGCCATCAGTAATGCCCCTCAGAACCTTACGGCCGCAATTAATGGTAGGTTGTACAATTGTTGCGTTATAAAATTCATCCACATAATATTTATTGAACAGTGTCTGATATAGCTTTTGATGCCTTTGGGCGAGCTCCACCGGAATCTCTGGCTTAACCATGTACATCAAATAAGCAAGGTAAATACCGCCTATACCTGCAGAAACGGAGATTACCATTAGTGCCCATTCGGTGAAGTGACTAAGGTGGACATCTGGGTGCCCAACCACCGGACTAAGAAAATGCGCCCAACCATTCTCCCCTCCAAGGACCTCTGGCACTCCAACCCATCCAGCTGCAAGCGCCCCAAGGGCTAATAATGTAAGAGGAATGGTCATGGTAAGTGGTGATTCATGAAGGTGTTTCCTTTGTTCCTCAGTTCCCCTAAATTCCCCATGAAAAGTGAGAAAAATGAGCCTAAAGGAATAAAACGCAGTCATACCAGCAACTACTGTGCCGACAAACCAGGCAAATTTCCCTGAAGCGACAGGGGAACCGAAGGCCATTGCAAGGATGTCATCTTTACTGAAAAATCCGGCAAATGGAGGTATGCCTGAGATGGATAGAGATGCCATTAGAAACGTAAAATAGGTTATTGGCAGGTATTTTTTCAGCCCACCCATTTTACGAATATCTTGTTCATCGCTCATTGCATGAATGACACTGCCAGCACCCAAAAATAAAAGGGCCTTGAAATAGGCATGGGTATAAAGGTGAAATATGCCAGCGCCGTAAGCCCCAACTCCACAACCTATGAACATGTATGCAAGCTGACTTACCGTAGAGTAGGCAATGACTCTTTTTATATCCACCTGAACGAGGGCGATTGTGGCTGCAAAGAAACAGGTGAGGGCACCAATAATGGTCACTAGATTCATAGCCGCAGGCGACAGGCTAAATATTGGATTACATCTTGCAACGAGAAATACACCTGCAGTAACCATTGTAGCTGCATGGATGAGAGCACTGACTGGTGTTGGGCCCTCCATGGCGTCAGGAAGCCAGACGTGCAATGGTATCTGGGCAGACTTTCCCACTGCCCCACAGAAAAGCAAGATGGCCATGAGACTGATTACATCGAAGTTCATGCCAAGAAAATTAAAAGTTTGTCCCACGACCTCGTGAACGTGAGCAAAGACCGTATCATAATGGACGGATCCGAAAACCAGGAACACCACCATTATACCGAGACCGAATCCGAAGTCCCCAAACCTGTTGACTATAAAGGCCTTTTTCCCTGCGTCTGAGGCAGATTTCTTATGATACCAAAATCCTATGAGGAGATAAGACGATAGTCCCACTGCCTCCCAGCCAAAATATAGCTGTAGAAAGTTGTTCCCAAGAACCAGCATCAACATGGAAAAGGTGAAAAGGCTCAGATATGAAAAGAATCTGTAATATCCAGGGTCATCATGCATGTAACCCACTGAATAGATATGTACCAAGCTGCTAATAGAGGTTACCACTATCAGCATCACTGCCGTAAGCTCATCAAGCAAAAAACCGACAGAGGCCTTGAACTTGGCTGATGCAAACCATGTGTAAAGATCAGCGTTGATGTGTGTTCCGTGAAGCACCTGATTGAAGGCATAACAGGCACAGAGAAAGGACGTTAGTACAGCGATTATGGGTGGCCAATGCGCCTTCTCTCCCAGCCTCTTGCCCACAAGGAGCGTAAATATGAACGAAGCCAGCGGAAAAAACGGAATTACCAGCAAATAAATGGGCATGTTCATCTCGACATCATCCTTTCAAAATAGTTATGTCTTCGGTATAAACAGAGCGATAGTTTCGGAAAAGAGTCACCACGATACCTAAGCCTATAGCCGCCTCCGCTGCTGCCACTGCTATTATAAAAAAGACAAGCACCTGTCCTCGTATGTCTTCCATATAGTGACTCATAGCTGCCAGATTAAGGTTTACTGAATTGAGCATGAGCTCTATGGACAACAGCATCATGATGATGTTTCTTCTAGTCAAGAAGCCAAATACCCCTATACAAAACAACATGGCTGATACAGTTAGATACCAGCTTAAATGGACCATCTTTATGCCCCCTTATCTTCTTTTTTGGCAAGAGCCAACCCCCCAATGACCGCCACCAACAGAATTAATCCGGCTATCTCAAAAGGGAGAATGTATGTGGTATATATGGCCTCACCCATGGCCTTGGTATGTGTAATTTGCTGTACCTTCTCTATGGTGTACTGACCGTGTGGCCCTAAGGTGAAATTGAATACACCTCTTAAAAAAGTTATAAGCAGTGCTAAGGCAGCAACTAGCCCAGCCCATTTGCCCTTTTGCACAAACGGGCTCATCTTAATTTCTTCACGCAAATTAACCAGAAACAGGACAAACAGATAAAGGACCAAAATGGCGCCTGCATAAACTATCACCTGCACTGCTGCAAGAAATTCAGCGTTCAAAAGAAGATAGAGACCTGCCATATGGAAGAACAGAAGCAACATAAGAAGAACGCTATGAACTGGGTTTTTGCATGTGACAATGCGTAAACCCAAGCCTATTACAACCAAGGCAAAGTAAAAAAATAACAGTTGAACCATTTATCCCTCCCTCTCTAACAGTCAGCTTCCTTGGCAGATACAGCCTTGCCATCTTTCCAGATCACCTGTCCTTCCATGGTCCACTCCTCAGGGACTTCAACTCTCTTGCCTACAGGCAGCTCACCAACAGGTAAGCCCCTCGGCCTCAGATATGGATTAAGATATTTTTCCGGCTCCATTTTCTTCTTTTCCAGAAAATCGTCCCAATTCTTTAGAAGCCTTTCCATGTCAAAGTGAAACGGATCCCTCGTATAGTCTGAATATTCATATTCCTCAGTAAGGACAACGGCATTTACCGGACACACTTCTTCACAATATCCACAAAATATGCACCTAAGGGCATCAATCTCGTATGATTCAAGTTTGCGAGCACCAGTCTCATCATCCTTAGAAAATCTAATCCTGATGCACCTTGAAGGGCACACTGTTGCGCACCTCATGCACGCAACGCATTTGGCCGCCTTGGTCTTGGGATCCCTGATGAGGGCGTGTCTACCACGAAATCCTGGGAAAAGCGGTTTTTTCTCTTTGGGATATTGAACAGTAACTGGCTTTGAAAAAAGCCTTTTTAGAGTCAGCTTAAGACCCTTCAGAATCTCCAAAAGAAAGATCTGCTCGACTAACCTCTTTTTGGTATCATATTTTATTTTCATTGGTTACCTGTCCTATATCATCCTATAAGGGATTTAATTGTCCCAGTCAGTAAGATATTAAAAAGAGCAAGCGGTATAAGAACCTTCCAGCCAAGGGCCATTAACTGGTCATACCTATATCGAGGCAATGTCGCCCTGACCCAGTAGTAAAGAAAGATGAAGAAATAGGCCTTCAGAATGAACCAGAAAAAGGGAATGCCCGGCACCTCAAACGGTCCACTCCACCCGCCCAAGAAACAGATTACTGCGAGACAGGACATGACTATCATTCCGATATATTCAGCCATGAAAAAGAGAGCGAAGCGCATGCCACTGTATTCAGTGCAATATCCAGCTACCAGTTCTGATTCCGCTTCCGGCAAATCAAATGGTGTACGGTTGGTCTCAGCAAACATTGCAACAACGAACACGAAAAAACCTATTATTTGCGGGATAAGATATATTTTGTAACTGCTTTGCATCTGGGCATGAACGATATCTGACAAATTCAAAGACCCAGCAAGCATCATCACACCGACAAGACTTAATCCCATGGCTATTTCATAACTAATGACCTGGGCTGAGGAACGAAGGCCCCCAAGAAATGAGTACTTGGAATTCGACGACCAGCCGGCCAGTACAACTCCATAGGAGGCAAGAGAACTCATGGCAAATATGTAAAGAAGCCCAATATTGATATTGGCAATGGCAAAGGTTTCAAAAAAGGGTATCACTGCAACGGCGCTGAGTGCAGAGATCAGACAAATAAGGGGTGCAGCGTAAAATACCTTTTTATCTGCCGCCGTAGGAATAATATCTTCCTTAAAGAATGCCTTTATACCGTCTGCAATAGGCTGTAACACACCATGCCAGCCTACCCTCATTGGTCCCATACGTACCTGCATGTGCCCAATGACCTTGCGTTCAAAATAGGTGGCATACATGACGTGTATCATCACCACCGTAAAGACTATGATGATTTTAATGAGGATCCATAAGAGTTCCATTTATCCCCCAATCCTTATCTGTCACACTCTCCCAAGACTACGTCTACACTACCAATGATGGCGATAACATCAGCTACCATCTGTCCCTTGCACAGAAAGGGCAGTGCCCCAATATGAATGTAAGAAGGAGACCTGATGTGCATCCTATAGGGAACACCCCTTCCGTCACTGACAAAATAAAATCCAAGCTCTCCCTTTGGGACCTCAGCGGAGACATATACGTCTCCCTCGATGAAATGCTCCGTATCCTCCATGAGCTTAATCACCCCTGAAGCAAACGTGGCATCTGCGACAACCCTTTTTTGTCTGGCATAGGGCATTACGAGATCAGGTGCATCAGGTGCCCTGATAGGTCCCTTTGGCAACGCCTCTATACACTGGCGAATAATCGAGTTAGACTGATGCATTTCCTCCATACGGCAACGGTATCTGTCGTAAACATCACCCTTTGACCCGACAGGAACCTCAAAATCCACATAAGGATAGGCGTCATAAGGCATGTGCTTACGAACGTCATACTCCACACCCGATCCCCTTAGTGTAGGCCCAGTAAGGCCGAGACTTACCGCATCTTCTGCAGAGACAACACCAACTCCTTGGGTCCTTTTAAGCCAAATCCGGTTCTTATCGATAAGTGTTTCATATTCTGCTATCTTTGAGGGGAAATCCTCAGTGAAGCTGTACAGGCTTTCGAGAAAATGCCCAGTTACATCCTGTCTTACCCCGCCAATACAGGTGTAGCTTGTGGTAAGTCTTGCACCGCATATCTCTTCGAACATATCCAAAAGATTTTCTCTCTCACGGAAGCAGTAGAGAAATACTGTCATTGCACCTATGTCCAGTGCATGTGTTGCAAGCCAAAGGAGATGTCCAGTAAGCCTCGCCATTTCCATGACGATAGTGCGAATGTACTTAGCCCTTAATGGAACTTCTATACCAAGCAACTTTTCAACAGCTATGCTATATGCCACGTTATTTGCCATAGAGGCGATATAGTCTAGTCTGTCCGTAAGGGGCAAAGTCTGAGCATAGCTCATATTCTCTGCGAGTTTTTCAACCCCTCGATGCAAAAACCCCACTGTTGGCTTGCAGTCCAAGATGGTTTCACCATCAAGTTCTAAATCAAGCTTAAGCACCCCATGAGTAGCCGGATGCTGAGGCCCCATAGCTATAGTATAGGGCTCATAGGCCATCTCTTCTCTAGTCGTCTCTTTTAGATCAGTCTTGTTCTCTGGCATCTTCTAACCCTGTCTTTTTGGTTGGATCTTGATAAATTCCATAGAAATCATACTGACTAAGTTTCTTGGCCTTCTCCACTACCTCATCATATCCACTCCAGTTCTTGCCACCACCATCAAGAGGGTAGTCCTTGCGAAGAGGATGTCCTTCCCATCCTTCAGGAAGAAGAATCCGTCTTAAATCTGGATGATTCATAAACTCGATGCCAAAAAGATCGTAACATTCCCTTTCATGCCAGTTGGCACCCATCCATATCCCTGTAACAGATTCGATGGAACAATCATCTTCCGGAACTTGAGCACGAATGCGAATTGAGTGTCTCAAAGGAATGGAATAGAGGTTGTAAACTACCTCAAACCTAACTTCCTTCTTGCCGAGGTAATCAACTCCACAAAGATCAGCCAAATGATTAAACTGAAATGTGGGATCGTCGTGAAGCCACCTGAGAATCTCAACGATACGATCCTTTGTCAAAATGACACTCACCTGCCCCCGAGTCTCTGAAATGGAGACGACTTCATCCGGATATTTTTCTTGTATCTTTTTTGCTATCTCCAGCGACTCCACCTCATCTCCTCCTTCATTATCTTCTGCTGAAGACGCATCAACCCTTCGAGCAGCGCCTCCGGCCTGGGCGGGCATCCCGGAACATAAACGTCCACAGGCAGGAATTCGTCACAGCCCTGAACCGTGTGATAGGTCTTAAAAACCCCGCCACTACAGGCACAGCTACCCATGGCAAGAACATACCTTGGCTCCGGCATCTGGTCGTAAACACGTCTGACCACTGGCGCCATCTTTTGAGTGACCGTGCCTGCCACAATCATTGCATCTGCCTGTCTGGGACTCGCCCGGAAGATGATTCCAAAGCGGTCCAAATCGTGGTGGCTACTTCCAGCAGCCATCATCTCAATGGCACATCAGGCAAGGCCGAAGGTGACTGGCCAGATGGATCCTGCCCTACTCCAATTCACTATCTTGTCAAACGCCATCAAAAATGTATTTGCGCCAGGTATAACCTTGATACCATCAGCTACCGGCACAAGGTCTGGGGAGGTTATCTTTCCCACTCCAAGGCCTCCTTTCGCCATGCATACGCATATCCAACGAGTAGTAAAAAGATAAAAAGGAACATTTCCACAACGGCGAAAATGCCGATTTTATCGTAAACAAGTGCCCACGGATAAAGAAATATGGCTTCCACATCAAATACAACAAATAAAATGGCTATGAGATAAAACTTGATGGAAAACCTGAACCTCGGAGGAGCAGAGGGAGGATTTCCAGATTCGTAGGCAATAAGCTTTTCTGCATAGGGCCTTCTCAGCCTGAAAAAACGCCCTACCCACAAGGTCACAACGCCAAAACCCGTGGCAAAAAGCAACATTATTAGGATTGGCAAATACTCAGTAGGTAAGTAGGTTCCCGGTATCATCGCTCCGTCCTATGCCTGCTTCAAAATCTGTTCTGCAAAGTCTTTGCGCTTCTTCTCCGACGCCTCCTCAGGAGTCAGAAACTGCAGTGAACCAGTAGTGCACTTGGTCACACACGCGGGCTTTAAGCCCTTGTCTATCCTGTCTTTACAAAGATCGCACTTTCCTACTTTACCCGTATTGGAATCCCACTGAGGAACACCCCAAGGGCACGCCTTTATACATGCCTTACAGCCCACACAAAGATCTGCATCCACAAAGACTATTCCGTCTTTTGCCCGTTTTTGCATAGCTCCAGTTGGGCATGCATCCACGCACCACGGCTTTTCACAGTGGAAACATGCCATGTATACATGGTTTATCATAGGGATGTTTCTAACCATCCTTGGCCCAACCTGGATCATCTTGCAGTAATGAGAACCAGTTGGAACATTATTCTTGTCTTTGCATGCTGCCTCACAAGCCAAGCAGCCTATGCAAAGGGTTATATCCTGTTCTACGTGATATTTGCTCATTTCATACCCTCCTTATGCCGGCGTGACCTTCACAAAGGACTCGCAAAGAGAAACACTTCCTCCCGCCTTGTCCCAGACCTTCAAAAGCCCCTTCATGAACACCTGGTCTGCCAGACCTTTCTTATAGGCCCTTGTCTGGAAGGGAATGGATCGTCCATAACCGTGCAGCATAAAGACCGCCTCAGGATGTATGTAATCGGTAACTCTGGCCTTTATCTTGCCGCTAACACCCTTGTTTGAAATCTGGACTTCCTGGCCATCCTTGATCCCAAGCTCCTTAGCCGCCTGAGTGTTTATCCAGAGGCAGTTTGTGCCCATAAGCTCCGAGATGATCGGGTTATTAGTGGTTTGACCATGTGTCTGATAGCCGGTTCGCCCAAACAGCAATCTGAACTGGCCCTTTTCCGGTTTTTTAGGACTTTCGTATGGTATAAAGGAGGGAACATCGTCATCTTCCAACCTTTTTGAGAAAAGTTCTATTTTTCCAGACGGCGTAGGAAATTTGAGTTTATTCCTATCATACCAGATGGGTTCTTCTGTTAGCCGTACAAACCCCTTCTCATCGAAGTCCTTGAGCTTTATATCCGTATCCTGAAGCTGGTATCTCCATATATCTTCTATTTTTTTGTACGGAAAATAGTTTCCCTTACCCAATCTATGGGCAAGCTCAGTCCAAATCTCCCAACCTGCCTTTGTATCATAAACTGGATCTACAGCCTTTTTTCTCATGCTGAAACCAGGCTTGAGACCCTTATCAGTCCTCATCATGGTATCCCTTTCAAGATAGGTGCTCTCTGGCAGGATCACATCTGCAAAACCAAAGGTCTCACTGTAGTTCACATCCACCACTACAATTAGATCTAGTTTATTGAGAATTCGCTTTTGCTCTTCCGGATCAGGAAGGGCCAGAAGGGGATCGTGCCTAACCACAAAGTAGGCCTTTATTGGATATGGCTCACCAGTGTCTATTGCCTCGTACATAAGGTGCAGTAAACCAGGACCGCCATCAAACCTCTTGTATTTCCAGCCACATCCATCTGCACGCTTTTCCTCCACCTTTGGAATATCTGCGCCAAGACTCTTAAGCCCTTTGTATCCTGCATCCTTTGGTGTTTTGGGATAAAACTGTCCTCCCGGGACCTCAATATTGCCCATGAGCACGTTTAGTATGTGGATCATCCTGCTGGCATAAAAGGAATCTTTGTATCTTGAAAGATGCCAGCCGGGATGAAAAATAACCTGGGGCTTGTCTGAAGCGATCTCTTTACAAAAGGCTACTATCTCGTCGGCTGGGATGCCTGTTTCCTCTTCAGCCCAGGACGGAGTGTATTGTTTCAGGAAATTCTTGAACTTGGTGATTCCAGTTACATACTTCTTAACGAAATCCTTGTCATAGAGGCCTTCCTTGACTATGACATTTGCAATGGCAAGAAGAAGCGCATAATCGGTGCCTGGTCTGATTTGCCAATACCTTGTTGCCTTTGATGCAGTTAGGGCAGCACGTGGATCAATATAGGTGACCTTCGCTCCATTTTTTACCCCCTGCATAAAAGACTTCACCTCTTTGACCTTGAAGGACTCCGCCATGTTTCTTCCAAAGAGGACGATATGCTTGGCATTCTTGAAATCATAAGCCAGACCAGTCCTTCCAAGGCCATATACTGACTTTGAGGCATGGTGGGTGTTTCTACCGCATGTGCAGTCATGGTTACAGTAATTAGGGGAGCCGATGGCTTTCATGAAGGCCTTTCTCATGTCAGCAAAGGGCCCGCCTCTGTCGCTTAACATTATTGCCTTTCCGCCATCTTTCTGGATAATCTCTTTGAGCTTTGAAGCAACATAGTCAAAGGCTTCATCCCATGTGACTCGCTTCCACTTTCCAGAGCCACGCTCTCCATCCCTGACCATTGGATACTGAAGCCTTTCGTCATCGTAGAGCAAGGCCCGTCCGGCTATGCCCTTTGCACAAAGGCTTGTCCCCATCCCCGGATCATTGGCATTACCTTCGATCCAGGAGACCTTGCCGTCTTCGACTTCTACACGAATCGGGCAACGGACTGCACACATTCCACAGATGCTGTAAACAGAACTTGCCATACTGGAATCTCCTTTTTGCTTTTTTGATCTTTCAGATCAAGCTCCCTGGTCTTGGCTATAAAAATTGTCGGCCAATAAAATTGGCAAAACAATCGTTAATAATGCTTAGCTAATTTTTGTCATTTGTCAATAAAAAATATAGAAAAATGGCAAAAATTAAAGGTTTCACAATATAACTTGTGATTCTTATTACAAACCATGTTTTTTCATTACAGATTATTATTTTTTTCACACATAGCTCGTCTTTTAAAGAAAAAATGAAATAAACTTACAATTAATTGAAAAAGCCTCGTTGGAAGATATCCTTAAAAAAATTTCGTCTGTTTCAATGACACATTGGCTATTACAGCTTTTTATCAAGCTGCTTAGAACTCCAAAGAGAAAGGCCTAATAACAGATTTCCTTGAGATATTTTGGACCATAAATGTCGAGTTCTGTGATAAATTGTATGATTTTTTGCCGAAAATAACCCTTAAAAAGTTTTTATGAAAACAACTTGGAAGATAGAAAACTGGGAGATAGAAAAAAACAACGCCAGTCAAAAAATTTCATCTGACAATAACTTCCCTCGCATTTAAGGAGAGCAGGCAGTCAGTTGGCCTAAGACAAAAAAATACCCCGATCAATAACTGATCGGGGTACCGACAACTTTTTAGTTTTTCAAATGGCAAAAATTACGGATTTACTACATTCCAACCCCTGTTTCGCATACAGTTTATGTACGCCTGTTTATATTTACGTTCTGCATCGATTCCTTTGTAGGCTCCACCCCCTATTCCTCCGGCAGCTGCACCAATTGCTGCACCTTTTCCAGCGTGACCGGTTGCCGCACCAATTGCCGCTCCCGCAGCTGCACCTATGGCACCGCCAATAAGTCCTCCCTTGATGGTCTCTTCGGGCGTATAGCCAGAAACCCTCTGAGCAAGCATCTTGCATTCAGCCAGGTCTTGGGTATAACTGCGGCGAGGTGCTGGCGCAGGTGCTGGAGCCGGTTGCGCAACTGGCGCTGGTGCAGGCCTTACCGCTTGAGGGGCAGGGGCAGGCGGCGGAGCTGCCGGGTACTGCTGGGCCTGCGGATAAGGCTGGGACGGATAAGCAGCAGGACTCGTTGTGGGATCAATTGTAGGTGTCCATCCATTTTGTGAAGCACAAGAGACAAGCAAAAACATACCAATCAAAAAAAGGCTAAGGGGAAATGCTCTTTTCATGTGTAAACCTCCTAAAATATGATTTTCCCTTTCAATAAAATTTAATCACTACCCACACCAAAGTAAAAGAGAGAATATGTCCTGAATAAGATAAGCAACTTTTTTGCCAAAAGACACGGGAAACTCTTAAAAATAGCCCTGTGTAAAGACGACCGCTCATTTAACAACCAAAAAATGCGACATTTTTTGTAGCCATTTTCGACAAAAATTACCAAAGGGAGCCTAAAAAACGTTGGAGCCGGCAGCCGGACTCGAACCGGCGACCTGCTGATTACGAATCAGCTGCTCTACCAGCTGAGCTATGCCGGCATCCATGTGGGCATTTTTTATCACAACCATACACCACTGGCAAGGAATAGAAGCTCTCCAAAAGCGCTGAACAAGGCATCCGCTGCTTCAGCAAAACATGAAACATCAACAGGGGCAAATCGCGCCAAGGCTTTCGTACCTTCAGATAAAAATTGATACACTTTCAAGATAAGGCTATACAATGATTCTCATAAGATCTTCCGCCAATATCAGCGGGCCTTCATAATGTTGTCTGCATGGAGTAACCAGGTCGCTTTCGTCACACTCAGGGTAGAAGTGGGTAAGTACGAGTCTCTTAACTCCTGCCTGTGATGCTATCATGCCTGCCTCAGAAGGAGTCATATGCCCTGGAACCTTCTTGCCCTCTGGAGCTGCACATTCCATGACAAGAAGATCAGCCCCCTCAGAAAGGCCTATCAACTCTTCACTAAAATCCGTATCCCCTGAAAAGACCACACTTTTTGAATCAGGCGCCTCAATCCTGTAGGCAAGGCTGTGAGCTGTATGCTTTGTCGGTGCAGTCTTTATTACAAGGGGAGGAAACTGCTGGCATGTGTTCATACCCCGCGGGATCTCCTCAAAGATGATTTTTCCTTTTTCAGGCTCTGCCCACTCGCCCCATGCCGCGACAAGGCCATCAAGGAGGCTTGAAAAACCCTCTGCTGCCCAAACAAGCACTGGACGTTTGCGTTTGAAGGAAGGAGAATATTTGGACGCAAAGATAAAGGGCACAAGCTCGCCTGTATGATCTGGATGGAAATGGGTATAAAGGATGAGATCTATATCATCTTGACGGACGCCTGCATGTAGAAGTTGTCTCAAAGACCCTGCTGCAGAATCAACGAGTATGTTGCTACCCCATGCCCTTAGAAGCTGACACGGACCCGCTCTTCTGACTGAAGGTACACAAGTACCTGAACCAACTATTATGACCTCCATAAATCCTGACATGAGCACCTCCAAAATGGTTCTTTTCAAAGGGGCACAAGCTCAAGGGCACCAAATGCGCCTATTGCATCTGCCTTTATTACAACCCCACCTTCCACATCTCTTAGGCCTTTAAGATAAGCAAGTGCCTTGTCCACGTCTGCCTTTTTTTTAACAAGATTTCCTGCAGCAGTGGCTGCGGCATCTGCAAGGGCGCAGCTTTCACTTATCACGCACACTGCGTCGGCACTTCCAAAACTAAATGAGTGACCTATTGTACCTGAAGAGGTACAAACCCCAAAAGAATCCTCCCTACCTTTCAACATAAGACCAACCCTTCCTGAAAAGGGGGAAGTTCCAGCGTATATTCCAATAGTGACATCAGAAAGCATACGAAGAAATATGTCTCCACCGTTTTCCACCATGATCTCCCCTGAACCATTTTGTGCGATACGCCTTCCAACGTACTCTGCGATGGCACCAGCTACTGAGGCCATTGGCCCTACGCCTGCCAAATTTGTTGCCTTAAGCATGCCCCTTACTATTTCAGGGGCCAAGGGATCATATGGAAGAGGGGTGTAAGATTCTATGAAACCGGGATGGCTTCTGGCATAGGCCTCTATCTTGCCCCTTGCCTCGACCACCCATGCAGAGACTTCCCCTGCCAGGTCCCTTTCTGCCTGCACAAAAAGATCCGTCTCCTTGTGTCTTACTCTGAACCTGACGAGACCGGCCCTCTTCATTTGGGCACGATAGGAGCGTTTTTGATTCATGGGCCAAGGGTGTTAGTTCACACCATAAAGCTCATACTTTTGAGGTCTTTCCAAAAGGGCCCTGACTGCATCCTTCGGACTAAGGCCCTCATAAATTACCTTGTACACTTGATGGGTTATTGGCATTTCTACATCGTGTCTTTTTGAGAGCATAAAAAGAGACATGGAGGTCTTGACCCCTTCTGCAACCATTTTCATGGAAGAAAGGATCTCTTCCATGCCCTTTCCCCTTCCAAGGCTAAGACCCACCTGCCTGTTCCTGGAAAGGTCACCAGTGCAGGTAAGAACCAGGTCTCCAAGGCCTGCAAGCCCTGCAAATGTCAAGGGATTTGCACCAAGCTTCATCCCAAGGCGTGACATTTCGGCAAGCCCTCGCGTGATAAGAGCAGCCCTTGTGTTTGTACCAAATCCAAGGCCGTCTGAAATGCCTGCAGCAATGGCCAGGACATTCTTTACAGCACCTCCAAGCTGGACTCCTGTCACGTCCTGGGTGGTGTAAACCCTGAAATAATCCGTGGACAAAAGACCCTGAAGCCCTTTTGCTATGGATTCATTGAAGGCCGCAACAGTAACGGCCGTTGGCATCCTTTCTGCCACCTCTTTTGCAAAACTAGGCCCTGAGAGCACTGCAAGCCTGGAGGAAAGATCTTCTGGAAGCACCTGTGCAAGCACTTCTGTCATGGTCAGAAGGGTGTCATTTTCTATGCCCTTTGCACAAGAAACCACTGCCTTTGGCAAACCATCCTTTGAAAGCCCCTGCGACACTAAAGAAGCCGTCTCCCTCATGGCATGAGAGGGTACAACAAAAAGCAATACGTCTTTCCCTAAGATGGCCCTTCCAAGATCTGAAGTAATATCCAGGGATTTCGAAAGCGGAAAGCCAGGCAGGTATCTTGGATTTTCTCTATTCTCTGCCATCTTTTCGACAAGTTCCTTGTTCCTGGCCCAAAGGGACACCTGCACACCCTTTTCTGAAAGAAGCCGTGCCAGGGCCGTGCCCCAGCTCCCTGCCCCTATTACTGCTACGCTTTTCATTGTTGCTCGTTTATTCCAAGCTTTGCTATAGCAGCAAGCTTGTCTCCCTCTTTAAGACTAATGAGCTTTACTCCCTGGGCAGCACGCCCGGTTATCCT
>JALSQG010000028.1 GCA_026985565.1 Deltaproteobacteria bacterium
ATTTTCGTCTTTTGCCTTATAATTTTTTCAAGTAAAGACCTTTTTTCTCCGTTTATAAAATTAGACAGATGGGCCCTAAAGGCTACTCAAACAAAAGAAGGAGGCATAGACCTTCATGTCTGCAAACAACGTGGTGTTTTTAGAGGTCTTGGAATGGTTTGATCAGACCGGGAACGAAGTATGTCACCGGCTGCCTCAGGCTGGCTCAGGAGAATTCAAGCTTGGTGCACAGGCCATAGTCAGGCAGAATCAGGCTGCTGTATTTTTCTGTCAAGGGGTCGCCTGTGATGCCCTTGGACCAGGCAGGCACACCATTACCACCCTCAACATCCCCATACTCACCAAACTGTTATCTCTTCCCTGGGGCTTTACAAGCCCGATCCGGGCCGAAATCTACTTTGTGAACCTGAAGGTATTCACAAACCTCAAATGGGGAACAAGAGATCCAGTGGCCTTCAGAGACAAGGAGCTTGGCCTCGTAAGGCTGCGCGCCCATGGGATATTCAATATCCAGATCAACCAACCGGTTCTGTTTGTAAACTCCCTTGTTGGCACAAGGCCATCCTTCCTCATAGAGGACCTGGAGGAATTCCTGAGTCAGGTCATAGTTTCAAGACTAAATGACTTTCTTGGAGAACATCTCGATTCTCTTCTGGATTTGCCCAGCAAATATTCTGAATTTGCTCGCGGCCTCTCCCACGAACTTATGAAGGATTTTTCCGCATACGGAGTGGCCTTGAAAGACCTTTACATTAATGCCATCACACCGCCAGCAGAGGTACAGGCGGCAATGGATGACAAAACAAGACTTGGCCTTTTGGGAAGCGACTTGCAGGGACTGATGAAGATGAAGGCTGCCATGGCACTTGAGGAGTCTGCACAGGGACAGGGCATGGCACAGGGAGGAATAGGCATGGGCCTTGGCCTTATGATACCTGGGCTCCTTGGCGGCATGGGGCTTTACGGACAAGCCCCCGATCCCACCCGTGGACCTGAAGGAGGATCATCTAAGACAGATAACCTGTGCCCAGAATGCGGCAGTAAAATCAGTGAAAATGCCAGGTTCTGCCCAAACTGTGGCCATCAGATTCTTGTATTTAGAAAATGTGCCAAGTGCGGCAAGAATCTTACTCCAAAGGCCAAATTCTGCCCAAACTGTGGAACCGCTGCCGGCAGTGAGCCCCTGCCAAAAACGTGCCCCCATTGCGGAGCCAAAAATCTGCCTCAGGCATCTTTTTGTAACCAGTGCGGCAACAGCCTTGAATAATGGGCATGGACAAGGCATGGGGCACCTGCCCCCAATGCGGGGCAAGGGTTGAGCTTGAGCTTGGTGATCCGCTTTTACAATGCGATTTCTGTAAGACAAGCCTCTATATAAGGCCTGAGAGTGGAATATTCAGTTACATACTCCCGCCTGTCAAAGCGACAGGCTCAAGCCATGATAGCATTGTTCATCTGCCTTACTGGCGTTTAAAAGGCCTTCGGTTCAGGCTCTTAAAAGACAAAAGGCTAAAGGCCAACCATGTGGACGCATCTCTTCCTGCCCTGTCCAGATTGACCGCTTTGCCTTCCCTTGGGATCTCGACCCAGCTTGCGCCCCTGATGCTGAATACCAACAAGCTTGACTTTGGCCAAAATCTCTATCCAGCCACAAAGGCCCTTCAACTGATGGATGCAAGAATAGAGGCAGGGCTGTTGGAACATCCTATTTCAAGTTTCATCCTTGGTGAAAAACTATCTTTAATCATGGCCCCTTTTGAACTTATGGAATCAACCAAAGAACGCCTTGCCTTAAGAAGCCTTTGGACCAATCAGGATTCCATTACTGTCATAAAGGACATAAGGGCCATAAAATACATTCAAAAAATCCAAGAAGGTGCAGAAGAAAATGAAAAAAGTGAGACAAAAAATCAGGCAGTCAGCTTCATACCCCTCATCTGTCCTGAATGTGCAAATGATCTTCCGCCCCTTTCACACGTTTCAGCCCTCTTTTGCAACTCCTGCCACAGACTCTGGGCCTTGAGCAAAGACAGATATCTTCCACAAAAGGCAAAAATCCTTGGTTTTGCCCCAAGCTCCAATGCCACGTATTTGCCATTTTATCATTTCAGGCTGAATCTTACGGGCTTTCCTGTCTCCCATCGTCTGGGCCTTCTGTCTTACCTTTTTCCATATAAGAAATTTCCGGAAAACTTTTCGCAAGAGCCAATTCAGCTTGTGGTCCCTGCCTTTTCCATTGCTCCAACGCTCTTCATGAACCTTGGCAAAAGACTTAGTAGTTCGGATATCTCCTTTACGGAAACAAAGAAAACCTACAGGATGCGACTTAGGAATGCCTGGGGCATAAACTTTAGCGTACATTCTGCCATCCAATTTCTGCCCATTCTCCTCCTGTCCCTGATAAAAGGGAAGAAAAAACTCACAAGTGCCTTGAAAAAGACAACCTTTCGTATAACGGGCATTGATCTCTTCTTCATGCCTTTTGAAAAAAAAGGCAGAGAGCTCATAGAGACGCAAACAGGGCTTGCAATTCAGGCCGCAGCCCTAAGATATGGCCTTAACTTGTAATAAGGCCCTAAGACGTAAAAAAATTTTCTACCACTTTACTGGTAACCGGACAAGGCTACCTTCCTTGTTCCTGAAAAGCAAGTAGCCGTTTTCCTTACCAAATACAAAAAGATCCCTTGTAATGGCCACATCCTTTTTGCAGTAGTCGATAATCTTTCTAAGTTTTCCCTCCTTCCACCAACGAAGGGCCAAAAGCCCATTTGCAGACTTTTTCTTCCTGAGGGTGGAAGCAGCCAAACTGTCAAGGGAAAGCCTGTAACCAAGCCTATTTGCCACTACCTCAAGGATATCAAGTGTAGGGGGCTTTAAGCCATCAAGATCTCGATAGGCTGAGAGCACCCTGTAGTCAAACCGCTTGACATTGAACCCAACAACAAGATCCATCTTTTCCATAAGATTAAACAGGGAAGAAAGCTGTTCTTCCTTAAAGACTACAAAGGCCTTGGTGGAAGAATCCCACAAAACTGCACAGCTTACCCCCATAAGGTGGGCCTTGTGCCAGCCTCCCACCTCCTGTGCAGAGCGCTGGGTCTCTATGTCCAAGACCCCATAGCGAACAGAAGAAAGATCAACGTTTATGTCGCCTTTTTTGGTCTTTCCAAGCGGTGTGGCAGAAATTCTTTGCCTTGTCTTCTTTTCCAAACCATCCAGGTTGTGACCATCTACGGCAAAAGACGCATGCGCAGCATGAAAGACCTGTGGCTTACGCCTTATATTTCCAGCTTTCTTTATGGCTTCCATTACGAATATCGCGGCACTTTTGTCTATTGGCCTGTTTCCTGAGCCGCATTTTGGGGAATGGACACATGATGGGCAGCCATTTTCACATGGACACTCCTTTATGGTCTTGTAGGTAAGCTCAAAAAAATCCACACATCTTTCAAATGCACTCCCTGTAAGCCCAACGCCCCCTGGTACACCGTCATATATGAATATGGCCCCTGTTGACAACTGGGGATGAAATGTGATGGAAATGCCACCAAGATCGTTTCTGTCACAAAGGACAAAAAGGGGCATGACCCCTATGCAGGCATGCTCTATGGCATGTATGCCCCCCATGAAGTGATACAGACCTGACTCACACCTGCTTTTTACCTCTGGAGGGACCTCTATCCATAGGCCTTCTGTTTCAAAACGCTGAGGGGGAAGATCGAGATCCACCCTGTTGATGAGCTTCTGGCCCCTTATCTGAAGAACGTCGTAGCCTATGACCTGGTCTGTTACCCTCAAAAGGCCCCAGTGGCAATGGGCACCAAAGAGCTTCCTGCTCTTTTTTACTTCAAGTATTTGCGTATCCTTAGAACTTCGCACCCGGGTGAAGTAATTGGCCTTGATTGGTCTTGTCTCAACTCGTTTTGCCTCTATATCAAGGCGAACCACCTGAAAGGTCTTTCCACGATGGAGGTATATGGCTCCAGGGTGTGTCTCCCTAAAGGCCCTGTAACCATCTATGGAACCGATGGTCTGCCCTTTTTCAGACTCAACTATCTGGAAGGAGTTGCCTGAACCCCTAAGATCCACCTCCCTTTGGGGATACCTTCTAAGGCTTACGAGCCTGGTGCCGTCTCCACTAAGAAACAGCCTTCCGGAAGACAAAAGCTCCCCTGCCCTTTGTTTGACCATCTCGTCCTTCAAGATGGCCTCATCAATGCCTATTGGGGACTCTGAAGCTGCGCAAATAAGATGTCTGCCAACCACCTTTGGATTTAGCACGTTAACTACTGCCTTTTCAGAAGGTCGTTCAACAAGTTCCCTGGGATTGTTGATAAAGTATTGATCAAGGGCATCCTCTCCGGCCACCATGATCACCGCCGACTCCCTGTTACTCCTTCCTACCCTGCCTCCCCTTTGTCTGAGAGACAT
>JALSQG010000029.1 GCA_026985565.1 Deltaproteobacteria bacterium
TGACCGTCTCACCGTAACCTTTTCCCATGGGGTAGTCTGGATTTTCAAACATCTTGAGAATCTTTCTTTCAAAGGCATCTGGTTGGTTGTAGGCATTTCTGTATTTGAAGGTTGTCTGCTTTATGGCGATTCCCGTGCGTGCCTTGAGGATCTGGCCGGTTTCCCTTCCAAAGACTGCCGGTATGTACATCTTGAATCCCTTGCCCTTCTGATTGATCCTTTGCTGATTCATCTGGACGCTCATCTTTGCCGCATCAATTACCTGTTTCAGCACCTTCTGAACCTCAGGATCGAGCTCGCTTACGTCTTTTCCCGTGATCTTCTTGAAGCTTTCAAGCATCTGCTTTTCAACGTATTCAGGAGTAAATCCCTTTTCCCCCTTTGAGGGATCGTTTATCAGATCCTGATTTTTTGCTACCACACCTCTTCCAGCAATTATCATGGTTGCTGTATAGCTTGCTATCTCAGGCGCCTTGTCCTTTGGAATGGGTTGCGAGTTTGCCTGGCTGGCCAAAAAACATGATGCCACGAAAACGGCTGAAAAAATGGTGCATAAAAGTTCCTTCATTGTCATTGGCCTCCTTGACCTGGTCTTGTTCTATTTTATGCCTTCGGAGAAAAGATGATTTTCCTTAAATGACTTGGCTATTTTTTTGAAAAGTGTAGTTTATTTTCTTAGAAATTTCAAAAGCTGGTTACCATAACGAGATATATATAAGGAAATGAGCAAGGAAGAAACGGTAATAAACCGGTTAAAGCGACTTATACGTCCCTACACCAAAAGGGTTATAGCAGCGGTTTTCTTCAGCCTCGTTGTCTCCGGACTAAATGGCGCCATAGCATGGCTGGTAAAGCCAGCCATGGATTACATCTTTGTTGAGAAAAGATACGGCTACATAATCTACCTTCCCATTGGACTTCTGGGCCTATATCTCTTGAGAGGAGGGGCAAGTTTTCTTCAGTCGTATCTTATGCGAACAGCAGGTTTCCAGCTCGTAAGGGATCTTAGAAACACGTTTTATGAAAGGATAGTAAACCTTCCTGTTTCCGTCATTGCCAGGCAGACAAGCGGCGAGATGGTCTCACGGCTCATGAACGACATAGGCATACTAAGTGCCATCCTCTCAGACAGCTTTCGGACCTTTCTTGTCCAGGTTCCTTCCATCCTGGTCTTAACCGCTGTGGCCCTTTACAGGAGATGGGATCTTGCCATTTTGAGCTTTGTCCTTTTCCCATTTATCGGCTATGGCACGCGCCTTTTGAGTAAATTTGTCAAGAAAAGGAGGAAAAAGGTACAAAGGTTTCTTGCCCTTCTCACCCACAGGATGAATGAGACCGTCTCTGGCATCAAGGTGATCAAGGTTTTTGGTATGGAGCGGGCAAAGGTAGAACAGTTTAAGAAAGAGAACCAGAATGCCTACAGGCAATTTTCCCGGGTTGTGCGTCTTAAAGAGGGCACCAAGTTTCTGATAGATGTCTGCTCCGGTATCTCTGTTGCAATCGTCCTCGGTTATGGGGCAACCTTGGTTGTGAAGGGGGCAATGACATCTGGCGATTTCTTCTCGGTTTTAACGGCAATCGTAATGGCATTTACCCCTTTAAAAAAACTTGGCCGGGCATATTCTACCATGCAAGAGTCGGTTGGGGTGCTTGAAAGGGTGGACTGTTTTCTTGAGCTTGAGCCTGAGAAGGGGGGAGGCAAAAGGGTAATGGGCCTTCGAAGGTCCATAGAATTTAAGGGGGTTGGTTTTTCTTACAATGGGGATGAGATGGTGCTAAGGGATATAGATCTTGTCATACCAAAGGGAAAGGTTACAGCCATAGTGGGGCCAAGCGGGGCAGGTAAGTCAACACTTGTTGATCTTATTCCGAGGTTCATCTCTCCTACAAGAGGTGTGGTGGAGTGGGACGGTATTGATCTTGAGAGCCTGGAGTTAACCTCTCTTCGCAGGCAGATAGCTGTGGTCAGTCAGGATGTGGTTCTTTTTTCAGACACTATTAGGCAGAATATTGCAGCAGGAAGGCCTGAGGCAACAGAGGACGAGATTATCGAGGCTGCAAGGCTTGCCTACGCCCATGATTTCATAATAAAACTTCCCCAAGGCTACGATACAGCCCTTGATGAAAGGGGGTTAAACCTTTCTGGTGGTCAGCGCCAGAGGATCGCCTTTGCCAGGGCCCTTCTTAAAAATGCCCCTGTGCTCATACTGGATGAGGCAACAAGCGCCCTTGATTCCGTTTCTGAACAGGCGGTTCAGGAGGCAATGAAAAATGTAATGAAAAACAGGACAACAGTAGTTGTTGCCCACAGACTCACCACAATCAAGAATGCGGATAATATAGTAGTAATGGAAGGAGGGAAGGTCCTTCAGACAGGCACCCACAGGGAACTTCTTGAAAATTCTGCCCTTTATAAGGAACTTTACAGCAGTTACGAAACAGACTGATGCCCATGGAATGGTCACGAATCTGGACAGACATTAGCTTGCTTCTTCTTCTTGGAGCCGCAAATACAATGCCCATTGTTGCGTGGCACATTTTCAAGGATAGGTTTTCCTTACCTGTTGATCTTAACAGGAATTTTTTTGATAAAAGGCCAATCTTTGGCCCCCACAAGACATGGCGGGGCATATTCTCGAGCCTTATTGGCACTTGGGCTGCTGCCATGATCCTTGGAATCGGCCAGCTTAACGGCCTGCTTCTTGCGTTTTGGTCCATGGTGGGTGATCTTTTTGCAAGTTTTATAAAAAGAAGGCTTGGACTTAGAAGCGGGGCAAAGTGTACTGGAGTGGATCAAATCATAGAGGGCCTTTTACCCCTTGTGATTTTAAGGGATAGGCTTGGCCTTGACTGGATTGACTGTGCCATGATTACATTCCTGTTTGTTTTTTTCGAGATGGTTCTCTCCCCTTTTTTCTACAAGATTGGATTTAGGAAAAATCCTTATTGAAATAAGAAAAAGGCACGAAAAATAAAAAAAGCCCTAATGGAATCATGGGATGGATCAATAATCCATTTAAAAGCAGATAAATGTATGGATTTGTGAAAAGTGATAAAATAAGATCTTGAGGAATCAACCACATGACCTTACTTAAGGCGGATTTTCACATACACACCGGCGAAGACCCAAAGGATTATGTCCCCTACAGCTCATTTGAGCTTATTGATATGGCCCATGGCCTTGGCTACAAAGTCCTATCCATAACAAACCACGACACTTGCACATGGAGCCCGTATCTTCGGGACTATGCAAAGGAAAGGGGAATAATCCTTATACCTGGAATGGAGGCCACCATCCAGGGAAAGCACGTGCTTTTACTGAATTTTCCCTTTGAAAGCCTTTCCATTTCAAGCCTCAAAGACTTGCGCCAGCTTTCAGGAAAGAAAGGCTTGGTGATTGCACCACATCCCTATTATCCAAGCCCGGTTGCCCTTGGAAGGCATTTTACCAGAAATCTTGGCCTCTTTGATGCTGCGGAGTGGTCTCACTTTTACTGTCGTTCCATTAACTTCAATAAGAGGATGAAAAGTGTAGCCGCGTCTTTTGGCCTACCGGTTGTTGGGACCTCTGATGCCCATCAACGGAGGCAGTTTCATACCACATATTCCCTCGTTGACGCTGAACCCCATGTGGAATCTGTGATTGAGGCAATAAAAAAGGGCAAGGTAAAGGTAGAGACCCGCGCGCTGCCCTTTGCCGAGCTTTTAAGGATAAATCTTACCATGCTCTACCGAAATCTCGTTTGCAAAAGAATCAGATTATCTCAGATGGGCCATGCTCAAGGGGGGATGAAAACCAAAAAGTTGTAAAACCGGATACTGCTCGATTAGCCAGGTTAGAAAATGGTGGCGGTGCAGGGACTTGAACCCCGGACTCTGCGGATATGAGCCGCATGCTCTGACCAGCTGAGCTACACCGCCATTTTGCAGCTACTCTATTAAACATTTTTCATGGCGTGTCAAGATTTTCTTTCCGCTGCCCTTTGGCTTGAACTTTGTGTAAGCTGCTGATAAACATATCTTATAAGTTCATTTTTGAAGGGTTTTTTTGCGCCTGTAATCATTAAGGAGGTCGTACATGCAAAACATAATAACCAGGGCAGTACCAACAGGGGTTTGGGTTGTAACTGCCAGGGCAGGTGAAAAGATCAACGGCATGACCGCTGCCTGGGCAACTCAAGTTTCTTTCAAACCTCCACTTGTGGCAGTGGCAATAGCCCCACCAAGGTTTACCCATGCACTTATTAAGGATTCTGGCTATTTTTGCCTGAATCTTTTGGCAGACGACCAGAAAGAGATTGCAAAGCATTTTGGTTTCAAAAGCGGAAGGAAGGTTGACAAGTTCAAGGGGATAGGCTTTGAAAATGGACCAAAAGGTTCACCTATCCTAAAAGATGCAGTAGCCTATGTTGAGTGCGAG
>JALSQG010000030.1 GCA_026985565.1 Deltaproteobacteria bacterium
TGGCATGCCTGGAAAATATGCAAAAATTTGCTCCGTTTTTGTAACAGATGGCGCCAAGGGGATATCTCTCCCCCTTTTTTACGGTTAAAGGGTTTTTCCTCATGTGTCTTTATCATGCAAAATAAAAATCTGCCGGACGGTCATTCCCACCCTGCATGGATCAAGGCATCTTGTAAAAGGAGCCAGAGTCAACAATACCTTAGGCAACTTACAGGTTCTTCTTACTAAAGTAGGATATTTATGCCATGATAGACGAGCAGACATACATAGACAACAAGTATTCCAGAAATTGCCCTCGTAGCCACGGGATGTCTGCAGCAGGCAGACAGTATACAGATCCCAGAAAAGGTGAGGGATGTCTTTACCAAAAGGGCCTTTTCATACTGGAGGCTGTGAAAGAATGGGGCAAGGATGGGGTTTAGCTCAAGGTAACCTCTGGATATTTGAAAAACAGTCAGAAAATAATCAGCAAATGATGCGGTCCAAATGAAAAGTATGGCAAGCGCAGTGGTAGTGGGGATGTCTATATGGAAGATGTTCTTTGCACGGCAAACCAAGACCTGGCCAGACATGATATCTCCTCCTCACATAAATATGTTGGCCAATAAAATGGAAAAATATTTCCTCTTTTCCGCCTTTTTCTACACATATAGTATTCAAAAATAGTGCCCAAAAACCATGTAAATACAATAGGTTTTGTTAAAAAATCCCCCGTTTTTTAAAAACGTGAATAAAATATAAGAAAAATTTTTCCACAAACTGTGAAAAAAATTTCCTCCTGTCCGATCTCCCAAATCGGGCATCATAGTTGCAGTTAATGACTTATGAATAGAGGTAATAACGAATCTTACTGTTGTATCTTGCCGGAAATAAAAGGAAATTGATATGGAACAACTTCAGACTGCATGCAAAACCCTACAAATTGACAAAACGGATTGTATGGTGAAACCTACATCATCAGATCTGACCTTTGACTTCAGCATGAATCAAACCTCTATTTGTTTCAACTGTGAGTATAGGGGCTGCTGCAAGGTGGCAGATCTGTTAAACGTACCCGTAAAGGCCTGTACCTTTTTCGTTCCCCAGGCCATTGCGGCAGTAAATTAGTTTTTTCTTCTAAAAGGGGACGTCGTCTTCTATTGGTGGCGCTGGGGGCTCAAGGTCGGTGGTGGTTGCACCTTCGCCAGCGCCCTTGGGTTCAAGTATCTGTATGTCCCGTGCAATTATTTCAGTGGTCCAGCGCTTGTTCCCGTCCCTGTCTTCCCACTGGCGGGTTCTAAGCCTTCCTTCCACATATACCAATCTGCCCTTGCTCAGATATTCGCTGCAGATTTCAGCAAGACGGCGCCACGCAACGATTCTGTGCCATTCTGTCTCGCTTTCCCACTGATCTCCCCTCTTAACCGGGGAATCGGTTGCAAGGCTAAAGTTCGCAACCGGGGTCCCATCTGCCGTGTACCTGATCTCAGGGTCACTGCCAAGCCTTCCAATCAACATCACCTTGTTTAGTCCTCTGGCCATTTTGTCATCTCCTATCTTTTTTGGGACTCAAACTATGAATTTGAATTGTCCCTTTCCGAGAAGATCATGCAGGTGCACTATGCCCGCCAATCTTCCGTCCTGACCAACAACTGGCAAAACCGTTATGAGATGTGTCTCCATGAGTGCCAATGCGTCTGCAGCAAGGGCCTCAGGCATTACGGTCTTTGGATTGGTGGTCATGATTTCGTCTACGGGCATCTTTGAAAACATCTGCCCATGCCTGACCATTGCCCGCCGAAGGTCACCGTCTGTCACGATACCCACAAGATGATCTGCATCGTCAAGAACAAGGGCTGCTCCGAGGCCTTTCTTATCTATGGTCATGACCACCTGCTCCATCCTTGCCCCGGTCCTGACCGTAGGCACCCCTTGCCCAGTGAGCATAACCTGACCGACACTTACCCTGAGTCTTTCTCCAAGGGTTCCAGAGGGATGGTTGCGCCTGAAATCCTGCTCGCTAAACCTCCTGAGCTTTAAAAGCACCACTGCCAGTGCATCTCCTACTGCAAGGCAGGCCGTAGTGCTTGCTGTAGGGGCAAGCCCGAGGGCACAAGCCTCCCTTTTTACCCCTGTATCAATGACACAGTCGGAATGCTTGGCAAGGGTGGAAGACCGATTGCCTGTAAAGGCAATTACAGCAACGTCTCTTTCCTTAAATGCAGGTAACAGTGCATTCACCTCCTGGGTTTCACCACTGTTTGATATGGCTATAACCACGTCTCCAGACATCACCATGCCAAGATCTCCATGCAAGGCCTCAGCTGGATGAAGAAAAATTGATGGAGTTCCTGTGCTTGCAAGGGTTGCAGCAATCTTTCTACCAACAAGTCCGCTCTTGCCAATTCCTGTGAGAATCACCCTGCCCTTGGAGGAAAGGATAAGATGGACTGCCTGCTCAAACTGATGATCCAATCCTTGCCTAACCCTTTCAAGGCCCTCTATCTCTATTTTTATTGCCAGTCTGCCCTCTTCTATTATATCAAGGGACTTATCATTCATTTTCAAGGCTGAACTTTCCTACACCAAAGTCCACATTGGTTGGATAGATTCCGTTAAAACAGGCAAGGCAAAACCTGTCTTTATGGCCGCCTGCTGCCTCTATCATGTGATCAAGCCCGAGATAGTGGAGATGGTCAAGGCCGAGGTAGTCACGTATCTCTTCCACACTTTTCCTTGATGCAATAAGTTCGTTCTTTGTAGGAAAATCTATTCCATAAAAGCATGGAAACCTGGTTGGCGGGCAACTGACAAGCATGGAAATCTCCTTGGCACCAGCATCCCTTATTGCCTTGACCCTCGTTCTGCTTGTAGTTCCCCGTATGATGGAGTCCTCCATTATGACCACCCTTTTACCCCTGATGGTCTCCTTGACAGGATTTAACTTGATCCGCACGCCAAAGTCCCGCATCGCCTGGCTTGGCTGTATGAAGGTGCGTCCTACATAGTGGTTTCGAATAACAGCCAGCTCAAGGGGCATGTTGGCAGCCTGGGCATAACCAACCGCTGCATAGTTGCCAGAGTCTGGAAATGGCATGACAAAATCAGCCTCCATGCTGGTCTCCTGTGCAAGTGCTGCCCCAAGGGCCTTTCTGAAGGTATAGACGTTTTTCCCAAATATGTCGCTATCTGGCCGTGCAAAGTAGATGAACTCAAATATACAGTTTGCCCGTCTTTCTGCCTGGATTCCAGTAAATGAGTGCAAGCCGTTTTCATCTATGATTACGATCTCGCCCCTTTCCACGTCTCTGACGTACTCTGCCTGGATGAGATCAAGGGCGCATGTCTCTGATGCAAGCACATAGGCACCGCTATCCAGCCTGCCTATGCAAAGGGGTCTAAAACCCAGGGGATCCCTAAAGCCTATAAGTGCCTTTTCTGTAAGCATAAGCACGCTGTAGGCCCCCTTTATCACCTTCATGGCATGGCATATGGCCTCCCGTATTCCCTTTTTCCACGCCTTTGCAAGAAGATGTACTATCACCTCACTGTCCATGGTGGTCTGGAAAATGGAACCTGTGCCCTCAAGTTCGGTACGAATCTGATGGGCATTTACCAGATTGCCATTGTGGGCAACGGCCATGGAGCAACCAGCATGATTTACGCAAAAGGGCTGGGCGTTTTGAAGTACCGAAGAACCCGTAGTGGAGTACCTTACGTGCCCAACAGCCAGGTGCCCCTTGAGTTCCTTTAGCTTGTCCTCCTGGAAAACCTCACTTACAAGGCCCATGGCCTTGAACTCGCTCACCTTTTTCCCATCGGATGCAACTATACCGGCACTTTCCTGGCCCCTGTGCTGAAGGGCGTATAGGCCAAAATACGTAAGCTTTGCAGCATCCTCGCTTCCGTAGATGCCAAAAATACCGCATTCTTCCTTTGGACCTGCATGGTAACGTCTCAGTTTCCAGAAATCATTGAATCTTGATGTGCTATGAAAGGGTTTCATGGTGCCTGGTAATATTCCTGAAGTGGTTTTACATCCATTTTTTCTTTTTTCATTGCGACTATGGCTTCCACAGCGGCCTTTGCCCCTGCAACAGTTGTGAAATAAGGAATGTTTAGTTCCATGGCCGTGCGTCTCAAGTGGTATGCATCAGAAAGTGTGCGTTTCTTACCGCTTGGCGTGTTTATAACAAGGTCTATCTGGCCATTTTTCATCATGTCAACGATATTTGGGCGGCCCTCAGAAAATTTTAGTACCTTTTCACACCTTACGCCATTCCTTGCAAGAAACTCGGCAGTTCCACTTGTAGCAAGTATCTTAAATCCTTCTTTCTCCAATATCTTTGCCGTGTCAAGAAGGGATTCCTTATCACCCTTCTTGATGCTCAAAAAGGCGGTTCC
>JALSQG010000031.1 GCA_026985565.1 Deltaproteobacteria bacterium
ATGTATGAGAAACAGAGGCTACAATGTGCTAAACTAACATTTCCTCACAACAGTGGGGACGCCCATGATTTATCTGGATGCTAAATTGCCTCATTTCCAGGGGTTACGGCCGCCTGATCAAAGGTGGCCATCTCTTTGTATATCTTTAGGCCTGCCTCAATAAGACTCATGGCCAAAACAGCGCCCGTTCCCTCTCCAAGACGCATATCAAGATCAAGAATGGGCCTTTGACCAAGAAAATCCATCTGTACCTTGTGCCCCTTTTCCACAGAACAATGGCCGCAGAAGATGTAATCAGATACATGGGGACAAAGGGCCTTTGCCACCACGGCCCCTGCACCTGAAATAAAACCATCTACCACAACTGGTATCTTCATCTGGCACGCCTTTAGGATCATTCCGCATATGCCGGCAATCTCAAGGCCTCCCACCTTTGAAAGGCAGTCTATTGGGTCATTTTTATCTGGCTTGTTAACCATTATGGCCTGATGAATAAGCTGTATCTTTTTATGATACGAGCTGCTGTCTATACCAGTCCCTCTTCCTGTAACCTCTTCAGGGGCCTTTTGGCACAAAACCGCCGTGATGGCACTGGCAGGCGTTGTGTTTCCAATTCCCATCTCTCCTGTGGCAAGGATATTTTTCCCTTCCCCTATCACCGTTTCGGCGACCTCTGCTCCTGCCACAATGGCCGTCTCGGCCTCTGTTCTGGTCATGGCCGGGCCTTTTGTCATGTTTTTGGTGCCATGTGCAACCTTTCGGTGAATTAATCCATCTATGTTGGACAGGTCATGATCAACCCCAATATCAATCACCTTGACCTCGGCGCCAACATGTCTTGCAAGAACATTGATGCCAGCGCCGCCATCAAGGAAATTTTTAACCATCTGGAACGTGACATCCTTGGGAAAAGCACTAACTCCCTCCTCTGTCACCCCGTGATCGCCGGCAAAGACAAGGACACATTTTTCAAGGCCTGGAGGCTCCAAATTGCCATTTATGAGACAGTAACGAAGGGCGAACTCTTCGAGACGGCCAAGACTGCCCTTTGGTTTGGTAAGGTTGTCCAGCCTGTTCAGGCATTCTTGTTTTATTCTGGTGTCAACTGGCGAAATGGAAGATATAAGATCAGCAAGTTTTTTTTTCATGATCTATCCCCAGGAAGTAGGATTTATTTGGTCAGCTCGTCCTTTAGAACCATTGGGATTCCAGCGGCCATTAGTATAACCCTGGAAGCCACGAACGCAATCTTCTGATTGACAAGGCCAAGCGTGTCCGTAAACCTTCTGGCAAGCCTGTTGTCAGGTACTATGCCCATACCCACTTCGCTTGAAACGAGCACAACCGGCCTTGTTGCAGTATGAAGGGTATCCACCAGCCGTTCGATTTCTGTTTCAAGCTTGTCCGGGGCATTTATAAGAAGGTTTGATACCCACATGGTGAGGCAATCAACCACTGCGACTTCATAGGCACCGAGCTCATTTTTCAAGATATTGGCTATCTCTATCTCCTCCTCGATAGTGTGCCACTCAGGGCCTCTTTCCTTCTTGTGGGCCTCAATTCGTCTTTGCATCTCCTGGTCTTGCGCAGCTGCCGTTGCAATAAATAGGGCGCAGGGGTTTTTTTCTCTTGGGGCAATTCCTTTCAAGGCAAGTTCAAGGGCATAGGCACTCTTTCCACTTTTTGCTCCACCAAGGATCAAGGTATGGCATTTTGAAGAGGTCATGGCTCCAGTCTACTAAAAGCTTCTTACCCTGCCACAGTCAGGGCAAACCCACGTGGCCCCGTTGCTGAGTCCCCACATGTTTTCCTTGAAACAGGCGTCACAGATCTGAAATCCACAGGGGCAGTTCCAGCAAAAGGGCATCTCCTTTTTGCAGCAGTGGCATACGTAGCGGGCCTTTTTCCCCCATCTTGATCTTCTTTTTGGGTGCTGTGAAGAAAAATTTTTTGACGAACTGGAGTCAGTTGGTTTCATTTTTTTCTGGATGAGCAGGTAGGTGTATTATCATGACGGTTTCCATACCGGCATCCCTGAAACGTTTCTCTTTTGGAGGGGACTGGGCCTCAATATAGCCGCCATGATCCTTTATTATGCCAAAGGAGACGGAAAGTCCAAGGCCAGTTCCCTTACCAACGCTTTTTGTCGTAAAGAAGGGATCAAAGATCTTACTTTGTATTTCAGGTGGGATGCCTGTTCCGGTGTCTCCGATTATGACCCTAACTTCATCTGCTTCCTGGTCATATTCTGTCCAGATACCGATTATTCCCTCCTTCTCAATGGCATGATGTGCATTGTTAAGGAGATTTACTATGACCTGACGCAGTTTTTCCTTTTTACCCTTGATTCCTGGCAGTCGATCAGACAGGTTCTTGTTTATGTAAATACGGTCCATGTTAAGTGAGTGTTCTGTAACGGCAAGAACCTCATTTATACACTCATTAATGTCAACCATTGAGATTTCAGAATCAGAGCTTGATCTTGAAAACTTTAGGAGATCACCAACTATTCTTTTGCATATTTTTGTCTGTTTCTCTATTATCTGAAGGGATTCCATTGCCTCTTTGTTATCTTCACATTCCTCCTCAAGAAGTTGCGCATAACCAAGTATTATGCCAAGGGGCGTGTTTATCTCGTGGGCTACACCTGCTGCAAGCTGTCCAACAGATGCCATCTTTTCTGACTGGATGAGGCTTTCTGTGACCTGTTTCATCTTGGTAATATCCTTACCTATGCCCTCGCATCCCTTTATGGCACCATTTTCATCCTTCATGACAGAAATGGTAAGGATCACATTTCTGACAGAGCCATCAGGGCGTTTTAGATCGGCTTCACTATCAATAATATGTCCTTTTTGGCAAATTTCATCTCTGAAGGTCTCCCACTGTTTTTCATCCTTGAAAAATTCCTTAAAGGGACGGCCGACAACCTCGTCTCTTGTTTTGAAGCCAAGAAGCTCAACCCCGCTTGGGTTTATGTCTTCAACGACATGATCCTTGTTGCAAAAAAATATCATGTCCTTTGAACCCTCAAAGAGACCCCTGAACTTTTTCTCAGACTGCCTCAACTCCCTGGTTCGCTCTTCTACCATTTGTTCGAGGTTCTGGTTGAGTTTTCTAAGGGCCTCCTGTGCCTTTTGAAGCCTTATGTTCGCCTCATAAAGGGCTTCTGCATCATGCTTTACCCTGTCTATTACGTCCCTTACATTGGAATAGTAGAAGGTCAGTACCGCCACAGATGTGAATGTTATGGTATTAAGCCCGCCTGAAAAGGGCGCTATGGTCTTCCAAAGCGTGGGCAATCCTGCATAGAGCAGCACAAAGCGCACTGTATGTCCAACACCCCTTGAGACAGCAAGTGCCACGAGAGCCATGCTGAACCAGAACATGTATGTCCAAAGCACGCTTTTTGGTTGCAGGATGGTGAGCCTTCTTGCATAGAAAAAGGCAATCAGGGAGAAGACCACCATTAGTAGTGCCCCTATAAAATCAACTACATAAACTGGGAAAAGGGGTAGGGCTTCGTGGATCATATCACATGTTCATCAGAGCCAACGGTCTGCAGATGTTTTTCAACCCTCTTGCAGAAATCCTTGAGACTCATTGCAAGGCAGTACATGGCAGGCACACAGAGAAAGTGGTCAAACTTGCCAAAATAGAAAATCAGCCGTTCCATATCGAATGGCCCCCTCAGTTTGCTGTGGATAAGGTGACTTCCAGTGGCTATTGCTTCCTTTGGTAATCTGACAGAAAGTATGTGGACCATGAATGTATCTAAGTTCCATATGAGCCAAAAGAAAATGGAAATCTTGAAATATTTCCATGCAGGTCTATTATCAAGGGGATACTTGTGCAGAATGTAGATCAGGAATATCAGTGCTGATGTAAAAAAAATGTGACCCATCATGTGGACCACAAAACCTTCAGGAGGCCCGTGTACCTGGACTGCATGGGCCTTTGAGGGGAAAAGCATCATAAAAATAAACAGAGCCAATACAGCCTGTGGAAGAGTTAGCCTACTTCTCATATGTTTTCCTGAAATTTAGCCATTTTTTTGAAAATTATAGCACAACCACTCTTATAAGAAAACTTTTGCCACTACTGCTATACCTTAGGTTTTTATTTTCCCTTTATTGCCTTTCTCTTTGCAAGGATCTTTCGCCATTTATCTAATCTGTCCTTTATGATTCTTTCATAACCACGAGTGGTTGGATGATAATATATGCGGTTTATTAGCTCTGACGGCATATATTCCTGCTCCACAATCCCTTCCTTGTAGTTGTGAGCATACTTATACCCTTTGCCATAACCAAGATCCTTCATAAGTTTTGTAGGGGCGTTCCTAATGTGAAGGGGAAC
>JALSQG010000032.1 GCA_026985565.1 Deltaproteobacteria bacterium
AATACAAGATAGAGGAGGCAGAACTCTATCTAAGTCATGGTCTCAATGAAGAGGCTGAGATCATTTTGAAAGAAATCCTACATACCGTAGGCGAAGACATTCCTGCCGAGCTAAAGGAGGAAGTGGAGGCAAAACTCAAAAAGATATCTTCAGGCAGCGATGTTGAGGCTACAGACCAAAACATTGTAACGGATGAAGGTGATGAAGGTAAATTTCAGCAAGACTTTGATAGCTGTATGGGGCTTATTGAGGCTGGCTTTTTCTCTGAGGCCCTGGAGGATCTTCGCCTGCTTGAAAGTACCGGCATAAATACCGGACTTGTGCGAGTAAAAATGGGCAAGCTTTATCTCAAGCTTGATATGCCTTTTGATGCCATAGAGTATCTGGAAAAGGGCTTAGAAGATCCTTCCCTTTCCGATGATGTAAGGCAAGAGGCCCTCTATCAGCTTGCACTCACCTACGAACGAACAGGCTCGGTAACAAAGGCCGTTTCAACCTTGGAAAGGCTTGTCCAAATAAACGAAAACTTTCGCAACGCAAAAGAAAAACTGGACAGCCTTAATGAGACAGCACAAAAATTTGGAAGATTCTACTACCTTATAAGAAATGATTTGCTAAAGGAAGAACAGCTCGAACGGGCAAAGGAACTGGCAAGACAGTCAAAAAAGCCGATCGAGACCATATTGATGAACCAGTTTGGCATAGAAAAGGACGAAATCGGAAATTCCCTGTCTGAATATTATAGATGCCCATTCATCGAATTCAACGAGCTTGAGGTTGGAGCAACACCTAAGTGCATTGCTGGAGTGAAGGAGCATTTTTTCCGCACCACCCCTTGTGCCCCTGTTAAAGAGGAGGGGCAGATGTTGCTTGTTGCCGTTGACAATCCGCATGACCTCAGCAAGATAGATAACATCCAGCGGGTACTTAAGGCCAAAAACTTCGAGTACGCGGTCGCCCTAAAGGAAGACATAGACAAATTCATCGACTATTTCTTCGGAAAGTATAACATGGGAGATGGTGAAGACGACGTATTCGACCAGCTTGAGCTTGTGGAAGAAGAGGATGAGGATCTGGAAGAGGACGACAGCGTTGCCTCTGATGCAGACAGCGTTGTCGTGCAAATGGCCAACAAAATCATAGAGGACGCATTTGTAAGAAACGCCTCAGACATACACATAGAAAGCCTCACCGGTAAAAGGGGCGCACTCATCAGATACCGTATAGATGGTGACTGTCTGAAATATCAGACGATTCCTTTCAATTACAAAAAAGCCCTGGTCTCGCGCATAAAGATCATGGCAAGCCTTGACATTGCAGAAAAAAGGCTTCCCCAGGATGGAAAGATCAAGTTCAGAACAAGATCCGGCAGGAACATTGAGCTGCGTGTTGCTACCCTCCCAACCACGGAAGGGAACGAGGATGTGGTGCTTCGTATCCTGGCGTCATCCGAAGCCATGCCACTTGATCGCATAGGCCTATTAGAAGAAAATCTCAAAAATCTGAAAAAATGTATAGAAATGCCCTATGGGCTCGTCCTGGTGGTCGGGCCGACTGGTTCTGGTAAAACCACTACACTTCATGCTGCCCTTGGCCATATCAATCGTCCTGAAAAGAAAATCTGGACCGCTGAGGACCCTGTTGAAATCGTGCAGGAAGGACTGCGTCAGGTACAGGTAAAACCGAGTATTGGGCTTACCTTTGCCAGGGTTTTGAGGGCATTTTTAAGAGCAGATCCAGACGTGATAATGGTTGGCGAAACCAGGGATGAGGAAACGGCAAATACCGTCATAGAAGCCTCTTTGACTGGTCACCTGGTCTTTTCAACGCTTCATACCAACTCGGCGCCAGAGACAGTCACAAGGCTTCTTGGCATGGGAATGGATCCATTCAATTTTGCAGACGCCCTTTTGTGCGTACTTGCCCAAAGGCTTGTAAAAAGGCTTTGTCCAAGATGTAAGAAGAAATACGAGCCGGATCAGGAGGAAAAGGAAAGAATACTTTACGAGTATGGAGAAAATCCTTCAAGACCCCTTACACAAGAGGATCTAAAGGATATCACCCTTTATGGTCCTAAAGGATGTCCTGCATGTAACAATACAGGTTATAAAGGAAGGATGGCGATACACGAACTCTTGATTAGTGATGACGGACTGAGAAAACTGATTCAGGCAAAGAAACCCGTTATGGAAATCAGGGATCATGCCCTTTCTCACGGAATGACCACACTGAAACAGGATGGAATAAAAAAGGTACTTATGGGTGAGACAGACATGAAGCAAGTACTTGCAGCATGTATCAGATAGGTGCCACACATTTTCATTTGGAAGCCATATAACAGGCCTTGGATGTGCAATACAAAATCTCTTTCAGAGGTATGATAAATGCCGAGACAGCAGCACATTCAAGGCCAAAGGGCAGATAGCCAAGATAGCCCAGAATGGGCATTTCGAATATCTTGCATTGCCCTACAAAAGGAATGGAATAAATCCACTTAGGATAACTTAGATAGTTCCACATCTCCCAGAAAAAACCACATATCAACCCGCTTGTGGCAAGCCTTACGATCGGCCCAACATTGCCAGAACAATAGGCGTAAAATAGATTTTCAAGGCCCATAAGAAGCCTTAAGGAACATAAAACCAAAAGGGGGGCCACCCACACAAGCGGGAAAAGGTAGTCTGGATAAAGGCCGATCAAAAACATAAGAAAACATGACAGATAAAGAAAGATACCTATGTACCTTTTACGGACACCTGAACAATTTTTAGGCTCGAAACGATATGCCCTGTCAAACACAGTTACGGACTTCAACAACTCGTTCATTGACATCACTGCTGGAAGAACAGTCGAAAAAGAAAGGGATGCCATGAAAAAATATCTCCATGGGCCAAAGGAAGAAACACCGACATAATACCAGTTTTTGACAAAACGATTAATAAATTCAAAATACCACCAGAAAAAAGAACTAAGCATAAAAAGTAGCAAAAACCTTTGGGGTCTTCTGGTAAGAAGACATGTTCCAAGCCTCCACTTTGTAACGCCATTTATAAAAATTATGAATCCGATCCATAGGGGCGTGAAACTCCAGTCTCTGACTGACTGGCCCATGTGTAGAAAATCCCAGGAAATCCCCCAGGAGACAAGGAGCAGCCCAAGCCCCCACAGACCCCATTTTGGAAATGGTGCAGAAGGACCAAGCCACATCCCTTTACCAAAAAATTTTAGGAATCTCAAAATAAAAGGTGTCACAAATGCGCCGCCAAGGAAAAGTCCAATCAGAAAGACAACCTTGTTATTGGCTGCATGGGCAGCGCAAACGGTTTTTGGAGGAAACTGGAGATAGCCCTCAACTGACATGCCTGCCAAATAAACGCCTGCAAGCGGACAACCAACGAGAACAAATGCCGATATCACTCCGCAAAGGGCAACTCTGCTGTTGAAATGGAATCTAATGTCAGGGTAAAGTGCCATTTGAAAGGAAAAGTAACAAAAAATTGATCAAAAAGGGAGACAAAAGGATATGCAGCGCAATCTGCTTTCACAAAAATTCTTTGAAAAGGCAAAAAAATACATACCAGGTGGGGTAAACAGTCCGGTCAGGGCGTGCAAGTCCGTGGGAGCAGAACCCATATTCGTGGAGTCTGGTAGCGGTTCCTGGATCTGGGACGTTGATGGGAATTCATATCTGGATTTCGTTTGTTCTTGGGGGCCACTGATCCTTGGCCATTGTCATCCAGAGGTTATGGCGGCAATAAAAAAAGAGACAGAATCAGGCACAAGTTTTGGTATCCCTACATGGAATGAGGTGAAACTTGCTGAAATGATAGTGGACGCTGTGCCGTCAATAGAGAAGGTTAGATTGGTAAACTCTGGTACTGAGGCCACTATGAGTGCCGTAAGGCTTGCACGGGGATTTACAGGAAAAAAGAAAATAGTAAAATTCATTGGTTGTTATCATGGCCATGCAGATTCATTTCTGGTCAAGGCAGGCTCAGGAGTTGCTACCCTTGGTATTCCAGGTAGCCCGGGGGTGCCTGAAGAGATTGCTCAAAACACCATTGCAGTGCCTTTTAACAACAAAGATGCTGTTGTTCAGGCAATCGATAAGGAAGGAGATGACATTGCATGCATAATAGTAGAACCTGTTGCTGCAAACATGGGGGTTGTCTTACCAGATGATGACTTTTTGCCATTTCTCAGGCAGGTAACGGAAGAAAAGGGCATAATCCTCATTTTTGACGAGGTCATAACGGGATTTCGTCTTGGTCTTGGAGGGGCACAGGAATATTTTGATGTTTATCCTGACATGACGTGTCTTGGAAAGATCATAGGAGGCGG
>JALSQG010000033.1 GCA_026985565.1 Deltaproteobacteria bacterium
GCCAAGTTTTTCAAGGCGTTTTAGAAAATCCTGAAGGTCGGTATAGGCCATTTACATCTCCTTGCATCTGATTATCAAGCTGAAAAAGTATAGCCCAATTGTTTTCATGATGCGAGTTGCACTTTTTTGAAAAAGTGGTGGATTCTGTTCTTTCCATGGAGCTTGATAATACACATGTCTGTTGACTGTGTTCATGCCTTATGGTAATAAAAGACCGCTTAACGGGGCTGTAGCTCAGTTGGGAGAGCGCGTGAATGGCATTCACGAGGTCAGCGGTTCGATCCCGCTCAGCTCCACCATACTACAAAAAATGTAAACAGGAGTGGCCTTAAAAGGGTTTTTCCTGTTTTAACCCCTGCTTTTTGGGCCTTCTTCTTCGGCAGGGGTTTTTTCTTCAGGGGTAAGTCTTGCCAAAACGGTCTTTTCAAAAAGAGGAGCAGCTTTTGAGTTTTAAAAAACAAGAGCTTGCTCTCAAAGTGACTAAGGAGATAATGGTCAAATTTATCGAAATGGGCCGTGTGACTCCAACATCCTTTCAGGAGACCTTCAGATCTGTTCATAGCGAAGTCAAAAGTGCAATCAAGGATTGATCCATTAATTGTTGCGTGTTTTCGCCGTCATAGAAGCATTAAAAATTTTTGTTTTTTTCACTGAATGAATGATTATTCATTTTCTTGACTTTTTGAATTTTAAGTGATATTTTTCACTTAAAATTAGTGATAATTTTTGCATAATAAATGTGATAATATTTTCTTTCACATTTGTTTAATTTCAAAAAATTTTTTATGGCTTGATTAGGTTAGCAGATTGTGTTAATTCTAATGAATTATGATTCATTTTGGCCGTAAGGCTGAGAGAGGAGGCGCGACATGATGAGCGGTTTTGAGACCATCGTCATGTATCTTGGGATGTCGTTCCTGGTTATTGTGGCCATGCTTGGTGCATCAAGCCTTTTAGGGCCTTACAGGCCAGCGCCGGGAAAGGCGACCACCTTTGAGTGCGGTGTCCCTCTTCTTGATCCTGGACACAAGAGGTATTCGGTAAAGTATTATCTCGTTGCGGTACTTTTCCTGGTATTTGATCTTGAAACCATTCTTATTTATCCCCTTGCCGTGCAATACAGGCCACTGGCTTCGTTGGGATGGGGTATCTTCTTTGAGGTATTTGTCTTTGTCTTTGTTCTCCTTGTAGGTCTTCTTTATGCAATAAAAAAAGGCGCAGTTGACTGGCGATAAAGGTGGAGAAGAATATGAAATTTCAGGCTATTCAGGGTGAGGGCTGGCTTCTTACCAAGGCAGAGCAACTGATCAACTGGGGCCGGAGCAGATCGCCGTGGCCATTTCCCTATGGGACGGCCTGTTGCGGTATAGAACTCATGTGTGCCCTGGCTTCTGGATATGATATGGCCCGCTTTGGGGCAGAGCGTGTGGCATTTACGCCAAGACAGTGTGATGTGCTCATTGAGGCTGGGACCATAACAAAAAAGATGGTGCCAGTGCTTAAAAGGATATATGCCCAGATGGCAGAGCCCAAATGGGTTATAGCAGTGGGGGCTTGTGCCTGTTCTGGTGGAGTCTTTAGGACCTATTCCACCCAACAAGGCATAGGCTCTGTCATACCGGTTGACATCTATATTCCCGGCTGTCCACCACGGCCAGAGGGCATTTTATATGCCTTACTCAAGCTGATAGATAAGATCGAGGCAGATCATCCCCTTTATAAACAGCGTCCAAAGTTGATAGAGGCACTGGAGGCATACAAATGAGCCTTAAAGATCGTGTGGCCGATATTCTTGGCAAAGACCTTGTGGCACTAAACGAGTTTCGCGGTGATCTGTGTATTGAGGTGCCTAAGGGGCGTATAGTTCAGGTACTGGCCAAACTTAAGGAAGAGGGTGGTTTCGATTTCCTGAGTGACCTTTTTGGCGTGGACAATCTTGATCTTTATGCAAAAGCCGCAAAAAAGAAGAAGAAATCGCAAGAGGAATCAGAAGATACAGGGGAAACAAAGGGCAAGGAATCGGTGCAGCCAAGATTTGAGGTGATTTATCTTCTTTTGTCTCTGTCTACAAACGAGAGGCTACAGGTAATGGTGCGTGTGCCTGAAGATGATCTGGAACTTCCAACCGTAACTGGTCTATGGAAGGCAGCCAACTGGCCCGAGCGAGAGGTCTTCGATATGTTTGGTATCCGGTTCAAGGGACATCCGAACCTTAGAAGACTCCTCATGTGGGATGAATTTCAGGATCATCCCTTAAGAAAAGATTATCCCTTGGAAGGTAAGGGCGAGGAGAGGCATCTGAACTACGATATAGCTTAGTTATTAGTAAACAGGCGCAACCAGTGCTATTCACTGGATGTCTATACAGTTTTCGCTCAAGGGTAAGGGAGGAAAAGGCGTGGCCAAGCAATTAGAAACTATCTGTATCACCACAGGCCCAGTGGAAGTCGGCGATTATGTTACATTAAACATTGGCCCAATCCATCCGGCCATGCACGGTACCTTGCGGGTTATAACAAAGACCGATGGCGAAACCATTGTCAGCGCTAAACCTGAGATTGGCTACTTGCATAGAGGGGTAGAGAAGCTTGGGGAAAATCTGACCTATTCCCAGTTTCTACCTATCACCGACCGGCTCAATTACTGTTCTGCCATTTGCAACAATGTTGCCTATGAAATGGCAGTAGAAAAGCTTCTCGGCCTGCAGGTGCCTCCAAAGGCCCAATTAATACGCATGATAATGATGGAGCTTGCTCGTATTGCCGATCACCAGGTCTGCGTGGGTATCCTTGGTGTTGATCTTGGAGCCCTTACTCCATTTTTCTATCTCATAATCCAGCGTGAGGAGATATATGAGATATTCGAGTGGCACCATGGCGCACGGCTTACAAATTCCATGGGGGCAATAGGTGGCGTAGAAGCAGATCTTCCTGAGCGGTTTCATGAGAAGTGGCCAAAATTGCGGGATACCATCAGAAAGGCCAACGATGAGACTGACAAGCTCCTGACTCACAACAGGATATGGATGGATCGTACCATAGGTGTGAACGCCTTTTGTGCTGATGATGCCCTCAATTGGGGTTTCACCGGCCCCATGCTAAGGGCGTGTGGGGTCAAAAGGGATCTTAGAAAAGAGGAACCGTACCTCATGTATGATGAGGTGAATTTTGAGATCCCAACGGGGAAGCATGGGGATGTGTTTGACCGTTACATGGTTCGAATGCTTGAGATGGAGGAGTCTGTAAAGATTATAGATCAGGCCTATGCCCTTTATAAGGAGCTTCCAGAGGATGCCCCACTCATGAAGAAGGTGCCCAAGATAATAAAACCGCCAGAAGGGCAGATATATCATGCAATAGAATCGCCAAACGGTGAACTTGGATTTTTTATCAAAAGCGACGGGTCGGACAAACCGTATAGGATAAAGATTCGTCCTCCTTGTTATATGGTCTATCAGGCCTTTGAAGACCTGGTGAAAGGAGAGATGATTTCCGACTTGATCGCCTGTTTGAGCAGCCTCAACGTCATTGCAGGCGAGTTGGATAGGTAGAGGAGGGGCCACATATGGCAGACTGGCAGATAGATTTAATAAAAGTTGTGTTCATCTGGGTTTGGGCGCTCCTCATTGCAGTAGTTATGACCTGGGTGGAAAGGCGGGCATCTGCAATGATGCAAGACAGGCTTGGGCCAAACAGGGCCGGACCTTTTGGGCTTTTGCAGCCTCTGGCAGATGGTATCAAGCTTTTCACCAAAGAAGACATCATTCCCGAAAGGGCAAGGAAGATACTGTTCATTCTTGGCCCCCCGCTTTTTGCCCTTCCTGCTTTTTCAGCCTATGCGGTGGTTCCCTTTGGAGACAAGATTGTCCTTGGAGGAAAGGAGATAATTCTCCAGGTCTCTGATGTAAATATCGGTTTCTTGTATGTGCTTGCCCTTGGAGCCATTGGCGTCTACGGGATGGTCATAGGTGGCTGGGCCTCAAATAGCAAATATTCCATACTGGGAGGACTGAGGGCCACAGCCCAGCTCATATCCTATGAGGTCCCAATGGGGCTTGCCCTACTTACCATCGTTCTTTTGTACGGTACATTCAGTCTAAGAGAAATCGTATTGCAGCAACAAGGGACATTTCTTGGTTTTTTGCCGAACTGGGGATTCTTCAAGCAACCTCTTGGCTTCATCATATTCATGGTGGCGGCATATGCAGAGGCCAATCGGGTACCATTTGACCTTCCTGAATGTGAAAGCGAGCTTGTGACAGGCTACCACACAGAATATGGTTCAATGCGTTTAGGCCTTTATCTTTTCGGCGAATATGTCAACATGGGCACACTTGCCGCAATAACTGTCAGCCTATTCTTCGGTGGCTGGGGCCTTCCATACGTGGATATGAGCAGGTTTTTGGGCCCTGTCTCCTACGGAATAGCAAGCTTCTTTGTCTTTTTCCTAAAACAGGCATTCTTCCTGTTTCTTTTCGTATGGGTCCGTTGGACCGTGCCCAGATTCAGGTATGACCAATTAATGGGGTTGGGATGGAAGGCACTTATTCCCCTTGGTCTTATAAACCTGTTCATCACAGCACTGCTTGTTCAGCTAACAACTTAAGCGGAGTTTAGGATATGGTCAGGAGACCTGTAGTCAAAAAAGAGTACACATTGGGAGAAAGGGTTTATCTTGTTGAGATAGGCAAGGGCCTTGGCCTTACGTGGAAACATTTTGTTTACAACGTGAAGGCATCATTTAGAAAAGGGCCACATACTGTACCTACCTGTTGGCAGTATCCAGAAGACAGACGCGAGATAGCCCCAATATTCAGGGGAGCCCACATGTTGCAGTTAAATGAAAAGGGGCAAGAACTGTGCGTGGGCTGCGGGATGTGTGCACGTGCATGTCCGGCAAAGTGTATAACAGTGAAAAGGGGCAAGCCAGCAGAGGGTGAAGAGGACAAGTATGCAGGGAAAACCATGTGCGCTTCCTTTGAAATAGACATGCTAAGGTGCATATTTTGTGGAAACTGCGAAAAGGCATGTCCCAAAAATGCCATTGTACTTGGACAGGACTACGAACTTGCAGAATATGATCCAAATTTATGCATATATGACAAGAAGAGGCTTCTTGCAAATTTTCATAGGGCAAAGGCAGAAGGGAGACTGAAGCCGCCTCGCAAACCTGTGCCAGTTGATGCTCCTGCGCCCAAGAAAAAGACACCTTCAAAGGCAACGATGACTAAAAAGAAAGGCGAAAGTGGAGACAGTGAAAAGGCTTAGAATCTTTGGTGTTTAATAATTTTTGATGAACATATCAGAGAGACAGGTGATACAATGGATTATTATTTCATCATATTTGCAATAATGGCAGTTGGTGCCGGGATTTTCACTATAACGGTAAAAGATGCCCTTCCAAGTGCCCTTGGGCTGCTCACGGTGTTTATTGCCCTTGCAGCCTTGTATCTTCATCTTCATGCACCACTGATCGCAATCTTCCAAGTGTCCATTTATGCAGGTGCAATATTGGTCCTTGTGGTTTTTGTGATAATGCTCCTGATAACCCCAGATGAGGAACTTGAAACAACTCAGAAAAATGTCTCCTATAGGGCTATGGGCGCCATCCTCGGCGCATATCTTATTGCTCTTCTGGCAATAGGATTAAAGGGAATCAGCCAGTTGGTTGCACAAAAAAACCTGCCAGAAGGTTTTGGACATCCTAAGGCCATTGGCATGCTTTTTTTCAAACAATACATTCTCCATTTCGAGATGGCCTCGGTTCTTTTGCTGGTTGCCTTGGTAGCTGCCATTTATTTGGCAAAGAAGAATGCTTAGGGAGAGAGTATGGCTGGAATAAACGAATATGTCATCTTGTCCTGTATATTGTTTGGCCTGGGCTCAATAGGCTTTCTTACAAGAAGAAATGCCCTGATACTTTTTATGTCTGTGGAACTGATGCTCAATTCCATAAATCTGATGCTGGTTGCCTTTTCTGCTCAAAGGGCAGATATGGGAGGGCAGGTCATGGTGCTGTTCATATTCGCTGTGGCTGCAGCCGAAGTGGCTGTGGGGCTTGCGATTTTGATATCTCTTTTCAAACATATCAAGTCTGTGGACATAAACAGGTTCAATCTCCTCAAATGGTAGCGTTGGCCTTTTAAGCAAAGGAGAGGAAAAGGGTTCTGTCATGGATAAATATATATTTCTCATACCTCTGTTTCCACTCATAGGGTTCCTTATAAACGGGCTTTTGGGGAAAAGATTTGGTAAGGGTATCATCTCTTTTATCGGCTGTATGACCGTGGGATTCTCTTTCATCGTCTCCCTTTTCATATGGAAATATCTGCTATCCCTTGAGCCTGGTCACCGTATTTTGACCCAGACCCTTTGGAAATGGATGAGCGTTGGTGGCCTGAGCGTGGATGTGAGCTTCATGATAGATCCGCTTTCCATGCTTATGATTTTGGTAGTCACTGGAGTGGGCTTTCTGATCCACGTTTACAGCACAGGCTATATGTATGAAGACGAGTCCTACTGGCGCTACTTTGCCTACCTCAATATGTTCGTTTTCTTCATGGCCATGCTGGTGCTTGGCGGGAATTATCTGGTTATGTTCGTTGGATGGGAAGGTGTTGGTCTCGCCTCGTATTTACTCATTGGGTTTTGGTATCAAGGTATTGATAATGCAGTAGCAGGTAAGAAGGCCTTTGTGGTGAACAGGATCGGGGATTTCGGTTTTGTCCTCGGGCTTTTCCTCATGTTTTGGACCTTTGGCTCCCTGTCATACTTGGATGTTTTTCCTAAGGCCCTGGAACTTTTTGAACAGGGAAGTCTCCCCATCAACTCCCCGGTTTTGGTGGCCATCTGTCTTCTTCTATTCGTGGGAGCGACAGGGAAATCTGCCCAGATTCCTCTCTATATCTGGCTGCCTGATGCCATGGCAGGCCCTACTCCTGTCTCTGCCCTAATTCATGCTGCTACAATGGTTACAGCAGGTGTATACATGGTGGCACGAACCAACGTGCTTTACACCCTTGCGCCAAGCGCACTACTTGTGGTGGCTTCAATTGCTGCTGCAACCGCCTTTTTTGCAGCCACAATGGGTGTGCTCCAAAACGATATTAAAAAGGTTTTGGCCTACTCCACGGTAAGCCAGCTTGGATACATGTTCATTGGAGTAGGTGTTACTGCTTACTGGGCCGGTATCTTTCACCTTATGACCCATGCCTTTTTCAAGGCTTGTCTCTTTCTCTGCTCAGGTTCTGTAATCCACGCTATGAGTGGTGATCAGGACATGAGGCACATGGGAGGGCTGGCCAAAAAAATGCCCATCACCTACATAACTATGCTTTTTGCCACACTTGCCATTTCTGGCCTTCCACCCTTTGCCGGTTTCTTTAGCAAGGACGAAATCCTGGGTAAGGCCTTTTCCTTTCCATACTATCCCATGGCTGGGAAGATTATATGGTTCATTGGAACGGCAGGTGCCGGAATAACAGCCTTTTATATGTTCAGGCTTATCTTCATGACCTTCCATGGGGAATTTAGGGGCACAAAGGAGCAGGAGCATCATTTGCACGAATCACCTGCCAATATGACAGTGCCCTTGGTAATCCTCGCACTGTTGTCTCTTTTTGGGGGGTGGTTGGGAATTCCTGAGCTCATTGGGAAATTTTTTGGCCATGTTCCAAATATCCTTGAGGGCTTCCTGGAACCGGTGTTTGAGCATTCGTCCAATATAGTGTCGCAATTTGCTCATCATGGGCATGTCGCAGAGCCTGTAGAGTGGACCCTGATGACCACTTCGGTAGTAGTGGCCATCATAGGTATCTCCTTAGCCTATTACATCTATATGGTCCATGGCAAAGAACTTCCTCAGAAATTGGCTCAGAAGTACGCCTTTCATTATCAGGTGATATACAACAAATACTATGTAGATGAGATATACGAGTTTCTCGTAGTACTTCCCATATACTATTTTAGTGTATTTTTGTGGAAGGTAGCAGATGCCTTTTTTATAGACGGTATTGGTGTAAACGGCCCAGCCTGGGTCGTAAAAAGGACGTCATCTATCGTAAGGCTCGTGCAAAATGGCTATGTTCAGACCTACGGTGCCTTCATGTTGGTGGGCATGGTGACGATACTTTGTTTCTTTATATACAGGTAAATGATCGTGGGATTTCAAATGTGTGGAAGTTCAACGAATAACATAAGAACATGGGGGGTCTTATGAATGCACCCATTTTGACATACGTAACATTTCTTCCTCTACTCGGGGTGATTTTTATAATGGCTGTGCCCCAAAGGAGCGAGGCTGGGAAAAATGTCATAAGGGCCATTGCCCTGGTGGCAAGCCTTTTTACTTTTCTTGCCTCCCTTAGGATTTATCATGCCTTTGATGCGTCCATTGGAGCCTTTCAACTGTTGGAAGATCATGTGTGGATTCCAAGTTATGGTATCCATTACAAACTTGGCATAGACGGTCTCTCCTTTTGGCTTATTCTACTTACCACCTTTCTTACTCCACTAACCATACTTTCCACATGGCGCGCCATAGACAAGAGAGTTAAGGAGTTTCAGGTTGCACTTTTGGTACTTGAAACCGCCATGCTTGGCACATTCGTTGCCCTGGATTTGTTCCTTTTCTATGTGTTTTGGGAGCTCATGCTCATTCCCATGTATCTAATAATAGGTGTTTGGGGTGGCGAAAGAAGGATCTATGCAGCCATCAAATTCTTTTTGTATACGGCTGTTGGCTCCTTGCTCATGCTTGTTTGTATAATTGGGCTGGTTTACTTTCACAACGAACATACAGGTCACCTTACATTTGATCTTTTACAGCTCTATGGCACTTCTATGCCACGGATTTATGAGATCTTGTTTTTTGCAGCCTTTGCATTGGCCTTTGCCATAAAGGTGCCCATGTTCCCCCTTCATACATGGCTTCCTGACGCGCACGTAGAGGCACCAACAGCAGGTTCAGTCATACTTGCTGGAATATTGCTTAAGATGGGTACATACGGCTTCTTTCGATTTGCTATGCCGCTTTTCCCCCAAGGCTCTGCCTACTTTGCGCCTCTGATAATAGTTTTGTCAATCATCGGAATCATATACGGTGCCCTTGTGGCCATGGTTCAGCCAGACATCAAGAAACTCGTTGCCTACTCTTCTGTATCCCATCTCGGTTACTGCATGCTTGGTCTTTATGTTTTAACCCGTCAGGGAGTGGAGGGCTCTGTTCTCCAGATGATAAATCATGGGATATCTACAGGTGCCCTGTTCTTGCTGGTTGGAATAGTTTATGAGCGCAGGCACACAAGACTTATAAAAGAATATGGTGGTATCGCCAGGATAGTTCCCATCTATTCTACTATATTTCTTATCGTCACTTTATCTTCCATTGGTTTTCCTACCACAAATGGCTTTATTGGTGAATTTCTTATACTCCTCGGTGCCTTTAAGGTGAACAAGATTGCAGCTGTTTTTGCCGCAACAGGTGTCATACTTGGAGCCGTTTATATGCTTTGGATGGTTCAGAGGGTATTTTATGGCCAGGTGAAAAACCCGAAGAATCTTGCATTAAAAGACATGAATCTAAGGGAAGTAGCTTACATGTTGCCACTTTTGGTTCTTATTTTTTGGATCGGGCTGTACCCCAATTTCTTTTTGAAAAAGATGCACTCCTCGGTAGAACATTTCATTAATCAGGTGAAGGTGGAAGACGTGCAAGAGCAGCCCCACAATTTTGCAGCGGCTAATAATATATTGCAGCTCGGTGAGGTGACTGTACTGAAGGTCAAGGAGTAGAGGCATGAATAATATAAATATGTCTTTCGACTTATATCATCTGTGGCAGGTTTGTGGCGGCCAACTGATACTTATAGTGGCAGGATTGTTGCTCATCCTCGTGGATATAATCCTGATGGAGAAGGATCAAGAGATCAGAGGCAGGTGGATGGGCTGGCTTACAGTGTTTATTTTTGCCGCCACTATTGGCCATCTTGCATGCAGGGAGTGGGATCTTCACGACACGATCTTTATGAATGTCTTCTCAGCAGACAAGTACAGTATTTTCATCTCCATAGTAATGACATGTGCAGGGCTCCTGGCTGCAATGATGAGTATAGGCTATCTCAGGAACAACGGACTTGTTAGGGGAGAATATTACATACTCTTGGTCTTTGCTGTTGCCGGCGCAATAGGTTTGATCCAGTCTGTGGATCTTCTAATGATGTTTATCACTCTGGAGGTGATGTCCCTTGCCATTTACGCACTTGCAGCCTTTTTAAAAGACAGTTCCTACAGTCAGGAAGGGGCCTTCAAATATTTTTTGCTTGGAAGTTTTGGTTCGGCCTTATTTCTTTTTGGTGTAGCCATTATTTATGGGACAACGGGTACCTTGAACATAACCCAGATGGCCCAATACATCTCCGGCGGTTCATATAGTACCTTGCCCATATTAGTTGCCTTTGCCATGATCATGGCTGGTTTTTTCTTCAAGATGGCAATGGTTCCTTTTCACATGTGGACACCTGATGTATATGAAGGGGCACCGTCTGTGATAACAGGTTTTATGGCAACTGCCGTAAAGGCGGCTGCCTTTGGCGTCTTTATGAAGGTGCTTTTCGTTGGCTTTACTCCCATTCTTGCAAGCAGCGGCCAACCCGATTTTGCTGCAACGGTTAATCTTTCAGCCCTTGGACCTTACTGGAAACCAGTTATATGGTGGTTGGCCCTTTTAAGCATGTTTATTGGAAATCTTATTGCTGTATCTCAGAGCAATATCAAGAGAATGCTTGCCTATTCTTCCATTGCCCATGCAGGCTACATGGCAGTAGGCATCATTGCAGCCAATGGGGAAGGCAGAATGGGCGTGTTGTTCTACCTGTTTGCTTACACTCTCATGAATATAGGCGCCTTTGGTGTGGTATATCTGATAGATGGCATGGAAAGGAAGGCACAGGATCTGGAAGACTATCGCGGGCTGGGCTACATTTATCCCTCGTTGTCATTTTTGTTGAGCCTTTTCTTGGTTGCTATGGCCGGGCTTCCGCCTACGGCAGGATTCATTGCCAAGTTCTATGTATTTGCCGCTGCTATTAAAGAGGGATATTTCCTATTGGCTGCGCTTGGAGTGCTCACAAGCGTAATTGGTGCTTACTATTACTTACGTGTAATATATCTCATGTATATGAAAGAGAAGGTTAAAGATGTGGAAAGAGGCCCAATTGCGGCACCTACTGTTGTTGCCCTTGTTATTGCTGCGCTCGGTGTGGTGTATCTTGGCTTGCTTCCAGAAAATCTTGCATCTGTCGCAAATTTGGCTCAGCAGAGCCTCGCCATGATCTTTTGATCAGATTTCAACACAGCCTCAGCACCTTTTTATAAAAAATTTCATATACTTTAACGCATCTTAGTAAAAGGCACCGTAAAGGGTGCCTTTTTGTTTTATAGGCAAAAACGATTAAACCTGAACACAGGTGAAGAGGTGAAAGATAGTGGGCAGCCATGTTTTTAAAACATTTGTGTTCTCCAAAACCTACCAAATAATAGCCCCTCATGTCGAACTCCTTGGAATCGAGTAAAGTCTAATTATATTATCGTCATATATTCGAAAACATATGAACATTGGTCCCCATGATCATTTCGGGATCTGCAAGTTATGAAAGAAACAAGATACATAGTCATAGAAAATGCACGGCTTCACAATCTACAAAATGTTACGGTGAAGATCCCATTAGGGAAGATCACCCTCGTTTCAGGTGTGTCAGGAAGCGGTAAGTCCTCTTTGGCAGTAGATCTTTTGGGAAATCTGTCAAGGCAAAAGTATGTAGACCTTTTGGGCGAAGGTTTTGCCCTTAGAAGAAGGCTTGTTATTGGGGAAGAAGACTTTGTGGATAACATAAAGCCAGTTTGCCCAAGTATTATCTTTAAGGGCCTGGTTCCACAACGAAATCCAAAATCAACTGTGGCGACGGTTTCTGGCATAAGAAACCATCTTAGAAATTTATACCGAATTTGTGGTAGATATAGCTGTCCGCAGTGCGGTGCAAGTATTGACATCAAGCAACCAGATGAAATCGTATCCTGGATGTTGGAAAATTTTAAAGGAAGGGCTGTCATACTAAAAGCGCCTTTGATCCTTTCCAGAAAAGAGAACAAGGTAAAGGCGCAGTTGAGAGAGCTTCTAAGTTCAGGTTTTTTAAGATTTGAGATCAACGGAAAGACGTTTTTCCTTGATGAGGATATTGATGTCCTTTTAAAAGAACTTGATTCTCTCTCTGAAGTAAACTTGGTCATTGATAGGCTTCGCCTAAGTCCGGAGAAAAGCACAAGAGTCTTTGATGGCCTGAGAACAGCTTTTTCAGTAGGAAATGGCAGAATCAGTTGTGACATTGAAGATGAATGCTCCAAATTTGTCACCAACCATTTCTCAACCCGGCTTTGGTGTCAAAGGTGCAGAAGATTTTTGTCTGATGGTGCTGAACCATCCACAGGCTATGACAATATATTAAAAGCCACTTTGACCCTTGGCGGAAAAGATGTGCAAGAGCTTCATCAGGGTTCCTTGTCCCATCTTCATTCGTTTTTGAAAAAGCTCAGAGGAGACAACGGGTTCTATCCTGGAAGATGGATGGATAGAGTGGTAAGAAGAATCCTTTCTTATCTTGAATGTATTGAACAGCTTGGAATAGGTTATCTTCATCTTTCAACACCAGTTACAGAGATTTCTTCGGGTGAATTTCTAAAACTTAGATTCGCAAATCTGATATCACAACAATTAACAGGCGCCCTTTTTGTGTTGGATGAACCAATTGGCTTTCTACCAGCTTTTGAAAGAAAGGCCATTTGCCTTCTCATAAAACAACTTAAAGAGGTAGGTAATACTGTTGTTGTTATAGATCATTGCATGGAGGCGGCACAGATTTCAGACTACCTTGTGGAGCTGGGGCCAGAGGGTGGCAAAAAGGGTGGCAAGGTAATTTATCAAGGCTGGATGAATGCAGGCCGACTGGAAGATTTTTCATTAAGCAAGGAAAGCGTACTCTATACTGGTAAAGGGCAAATATCCAAGGGCAACAGAGATCTTTCCATCACATTGTCCGATTATTTTAAAGCTTGCAGACGACTTGAAATAGAAACCGGTAGCCTAACAGTAGTTTGTGGACCTACTGGTTCAGGCAAAAGCAGGCTATTGTCAGAGGCTTATAAATGGATCAAAGATCACCATGCTTCCAAAGCAAAGGTAGTCCTAGTTCCAAGTGGTGAGATATTCCGTGGCAGATACTCCATCACAGCCACGGCCCTTTCGGTATTTTCTCCAATTAGAACCCTGTTTTCCCGGACACCAGAAGCGAGAGGAGCCGGGCTCACTGCCAATATGTTTTCCCTTGCCAGAAAGGGTGGAAGATGCGAGGTATGCAAGGGAACTGGTAAGGTTATGCGTGAGGGATTTGGCCTCGTTATATCTTACGTATGTCCGGTATGCAAAGGCTCGAGGTATAATGCCGACATATTGGATATTAGATACAGGGGTTACAATATAAAAGACGTCCTTGATTTAACTTGTATAGAAGCGGCCGATCTTTTCGCCAGAATCTCAACCATAAGAAAACCGTTGGAGTTTGCTGAAAGGGCGGGGATTGGTTATTTACGTTTGGGGCAAGCTCTTGAGCAGCTTTCAACCGGAGAGGCCCAACGTCTTAAGATTGCATCCCATCTTAGTTCTGGCGGGACAGTCAAGCATAATATTTTCTTACTTGACCAACCCACCGGCGCCCTTCATCCGAAGGACGTGGAAGATATGGTGAAATTTTTCCAGGAATTGCTTACCTTGGGCGTAACGCTCATCGTTGCAGAAAACAACCCTTTAATCGTTGAGATGGCAAACAATCTGATTCGTTTAAAAGGGGCAGGGCCAACCGGAGGATTAATAGAATTTGTAAAATAAAAAAGCCAGCCTTTTTATGGGCTGGCCTTTTTAGTCGTGCTCCAAAATCGACTAATAATTAGCCACCAAGACCGAATATGGCCATGAGCTTTGGAAGCATTGGGTTGGCGTAAAGTGCTATAAGAGCAACAACGAGGGCGTAAATGGTAAGTGACTCGATAAGAGCCAAACCAATGAACATGGTAACGGTGAGCTTACCAGCAAGTTCCGGGTTCCTCGCAGTACCATCAAGACAACCCTTTGAACAGTGGCCCATTCCGACACCGCAGCCAGATGCTGCAATACCGACACCAAGTCCGGCAGCAAGCACTGATGCTGCCATCAAGAAACCGACATGGCCACCTTTTGCTACATCATCGCCCGCTGCGAATGAAAGCCCTGCCCATGCAAGTACGAAAAGAACCGTTAGCACAGAAATCCAAGAAAACTTCTTCATTTCAAAACCTCCTACATCTAATTTTTTGGCCTTCTTCTTCTCAAGATTTTATATTTTCTTTTTCTCTGTTGCTTAATGCGCTCCTGCCATTGCCTCGACTGAATAGACTATTGACAGAACATAGAAAATAAATGCCTGAAGCAGACACACGAGGCATCCAAGAATCATTATTGGTAGCGGAGCCAAATAAGGACCTGCAAGCATGAAAAGCAGTCCAAGAAGGATCTCCTTAGAAACCATGTTTCCAAAAAGTCGAATGGAAAGACTAAGGATTCTTCCTATGTGGCTAAATACCTCAATGGGAAACATCATTGGTGCCATTGCTGGAATAGGTCCCATGAAATGTTTAATGTATTTAATGCCATGAAATCTTACACCTAATATATGATAGGTAGCTATTGAAATTGCAGTACAGCCGAGTGTCACGTTAAGATTTGCCGTTGGCGACATGAACCCTGGAATCAGCCCCATGTAGTTACCCACCAAGATGTAAAGCATAAAAGTGGTCATCATGGGGAATATGATCATGGTTTGTCTTTTGTCATGGGTTTGTTCCATGATAAAATTCTCTGACCAGTCCACAAAGATCTCCATGATGTTTTGAAGGCCTTTTGGAGTCCTAATTTCCAATTTGGATGTAGCAGCCCATGCAAGAATTACACAGACAATCATAGCCAGGTAACTGTACTGCATGTGTGGAGCAAGAACCTGTGCAAGTGCACTCTTACCACCATGGGCTGGCAAGCCAAGTGCCTCTAATAAAAGACTGAGAAACAACAAAGGATGTTCCATGATTAAACTGCCTCCTTGAATTTGGCTCTGTATATAAGCATTGCTGTCACTAAAAGATAAAAATTTATGACAGATACAGAAAGTCCCACAAACATGCCGATTGGCGAAAAGAGCTCTTTAAAAAATAGGATTGTGATGGTGACTGCCAAAGCGATAAGGCCCATCCGCACAGCCATACCTGCATAGTAAGCAGCCATACTTCTCCAGCGCACCATACGCTTACAATCCTTATCAAGTCCAAGGGTGTTGAGGTTTGAAATTATACCTCCTACAAGCACTCCGGAGGAGAATCTATCGGATAAGAAAAGCATTGATGTTGTCACAAGGATAGCCAAGACAATCCAGTTTGCAGCCATAAAAAGGCGTACGAAGCTGGGATCAAGATTCCCTGTCAGAATCGCCCTTATGCTGGTGTTCCCTTGTTTCAACTGAACTTCCCTTCCTTTCCCCTTTTTCTTTTTCAGCCTCTTTGGTAAACCGTTTGGTTAGGATGATAAAATTTTTTATTCCTCCTCCTAAGCCGAAAAAGAAAAATATTATCGTAAGCCATGGATAGGTTTTGCCATGAAAAAGCTTCTCATCAAGATAATATCCTGCAAGTACTCCGGCAAATGTTGATAAAACAACGGCCAGTGCAATAGTTGTGGCATTACTAAAATGCCGTAATGCCTGGGCCAGTTCCTGCCGGATGGTACCCATGGCTTAGCCTTCCCTTTCATCAGGCACGGTGTGATTTGTCAAAGAAACGGTGGAACAATTCCTCAACACCATGCCTCGTTGTCCAATATGAGATAGCATAGAATTGATCCTTATGCAAGGATTTTGAATGACGATTCAGTCGCTTCCAGAGCAAAATCCAGATCATCCCAGCTATGGGCAAGGGATACGAAGGCTGCCTCAAACTGAGACGGTGCTAAATATACGCCATTTTGAAGCATTTGCCTGAAAAACTTGCCGTAAAATTCCGTATCGGACTTGGCCGCCTTGT